>CAXTDB010000135.1:5140-11909 GCA_964242045.1 uncultured Leptolyngbya sp. | reverse complement strand
ATTGCTCAATCTCGCTCTGATATGGATCGCCTGCTTCTTCGACGTAGCTGACTGGAACTCCGTGAGCGCTAAAAAAGATGTGAACATCGTCCGGATTTTCAAAGCGATCGAGTTCCTGAGCAATCAAGTCTGCCATCGCTTCTAGATATCCGGGTCGATCGTACCAAGTGGGAATTACGGTGTAGTCGATCTTTTGTAGCGCGGGATCTTGTTCCCAAAGTTGCTCCAAAAGTCGGAAGCTCGATCCACTGGTGCTGATCGAAAACTGCGGATAGAGCGGCAAAACGACAAGCTTTTCAATTTGGTCGCGCTTAATTCTAGAGATGGCTTCTTCGGTAAACGGATGCCAGTAGCGCATTCCGATATAAACGCTAACTTCTTGCCCGCGCTGACGGAGTTGTTCTTGCAGCGCTTGGGCTTGTTCTTCGGTAATGCGACGTAGCGGAGAGCCACCGCCGATCTGGAGATAATTTTCTTGGGACTTCTTCGATCGTAGTGTCGAAATCAACCAAGCCAGCGGACTCTGAAGCCAACGAAACGGTAGCCGAATAATCTCTGGATCAGCGAACAAGTTGTAAAGAAAGGGACGCACATCCTCGATCTTGTCCGGTCCCCCAAGATTCAGTAGTAAAACTCCTACGCGACCCATAGCAATGTTATATCCCTATTTCTTCTCAGCTTTGTTACCGATTTTAACAATAAAATCCCTTGCAAGTTGAAGCAAGTCTAAGGAATCTCGGCAAAAAATTCAATGAGGTTAAATACCCAATACAAATATCAAGATTAATTAACATTTGATCGAGTCGCCGTAGAATAAATGCTTTAACAGACTCTAACTTTCTAGCATTATTCGGTTATGGCAGATTTAGAGGCGTTAGACGCGCGGATTTCTCAAACCAATCAGCGCCTCAAAGCAGCACAGTTGGGACTTCAAGTAGAAAGACGCGGCATCAAATTAGCGCTTCGAGGAACGCTGCCGCCGCGTCCGGATAGTTCGCGCCTGCGTCCGTACCAACAGCGTCTGAGTTTAGGATTTCCCGCGACTCCCGCTGGATTAAAGCAGATTGAGCAAGAAGCGAAAATTGTCGCAGCGCAGTTAATTCAGAACAAATTCGATTGGCGAGAGTATCTCAGCTTTAGCGATGGAAAACGTCTAAATCAGCAAACGTTGAATCAACAAATCGCTGCCTTTGAAGAGTATTTTTTTGAGCAACCGCATCGATCGATTAATCCCGCTGCGACCAAAACCACCTGGACAGCCGCATACGCACCGTATTTGAGAAAATTAGCTGCGATCGCGATTGATTCTCCCACTCTGACGCTGACTGAAGCGATTTATAAAACGATCAACTCGACTTCAATTCATTCGCGCAGTCGCCAACTCTGCTGTACAACACTGAGCGCGTTTGCTGAGTTTCTCAATCTAGCGCTGCCAACCGACCTCAAAAAGCTTTCTGGCGGATACGGAGCCAGTCAAACCCAAGCGCGACAATTACCTTCAGATGAGGAAATTTTAGCAATTTGGGAGAAGATTCCCAATCCAGCTTGGCGGTTTGTTTATGGCATGATGGCGGCGTTTGGGTTGAGAAATCACGAGGTTTTCTACTGCAATCTGAATGGACTGAAGCGGGGAGAAACCTCGATCGAAGTTCTTTCCACAACAAAAACAGGAAGCCACCAAGTTTGGGCATTTTATCCGGATTGGATCGAAACGTTTAACCTGAGAGAGATTCAATTACCGCAGGTTGAAACAGACTTAAGTAAGACGACACTGCGACAAGTGGGACAGCGGGTAACGGCTCAGTTTCGCCGCTATGAAGTGCCTTTTTCTCCATACGATCTGCGTCATGCCTGGGCGGTAAGAACGATCCACGTCGGACTCTCGGATACGGTTGCTGCGAAGATGATGGGGCATTCGGTACTCGTTCACACCCGGACTTATCATCAATGGATTACTCATCGGGATCAACAACAAGCGGTGGAGAATGCCCTGAGAAAAATGAAGAGGGATTGAAATGGCGACGATTTTAAGAGACTGGAGCTATCAGTATCAGTGGCTGTATGACGGAATTTCAAGAATTGCGGCGCTGAGCGTCGGCGGCGAAGCTCGGTTTCGACAGTTAGCATTGCAGGGAATCACGATCGAGCCAAACACCAAAGTTCTTGATCTCTGCTGCGGCAGCGGACAAACGACGCAATTGTTAGTGCAGCGATCGCATCATGTCACCGGATTAGATGCGTCACCGTTATCGATTCGACGCGCCAAACAAAACGTCCCAGAAGCGGAATACATTGAGGCATTCGCAGAGAACATGCCGATCGCGAACGATTCGTTTGATTTAGTTCATACCAGCGCTGCAATGCACGAAATGGAGGCTTCTCAACTACGCCAAATTTTGCAAGAAGTTTACCGAGTTCTCAAGCCGGGCGGCGTGTTTACAATGGTCGATTTTCATGCACCAACGAATCCGATTTTCGCTCCTGGATTAGCGGTGTTTTTCTGGTTATTTGAAACAGAAACAGCGTGGCAATTAATTAAACTGAATCTTGAAGATTTGTTGCAAGAAATCGGATTTAAAGTTCAACGTTTACAGCTTTATGCAGGTGGAAGTTTACAAGTAGTTCAAGCGCAAAAATGATAAGAGCGCTGCCAATGACAGCGCTCCTTCAGTGTTTAGATAGTGTTAGGAAAAAGCGATCGCTTTTTCGATAATTCAGTTTCAGCTATAGGAAAGAATCATAGAAACGATGAGTGAACTCACTTGCTTGAAAGACGTTTCAGTTCGTTTCGTTCACATGAATAAACTACTTGATTTCACTAATGAAGTCGATCTATCTGAAGGTAGGTTTGATCGTATCGCTCACAAGGAAGGCGGGAGAAAATCCCGCCTTCCTAAATCATCGGCTCAGAGTTTCTCGAAATCGATCGACTTCCGATCGTCCATCGCTCTGCAAAATGCCATCCTCTAGATAAGCAATGTGATCTGCCACATCTGCAATTCGAGGATCGTGAGTCACAATTAGCACCGTGCGCCCTTTCTCCTTGGCAAGCGATCGTAAAAGTTCGATTACGGCATGACCGTTGTGAGAATCGAGTGCGGCAGTCGGTTCATCTGCCATGATCAAGGTTGGATTGCCTGCGAGGGCACGAGCGATCGCGACTCGCTGTTTTTGTCCACCGGAAAGATCTCTCGGTTGCTGATTGGCTCGATCAGCAAGTCCAACTTGTTCGAGCAGTTCCAAAGCTTGCTGACGTGCCCCCGATCCCCGAATGCCTTTGAGGTTTAGCGCGACTTCAATATTCTCGATCGCGCTTAGTGCCGGAAACAGATTGAAGCCTTGGAAGATAAAACCGATGTTTTCAAGCCGAAACTGGGCTAGCTTAGAGTTCGACAGCTTAGTAATTTCTTGACCCATTAAGCGGACACTGCCCGCAGTCGGCGTTAAAATCCCTGCCAGAATCGAAAGCAAGGTTGTTTTACCCGATCCCGACGGGCCCATGAGAAGCTGAATATCGCCATGCTGCACAGATAAATCGACTTGGCGCAGCGCTTGATAACGATCGCCTCCGGTCTGGTACACCATTTCCACCCCACAGGCAGCGATCGCTTTATCCGCCCAATCCAAGCTGTTCGGGCAGGGTTCGATCGCCCGGCTCTCAGCGCGAAACATCAAATCAATCGAGGTTGCAGTCATTCGTTTAACAGACGGTAGGAAAACAGTTTAGAAGAACGGGTGTGTGGGGAGCGGTGTCAAAACGGTCTTTTCTGAAGAATGACTTCAAGAGCAAACCGCTAAACTCCGGGTAGAATGACAAGCGATGTTGCAACTTTAATCAAGTTGAGGCAGAGTTATCATCCTCTTCAGGTTTAGACTTCAATTCCATTTTAGAAGTTCAAATTCTGCTATGGGATGAATTCATGTGACAGATGTGTAAACGGATCTCAGGTCTTAAGACTAGAAAGATGTCTTTCTGTGTGCAGATGCGTCGAGATCATTCAAAAATTTTACGCTGATCTCCGTAATTTCAGGCAGATATCACACCCGATTAGGCTTTAAATACGATCGCTGGATCAACTCTTGTCACTTTTTGCACCGCGAACAAGGCTGAGCCTACGCACATCACCACAGTCAAGACGAAAATTCCCGCTCCTGTCGCAGGCGTGATCAAAATCATGATGCCTTTTGCCGCTTGCGTCCACGCACCCAAACCGAGACAGAAGGCAATACTCGGAATAAATCCTAATACTGCCATCCAAAGCGCTTGTTCTAGAATCACGCTGTAGATTACCCAATTTGACGCACCCATCGCTTTGAGAGTTCCAAACTCACGAATGTGGTCGGACACAGACGAGTAGAGAATTTGCCCGACGATCACCATGCCGACCACAAAGCCGACGGTTGCACCGAGTCCAAGCACGAACCCGACTCCGGTGCGGGTTGTCCAGTACGATCGCGTGAGATTAGCAATTTCGGGTTGAGTATAAACGCGGGTATCAGGCAGAGCAGCTTCGAGGCGTTTTTTTAGCTGGTTGAGATCTTCACCCGGTTTGGCGCGGATCATGACAAAAGAAATCGGGTCTTGAACATTGACCCGACGGGGAGGAGCAGGATTAGTGGCAGGATTGGTAAAGGCGGGGTTTTGATTCGCGCAGGCGATTTCACCACTAGGATTGCGAGTGCAGGTGACTCCGGTATCTGAACTACCGAGACCGTAAGCGTTGGCGTTTTCTAATGAAGTGTAGATAAACGCGCTCGACGCGATCGACTGCGTATCGCGTGTGGTTCCTACAAAAGTCGCAGGCAGAGCGTTGAACGCTCCGATCGTGCCGCGATCGTTTAACTGATGCAGTCCGAGTGATTTCAAACTATTGGAATCGACCATCACCGTGTAAGGCTGATTCAATGCAGCGAGATTTCCCTGGGTGATTTGCCATCCAGCAAACATGCGGCTGTTTGGATCAAAGCCGTAGATCCGAATCGGATTAATTTTTCCAGTGCTGTCGCGCCAAATGCTCGATCGAATCATTAAGGCTTCGGCTCGATCGACTCCTGCCACTTTCTGAGCATCTTCGACTCGTTGAGCGGGCATCGGGGAAGATAGCTCTAGATGCACGATATCTTTTGAGGCAACCCAGAGATCCGCGCTCGATTGATCAACGAGTCGCGCGGTCGATCGACTAAAGCCGCGCAAAATTCCGATCTGAATCGTGACGAGACTAACAGCGAACACGATTCCAGCTTGAGCGACTAGAAAGCGCGGAATGTCTTCAAATAGGTTTTTGCGAGCGATCGAAGCCATAGGACGAAGACGCGGCAGAGTGGGTAGAGCGGATCTATCAAGTTGGGCAGTCATGGAATGCGAAATCTACAGTAAATGTTATGACCATTTCGCAGGTTTGGCGTTCCCTTCTGGAGAGTACGATCGCGCACTTTCAAAAAGTTATGCAACAGATGTGTGATTCAAACTGATCGACTCCTTTAAGATAAGGCTGAGAAGCAGAAATTTTCTCCTACAGTATTAGTTTTTTCTGATGAATTACCAGATCGTTCACAGCGTTGTGGGGCGGTTACGGATTCGGATTCCTCAGCTTGCTCATGATGCGGCATTTGCATCAAAGTTGAGCGGGTTTGTGGAATCTTTAGCAGGAGTTACGCAGGTACGGATTAATCCGGCAGCAAGCTCGATCGTGATTCAATATCAGCCGAGTTTCTCGATCGCTGAATCCGCCGTTCATAGCTGCATTTGTAAAGCCCACGGAATCGAGCCGGATCAAGCCGCTAATCCGATTGAAACTGATCCAGAAGTGAATCATTGGCAAGATTTAGGATTGCCTGTGCTGAGCTTAGGAGCAGCGTTGCTGATGGCTCCGTTGGAATTGCCTGCGATCCTAGTCGGCGGTGCGATCGCGGGGGCGGCGTTGCCGTGGGTGGTTCGGGCAACCGATAGCTTAGTCAATCGCCGCCAGCCAAACATTGATCTGCTTGATTCGTTGTGGATGGGACTGCAAACGCTGCAAGGACAATTTGCTGCGCCTGCACTCAAAACCGTTTTAGTTGAAACTCGTAGAGCATTGCGCGGCACAACAGCAGAACAGCGAGAAAAACAGGCGCAAGATATCTTAGATTGGTTTGATCGAGAAGTATTGGTCGATCGAGCGGGCGATCGACAATGGATGGCAGCAAAAGCGGTCGAAGGGGGCGATCGAATCACCGTGATTGCGGGAGAACGCATTCCGGTTGATGGTTGGATCGCTGAAGGAAATGCTTTGCTTGATCAACGCGGCTTAACAGGCGTAATTTCTCCAACTGTTTGTGCCGAAGGTCAAGTCGTTTATGCTTCTGCGCTGGTGCTGACTGGAAAAGTGATTGTTGTCGCAGAATATTCAGGAATTGAGACTCGCATCGGCAAAGTAGCGAGTTTAGTTCTATCCGCTCCGGTACACGATACAGAGTTGGGAGTACAGCAAGCGGAATTTGTAAGAAGCGCGATCGTGCCAACGATCCTCTTCGGTGGAGCCATGTTCGCGCTCACCGGAAACTTTGGAGCAGCCGTTTCTCCATTCCAGTTTGACTTTGGTAGTGGCATTCCGATCTCAGTTCACACAACGCTCCTGAGTGCATTAACTTACGCGGCACGTCATGGAATTTATATTCGCAGTGCCCGAACTTTAGAAATTCTGTCTCAAGTGGATGCGATCGTGTTTGATGCGTCCGAACTGATCAATCGATCAGAGGTAGAAACGACGATCGCATGCCTTCAACAACA
>CAXTDB010000135.1:0-5119 GCA_964242045.1 uncultured Leptolyngbya sp. | reverse complement strand
GCGGCATTCCACAACATCAACCCTGCCACAGTGATCAAGCTTTCAAGCTTGTCTCTGGACTTCAGCATCATGGTAAAACTGTTGCAGTGGTGGGAAGCTTTGGGGCTGAGCAAGCGAATGTTGCGATCGCGTTTGACAACCCGACTTCGACCGCAGATGTGATTCTGATGCACGAAGATTTGCAAGGTGTGATCGAAGCGATCGCGATCGCGAAACGGGCAATGCAAGTCGTGTATGAAAACACAGCGATTATTGTTCTACCAAACTTACTGATTCAGATCGGAGGTGGCATGATCCTCGGTGTGAATCCGGTGATCAATGTGATTACGAACAATAGTTCTGCGATGATTGCTGAGTTTGTGCATGGAACGCGACCGCTGTTTGATCATCGAACACCGAGTCCGGTGAAGCTGCGATCGCGTCAAGCTAAACGCCCCAATCACCGTATGTTGTCTCCGTGATGAACTGAAACTGACTGGTGACTAATTCAATTCCTTTGGTTGCCGCTTTTGCCCCGAACACGCGCATAAAGGTTGGCAATGCGGCAATTCCGCCTGTCATTGTTCCTGCAATAATTGCACCTGCACTTGCAGCAACAAGACATTCTCTCACCGCATTCCAAAATTCTTCATCCGCATTTGCAGGCGGATTCACACATAGAAACGCATGAACTGTCGTGTTTCGAGTCTGCAACACTGGCAAGGGAATCAAGCCCTGGTTGTTGAAATTGACTCTTGCTTCTGGCAGTCCAGGAACACTAGCGATCGGGAATAAAGTAGGCATTGGGCAATCTGAATCAACAATGGTGTTCATTATAATCTGTGAAAACAGGTCTATTTCATCTCCTGAACTGTAGAGATGGGGCGAAATAAGCGATCGTGTTCGTGATAGTTCCAAGCAATGCCATCGGGGTCTTGCGCCTGTGTCCATTGTCCAAAATCTGATTTCGTCCGACGACGAGTAATCGCTTGAGAAGTCACTTTCAATCGCTTGGCAAGTGAGGCAGTTGAACAAACGGAATCACTCATCATTGTTTCCCCGATCGTATGATTTAACGGTTCTTCTGGAGTCGGTTCTGACAATGATGTCGAATTTGGATCTGAAGGTTCTTCATCCCAGGGCGAAGGAATTTCAGACACGATCGACTGCTTTGATTGAGGCTGCGGCATCGGGGCTGGAGACGGTTCGCTGGATTGTTCTGTGGGCGATTCGACTGAAACCGGATCACTCACAGATTCAGATTTAACCGATTCAGATTCAACCGTTGGTGCAGCAGCAGGCGGAGTTAGTTTTACTTGTTGCATTACAGCAATCAGCGTCTCCTGCATGTTGGAGAGGCTAATGCCTCTGGGGTAATACTCTACAACGATCGACTGTGCCAGCGGATTAATTCGCACTGCTTTAACACCGTTTAGTGCTTCCACCAAGCGTTGATAGTTGCTGGTTGCCTGTGGATCGGTTTCGAGCCAAGGAACTCGAAGTCGAATTCGTCCAGCGATCGCATGTACAATTTGATATCCTACTTGTTCCACACGAATTGTTACCCAA
The DNA here is from genome assembly GCA_964242045.1 of uncultured Leptolyngbya sp. Classification (GTDB taxonomy): domain Bacteria; phylum Cyanobacteriota; class Cyanobacteriia; order Leptolyngbyales; family Leptolyngbyaceae; genus Leptolyngbya. Next base: position 3,571 of record CAXTDB010000135.1, on the reverse strand, counting down.
GCAGTGAATTGAACTCATTCTAGCGTGTCCGGCTTCAAGCTCTAACATGGGCTAGATACGCTAATTATAAGATGAACATCTACAGCAGTCTATTACTCACTGTTTGGTGTTAAGGGAAATCACACTTCAGACAGAATGCTTTGTATTCGGGTGATAATGCACGATCGACATTCTGATCGCAATTCGAGACAGTCATCGCATCAGGCTTAATCTCATTCGTTTCTAGCTTGATTCAACAGCATTTGTTATCTCATATATTTAGAGGTCAAAACCATGACAACAGTGGCAAAAGGCTCGAAGCTGTCCAAAAAGGATTTGGTATTGCTGTGTTTGCTGGCATTTATCCCGATCGCCCTAATCGCTGAATGGTTAGAGTTGAATCCGGTGCTGGTGTTTGTCGCATCGGGACTGGCAATCATACCGTTAGCAGCCCGGATTGCTCACGCGACCGAAGGCATTGCGGAAGTTATTGGACCTACATTCGGCGGATTGCTCAATTCAACGTTCGGTAATGCAACCGAACTGATTGTATCGATCGTGGCGCTGCGCGCAGGTTTAGTCGAAGTGGTAAAAGCAAGTATCACAGGAACGATCGTGGCAAACTTGCTGTTAGCGCTGGGACTAGCAACGCTGCTTGGTGGCATTCGCTACAAAGAACAAAGCTTTCAGCCAACGGTCGCACGAATTAATGCTTCTTCGCTGAATCTAGCATTGGTTGTCTTGCTGACTCCTGCGGCGATTCATCTCACCTCTGAAGGCTTGCAGGAATCAACGATGAATAATTTTTCCTTGGTTCTCGCGATTCTGCTGCTGCTCTTTTATGGATTGATGCTGTTGTTTTCGATGAAAACACACAGTCATATTTATCAGATTGCAGATGAAGAAATCGAGTATGTGTTTGAAAGCCAAGGACGATCGCGGTTGTGGAAACGAATTGGAGTCTTGCTGATTTGTACGATCGTGCTTGTGTTTGTGTCTGAGGTATTGGTATCGAGCTTAGAAAAGGCAATTTCGACGTTAGGATTCACCAACTTATTTACAGGCGTGATTCTGATCCCGATCTTTGGGGGCGCAGTGGAATACATTACAGCAGCGACGTTTGCGATGAAGAACAAGATGGATCTATCAGTCGCCGTAGCAATGGGTTCAAGCTTACAGATTGTGATGTTTGCTGCACCCTTGTTGGTGATTATTGGACGGTTTTTAGGACAACCGATGAACTTGGACTTCAATACGTTTGAAGTGTTGGCAGTCGCGATCGCGGTGCTATTAACGAATTCGATCAGCAGTGATGGCAAGTCAAACTGGCTAGAAGGTGCAATGCTGCTCGTGACTTATGCAGCCGTAGGAGCGGCGTTTTACTTCCATCCCTGAATCAGTTACAAACGATCTTGATTGAATTCATGCTTCTTCACACTAATTAATAGTGCTGGACAAACTATCAATATACTAGAAAATAGTGCTATAGGTAGAAGAAGCATTTTGGAATTAAATATTATGTCTTCCATGTCACACTCAGGCATCGCTGAGCCGATCGCTGCTATGGCTTGGCACACGCTGGAAGCAGATTTGTCGCTGGATAAGCTCGACACTGATCGTCAAATCGGGTTGACGAGCCAATCTGCGATCGAGCGCTTCAACCGATACGGTGCGAATGAACTGACCGAAGCAGCAGGACGCAATCCGCTAGAGATTTTGTGGGATCAGTTCAAGAACATTATGTTGTTGATGCTGATCGCAGTGGCAGTAATTTCTGCCATTTTGGATATTCGAGAAGGCTTTACCACAGGCACATTTCCATTTCCAAAAGATGCGATCGCAATCTTTGTCGTCGTGATTTTGAATGGTGCGCTGGGCTATCTTCAGGAAAGTCGCGCTGAGAAAGCTTTAGCTGCACTTAAAAGCTTATCCTCGCCGAGAGTCCGGGTGATTCGCGATGGCAGAATCATGGAGGTAGATTCTAAAACACTGGTTCCGGGCGATGTGATGTTGCTCGAAGCAGGCGTAAAAATTTCGGCAGATGGGCGACTGATTGAAGCGGCGAATCTACAAGCGCGCGAATCCGCTTTAACAGGGGAAGCTCATGCGGTCAACAAACAAGCCGAAGTGGTTTTACCCGAAGATGCACCGTTAGGCGATCGAATTAACTTAGTGTTTGAAGGAACAGAAATCGTTCAAGGTCGCGGAACCGTGGTTGTGACTGAAACGGGAATGCGGACAGAACTCGGAAAAATTGCGGCAGCTTTGCAGTCGGTAGAAACAGAGCCGACTCCGCTACAGAAACGAATGAATCAGTTGGGCAATACGCTGGTAACAGGCGCATTAATTTTAGTCACCGTCACGATTGTTGGTGGAACGTTGTTTAATCCCGGCTTATTCGAGGAACTGGTGAAAGTTTCTCTCAGCATGGCGGTTGCAGTCGTTCCAGAAGGCTTACCTGCTGTAATTACCGTAACGCTGGCACTTGGAACACAGCGAATGGTGAAACGGAACGCTTTAATTCGCAAGCTTCCAGCGGTTGAAACCCTCGGTTCAGTCACGACGATTTGTTCGGATAAAACCGGAACATTGACCCAGAATAAAATGGTGGTTCAAGCTGTTCATACTCACGGCTGTTCTGCCAAGGTTACAGGGGAAGGATACAGTCCAAGCGGGGAATTTCTGGTTGACGATCGAGCGATTCAGCCAGAGAATCAACCCGATTTGCAAGCTTTATTGTTAGCGTGTGTCTTATGTAATGATGCAGTTCTTCAGCGAGAACAAGGAGAATGGGCAATTCTAGGCGATCCGACCGAAGGTGCATTGTTATCGCTTGCAGCGAAAGCGGGACTCGATAAAAACAAGAAAGATCGCTGGTTGCCGCGCGTGGCAGAGTTTCCGTTTTCGTCAGAACGCAAGCGGATGAGTGTGTTTGTCGATGCGATCGGACATCGGCACGAATCGACGATGAGTTTATCGATCGTTGATCAAAGTCACGCACCCTATTTTATGTTCACGAAGGGTTCTCCTGAACTCACGCTAGAGCGCTGTACTCAGATTGAAGCAGGCGGACGCATTGAAAAGCTGACCGATGCACAGCGCGCGACCATTCTCCAGCAAAATAATGCGCTAGCAAGTCGAGGCTTACGAGTGCTGGGATTTGCCTACAGAACTTGGGAAGCCATTCCGCCAGAGGCATCGGAAGACCGTTCTGAAACAAATTTGATTTGGTTGGGCTTAGTAGGGATGTTGGATGCACCGCGTCCAGAAGTGCGGGATGCTGTCGCGCGTTGTCGAACAGCAGGCATTCGTCCGGTGATGATTACAGGCGATCATCAACTAACAGCGCAGGCGGTCGCGGAAGATCTCGGCATTGCTCGATCGAGCGATCGAGTCCTTACAGGTCGAGAGCTTGAGAAACTGAGTCAACCCGAACTCGAAAGTCAAGTCGATCAAGTCAGCGTGTTTGCGCGGGTTTCACCGGAACATAAGCTGAGAATTGTTCAAGCGCTCCAACATCGGCATCATATTGTTGCGATGACCGGAGATGGGGTAAATGATGCGCCCGCACTCAAACAAGCGGATATTGGCG
>CAXTDB010000134.1:0-12257 GCA_964242045.1 uncultured Leptolyngbya sp. | reverse complement strand
CCTTTAAGGAATAGATCTTCTAAACGCTGGTCGATTTTAACCGGATGTTCTTTCAGGATTTTGAAGCAGTCCTCAAAATGGTGCGCGGTTTTTTGGATGCCATCGTAGCCGAGCATTGCCGCTCCGCCTTTAACCGAGTGAGCCGCTCGAAAAAGCTCATTCACCCGCTCTGAATCTGCCATCGTTGCCGCAAGATCGACCAAGCCTTGCTCGATCGTATCTAGATGTTCTTTAGCTTCTTCGATGAAATAGCCGAGAATTTGCTGTTGCTTAACAGATTGCACCGCTCTACTCCTGAAGTGACAGATTCACAGACTTCTGTGTCAAGTTGCCTTTGTATTTTGAGTGTTCCCCGGAGCGGTAAGAATTCACAGCGAAAATAGGCTAAATTGCTGTTAGCGCAAATCTTTGCTGCAATTTCATCAAAATCCGGTTTAATGTTAATTCCTGATTCAGTAAATAAGAATTCTCTCATTCAAGCGGTTCTGAATCTGCCGCGATCGACGATCGCGGCAGATGATTAGACAGAACTGAGTTTTCGACGGTAAAGTAAGGCAATTCGCACGATGCCCGTTTAGCAAGTAAGTGTGTCTATGGAACAGTCGAACCTATTAGAACTCGCGAAGCAAGGTGAGCCAACTGCGATCGCAGCATTGATGAATGCGGTGTTGTCTCCGAAAGGGATCACAGCACGAGCGGGAATGGATCAAGACTGTTTGTGCATTTTTTTGGAGTCGCAAAAGCCGCTGAATCAAGAAACGCTAGTGACGTTTATTCAGAAAGGGCTGCTGGAGTTGGGCAATGATTCGATTCGATCGGTGCGGGCACAAGGAAAAAAAATCGGCGAAGAAGACTTTTCCTGGTCGCGAGAATTCTCACTGCGATCGTCTGAGTCGTCGCGTGTGGCAACGTTGACCCCACCGATTGAAGTGCAAGAGCCGATCGAGGAATCGACGATCGGAGACGAAGTTGATCACGAAACCGAAGAAGAATTTGATGAAGAAGCGCTGTCGTTTCGATCGTGGCTGAAAACGCACTGGCGAGTGTATGCGGTTCCGGTTGTATTCGTTGTGATTGGCGGTTTTATCGCTGGAGGAACGACTGCGCTTTGGTCAACTGCAAAAAGTCAGTCGCAAAATTCAGAGAATTTAGCGATTAAGCCGCGTCAAGATAGCGCTGAAGCGAAACAAAACGAAGCGGAAACTTACCTAAAAGCGATGACCAAAGCGCAAGAAAAGTTTTATCAACAGAACAAACGTTTTGCCAGCAGTTTAGAAGAATTAGAGCGATCTGCAAACATCATTTCTCAAAGCTATAGTTACGCTTATCGATTACGAGTCGGAACGGATTCGATCATTTCTGCCGCACCGCGCGAAACTGATTTGAAAAGCTATGTCGGCATCGTTACGGTGACTCCATCGGGAACAGAAAGTTTAGTTTGCCAATCTCTGAAGCCGTCGGTACAAGCTCCCGAAAAGCCGAAAGCCGTCAGAGAAAGTAAAACCCTCAATTGTCCTGCACGATCGCAAAAACTTTAATTCATCGCTTGAACCGCAGCTTGGATCTGAGGAAAAGTCGTGAAAATGAAGATTGCTACGGTGACGATCGCTAAAACGCCTTGAATCAGATTTCCAACGACTGAACCGACGACAATCCCAACTCCCGCTTTGATCGCGATCATGGCATCTTTGCGATAAAGGAATTCACCAATGGTTGCCCCAACCAGCGGTCCGAAAAAGATGCCGATGATCGGACCTAACGGACCGCTGATCGGTAAAGTTGGCAAAAATCCCAAAAATCCGAGGATGAATCCGACAAATGCGCCGATTTGTCCCCAATTGCTTGCACCAGCTTTTTTCGCTCCCCAATACGTTGCAAGAAAATCAATTCCTAAGCTCAATAGAAAGACCACCACGCCAACTGTCAGCGCGATCGTAATATCTGCGAATCCTCGAACTGCGCCCCAAATGACGATCGATGCCAAAATTACACTCGTGCCTGGAATGCCAGGAACCACTGCGCCAACAACTCCAACCAGCATGGCGATCAGTAAGGCACAATACACAGCAATCATTCGAGTGTCCTTTGAGTAAGTGAGGGATTGAAACTACGGTAGCGTATTGTGACTGCAAATTAAATCAGCGCCAATAGGGTTTTCCTTTCCAGAACACACCGAGAATGATGCCCATCAGCGATTCAAAGCTGACAACAGGAGTGAGCAGTTGCGGAAAAACCGTTTCAGGTAGAAACGATCGCAGCCATAGCCACAACACCAGACAAGGAACCAGCGCCCACAGACTCGCGTTCGTAATCGTAATCCGCCGAAACCAGCGCTCCATAATCGCGACTGCCAGCGCTCCCAGACCTACAGCAGCACCTAAGAAGATCAGCAGACTCAGCGGTGAATTAAACAATTGAGCGATCGACGGACGTAGTGCTGGAACCTTTGCGGCTTGAATCAACAGCCAGTCGATCGGAATCGTAAACCCAACCGTAACGATTGCTACTTGGAGTAATTCAGTCCAAGGTAGATATTTCAAGCGACGGAGCGGATCGAACATGGGATTTTAGTTTGAGAAAAGTTAGACTACAACAAAGAAAGCGGGCACTGTCACCTCTGATTCAGCGTCAAGCGGTAAACTCGATCGAACTAAACTATGGCACATCAACACCTGATCCCAACAGTGTTACACCATTTTGCAAGGGCAAGTTTAATTGTCGGGGTGATCAGTCAGAGTGTTTTGGCAGAACCATCGCTTGCACCTTCGACTGCGCCGTTTAAACCGGAAATGGTTCAGCAAGGAATGTGTACGCCGACAACTCAAGGAATCACCAACACCACGATCGATCAATCAGAACTAACTCAGCCGAGTTTGTGGTGGATTCGCGATCAGATTGCGGCACAAGACAAATTTGGACGGCGATTAATCGATAGCTGGCTCGCGTGTGGAGGAACAGGCGAACCGAATCGAGTAGATGTCGTCGTGAATGCTCAGCTTTGGAGTTTGCTAGATTTCTTCGATCGCTACGAGTTCATCAAAAAATTTGGCGCAGCAACCACGGATTATGGCTACAATCTGCGCGTGTTTGATCCGCAAGGCGGAATGTTAGGCGCGTTTACGTGCAGTTTCAGTTCCAATGTGGCGGAAAAGCAGACGGAACCGAAAGCGACTGCTTGTGCATCCTTTGATATGTTGGCAAAAACAAATTTCTGGTCGCCGATCAAACCGACACTCGGATTTTAGCCCAGAGTGCGCGATATTGCTTGATCGTGGCATCGCTGATCGGTTCGAGAAATTCACTACGATCGAGCAATTCCGCTGACGGCACCAGTAGCGAATTCTGTTTAAGCTGATCGGGAAAAGTCGCCGGATCTAAGGTTGAAAGAATCGGTGATGCGGCTTGACTTAAAAGGGAGAGTTGCGGCGCGATCGACGGCTGCCAACAGAAACTAATCCATTGCGCGAGTACAGACTGCACCGCTTTATCTTGATTGGAAAGAACGGCGGCAGGACGCACCCAAAGATCAGTAAACAGCGCCGTACCGGAATTCGGGAAAACGGCAGCGATCGAGGGATTGCGTTTCATCGCTTGCAACACATCTGTAGACCAAGCGACTGCCATCCAAACATCATCGATTAAAAGCGACTGCAAAACAGAATCAGTACTGTAGAAGCGCGTTTGGCGATTCAAAGCGGTTAATTCTGATTCTAAAGTTGGAACTTTGCTTAAATCAGCCGTGTTGTAGGACTGACCGAGTTTTTTCAGCGTTAGCCCGATCGTTTCTCGCGGCTGATCGAGTAAGGCAATTCGTCCGCGTAGATCTTCGCGCCAAAGATCTGCCCAGTCTTGCGGCGGTTTGAGATTGCGATCGCGAAATATATCCGTTCGATACACAATCACTGTCGCCCCCCAGCGATACGGTGCGCCCCACACTTGAGATGGAACGATTGGCGTATTGTTGCGATCGCGCGCTTTTAATAGATTGCCTTGATTATCACGGGTGACAACTTGCTTCCAGCGATCGGGGAGTTGGTTCCAGAGTTGCCAGGTTTTCGGATCGAGAGGCTGAATCAGTTTTTGTCGAATGGCAACGGGAAGCCAGTAATCGCCCATTGTGATCAAATCGGGAACTGCTTCTTGTGGGGACAAGAATGGCAGATTGAAAGGGAGTTGATTCGGATAAACTTTAAAATCAGGTGCTACTTTGCTAACTTGCTGTTTCCAGGTTTGCAGATTGGTAAATAGTGTTTCTATCTGATTTTCGGGCTTGAAATCTAGCTGGGTTTCTTTGAACTCGGTGAGTTGTTTCTGAAATTGATCAGGAAGCTGAACCGGGATCGAATTTTTGAGCAAGCGGACTCGGAACGCCGACTGATTTGGACTGTTACATCCGCTGAGTGTGGTGCTGAGTGCTGCGATTCCAAGTAGAAAACTTCGTCGATCCATGCTGGTCATCCTGCTAACTCTTTCGTTCTACCCCAAAACCGATCAAAGTAGTCACGGTAGGAGTTTGTCCAGCTTCTGGACGTTGATAAGTGACGATCGTTCTTAGTCGCGTATCCGGTGAGATGAATCGCATTTGATCGACTGCGACTGATCGCTTGTAGTGCGTGGTCATTTCAAGCGTTTGGCGACTCGGCTGATACGTGAATCGTCCCGCGATCGCGCCGCCTTCAGAATAGCCTTCATCGCGCAAATAAAAGCCTTGAATCACATCATCCGGCACTTCAGCGGCAACAGGCATGGGTAATTTTGGCGCGCTAGTCTGGCTCACCGCTGTATCGGGAACAAATAGCGCTTTCAGGCTCATCGAAACGCGATCGCCTGTTTCTGAGACGGTATCAAACGCGATCGAGAACCCTGGAAAGGTTGCATCTGCAGTTCGATCGATCTGCAAATTGTCGTTCGGCATCAAGAGCTTATCTTTCTCGTCATCGGTCAGCGGATTCACTTGAAACTCGGTGTAAGAGCGTTCAATCTCACCATTGTCCATGTAGTGATAGATGCGCTCGGTTTTCCAAAGTCCGGAGCAGGCATTAAAGAATTCTTGAAAATCCAGCATGACGGTTTTGAGCAATAAGCAGGGCAATCAAAGCGATTCTATCCCAGTTTTAGAGACGGTTGTGATATGCGTTAAGGACTTGGTGTTAGAGGATGTTTGAAAAGTAATCGTTCATTACACTGCCCGCCCCTCGAATGAAATTCGGGGCTAGTAGGGCGAAGCGAGAAAAACCTTTCATATTTTTCAAACACCCGCTTAGTTCTATCAGCAAGAATTTGATCAATTTCTGTCGAAAACTTCCCTATCTCTTGATAGCCACTTTAGATGATGACTCACCTTTATTTAAAGAACGATCGAATTTTCCTTTTCTTTGTTTAAAAGCTTCTTTATTCGCTCAGAAAGCAATTAGAACGCAGTCAGTATTGCTTTATTTTTACTTTAGATTTGATTCCGCTGATTTTCTTTAGGTTAGATTTTGTTCACCTTTTGAAACCAAATCAAACCAAGTACTCATCCGTTTATTTCGCTACATCTTGAATCTCGACAAAACGTTAAATGATTCAGGAATAAACCGCTTCTATCAAAATCGGTGAATTACTATAAGTCCAAGAAAAGTAGGGGTAAAAGGTTAACTAATGGATACCATCCAAACCCAGATCAACGCTCTCAACAGTAAGGTAGATTCGCTGCACCAGATTATTGAACATTTAGGAGCAAATCTGGCGCAAGCCTTGACCGAAATGCAGTCTGATTCTCATTCTGGAATTAGTCGATCGACGTTCGGAACCACGAATGGACGATTTGGCTATTCTTATTCGCGATCAGGAGATTCTTCGCTCGAACACAAAGACGTTTTAGCAGATAGCCATTCGATTGAATCGTCCTCGCACAGCGGCGAAAAATCGCTTTCTCCAGAGATTCAAATTCAACGCCTCACGGCTCAACTCACCGCTGCCTACAATCGAATTGCAGCCCTAGAAGAACAGCTTTTAGCGCAGAGAGTTCACTAACTTAGATCCGACTGATCAACTGTTCGATCGCGTTTAATAATTCAGTCTGTCCCCAGTTCTGAAAGACCGAAGCCGCGATCGCGCATCCTCCCGCTCCCACACCTTCTTTCACAAATCCTTGCTCATACGCTTGAAGCTGACTCCAATGTGAGTGAGCGAAGTTTAATCGAGTTGCAATCAGGGTGGCATCTCTCAACAATGCTGCAAGCCCAACAGTATCTCCGGTCGGATCTTCCGCAACCCATCGCGTTGTTCCGATCACAATTTGATCGGGGTTCCAAGCGTAAGATTTCGCGATCGCACCAATCAGCGCATACACCGCTAACATTTGCGTTCCGCCCGCGAGTAAAACGCCGATCGATCGACTTGCTGCGATCGCCATTCCTGCAACCGTAATTTGCATTGGATCACCGACAGCAGCGACGATCGAGAACGGATCATCGTGCTGCAATTTTAGTCCTTGCTTTACCAGTTCCCATTTCTGCGCGTGATTGCAAATGGAATGACTGCTATTAACTTTTCCAACCGCATCAATTCCAAGCCCGGTTAGAACGGCTAGAGCCGTTGTGGTTCCACCAACGACACATTCTCCCAAAATTAAATAATCGGCATCTAGAGCGAGTTTTTCACCCCATTTCAAGCCTTGATTAAACAAATGGTGAACGATCGACAAATCTAACGCTTTACCCGTACTGACACAGCGAGCCGGACTGCCTTGTAAATTGATCGCAGCAATCGAAGGCGATCGCGGTAATCCCGCATCGAAAACGCTCACCGGAATGTTTAACGCTTCAACTACTGCACGAGAAATCAATACCGGAGACGCGCCAACATGCAGCGGCGGTAATGGAAATTTCGGATTCGGTTGAACACCATTTACAAGAAATTCTGCATCAGCGATCGCTGTAAATTGTCGATCCGTAGATGTCGCGCCTGCGGCTGAAATTCCGGGAATCAATCCGGTTTCTGTAAATCCCAGAACGCAAGCGAAATGCGGCTTTTTTCCTTTATGTCGATCAATCCACGATCGCGCCTGCGCTTCCTGCGTGTAAATAGCAACGGCATCAGTCATTGTCAAAGATTACTTGCACCCAATGAGGCGGACGTGGAATCGGATTGTTTAAGCGATCAAACAAAAACCAAGCCACTAAATGCACCACAAACAGATACACGGTGTTAACCGCAATAATTGATAGAAATACAAACAGTTGCACCAATGCAAGCGATGGCTGAATCAACAATCCTAAAAGCGTAAAGACCCAATCCAAAAAATTTGTTACCTGAGTCGTGCCATACTGCCACAAATCATCACCCAACAGAATCGAAACTAGCCACACCCGGAAGAACGCGCCCAACACTCCTAATAACGTTCCGAGCGGAATCGAAACAAACCACTTGACGCGACGATACCACAATGCCCCTAGCAACACTCCCATCAATCCATACGGAATCACATACTGAATGCTGCGAACCGGAGCCATAAGTACCGAGAGCAATAATCCTGCGATCGCGCATCCCATCCATGCCGCGCGACTCCCCCAACGCATGTAGATTAATGCGATCGGAATCGGGAAAAAGATTTGCAAAAACGGGCCCAGTGGAAAATAGGTGTTCACGAGCCAAATTAAACTCGCCGCACTCGCCAAAAACGCTGTTTCCACCATGACGATCGGGCTATCTGGATCAACGCGACGACGCATCGGACGCTGTTCCTCAGAATTCGGCTCTGGATCAGCATCAGGAATCCAGTCTTCATCGAGTTCTGTGGGAGCGATCGAGTTTGTCGCTGGATCGTGGCGATCGTCGTTAGGCAATTCAGTCATTGAACTTGATTCTGGCGGGCACATCTACTCTAGTGCAAATTCTCACTAAAGCGCGCAGCAGTTCTCTGATTTGGTCTTGTCGAAACAAGGCAACGAGATTCGTCACGAAACACAAGCTGCCTAAACTCAGCAAAATGTAAGTCGGCATCATCACGACCCCGATCAAAAACCAGGTCAGAACGTGCAGCACCATAATGCCAGAAAACAGTGAAGCCACACCCGCTGCAATCAAAATCTGACGCGGCGATCCCGCCAGTCCTGTGAGCGTCAATGTCAGAGAAGTCGTGAGCAAATTGGCAGGAACGAGAAACGTACAAATTCCCACGCAATTCGATCGAGAAAATTCAAATAGTGCATTGAAATCTAGCATTTTAAACTCTCATGACGATCGGCAAATTTCTCATATCGTCGCACTGTGGTTTCAAAAATTGCTCGACTTGTCAATCAAACTTCACGAAGTTCAGAGGTGGTCTTTCAGAAAATTGAGATCAAGGTTATCTTCCCAAGGTGGTTCTGGATACAGCAGCGATAAATGATAATGGATATCTTCTTCAACTTCGCTCATGTCGATTAAATCGAACCATCCCGCCATAATTTCTACATCGCGATCGCGGAGCGGGGATAGCGGTACAGCATGATCAAACGGTTCGGCACGATACGGACGACGACTATTCACCTTGACATAGCGCCACGGATTCTCGATCGACGGCTCTAAACCAAGGCGAGTTGATCGAGCGGGAGGGGCTTCAATTTCTACAGGCGGCGAATCTTCAATCAAATCGGGATCGGTTTGAGAAACGTTTAACATAAAACCATTCAGGTAAGGGGGGGCAAAACTCTAGCGAACCCTGAGAAACACCCTGAAATCAAATCTGAGTTTGAATGTCTAAAAAGACGTACTCATACCGTATCGAGAAATGAACATAAACTCAATCGTTCTGCTGCAAAACCGTTCTCAGGTGATCGATCGCGCTTTGTTGAGACTCTGCCTGCTTTGAAAGAATTGCAATCACTTGCGATGATAGCTGCGCTCTCAGTTGCTCAAGTTCTACTGCGCTGAATGGCTTCGAGGTCATGATCAGTACAGGAATCGCGCAGGTCGATGAATCAGCTTTTAACTGTGCTAACACTTCAAACCCATCGATTCCGGGCATCAATAAATCAAGCACGATCGCGTTTGGTTGTTCGGTTCTGGCGCGGTAAAGTCCTTCGTATCCGTCTTTTGCTTCAATCACGGTGCAGGACAACTGAGAAAGCAGAGTCGCGATCGTATATCGATCAGTCGCTTCATCATCAATGACTAGAACTCGCTGGTCAAATTGATTCGGTGTTAGATTCTGAGCTTTCGCCTCGTTTGATTGAGAGACTGACTCAGGGATCGATGCTTGGTATTGCAGCGGTAACACGATCGAGAAGGTAGATCCAACCCCTAAGCTACTTTGAACATGAATCGTTCCGCCGAGTAGCTCTGCTAATCTCCGACAAAGCGATAATCCTAATCCAGTTCCCTTAAATCGTCGCTGTAGCGGATTGTCGATTTGCACAAATTCTTCAAAAATGCGTTTTTGATCTTCTAAGGCGATGCCAATTCCGGTATCTGCCACCGTAAAGACGATCGTTTGCTCGGTTCCTTGTTCTGCGTTGATTCTGACTTCGCCACGTTCGGTAAATTTGAGCGCATTAGAAACAAAATTCCGCAGAATCTGAGAGACTTTGCCTTCATCGGTGTGCAATACAGGTAGCTGAATTCCATCTTCAAAAATGAGTTTCACAGCGCTGTTTTCACTCAGTAACGGGCGCAGCATTCCCCGCAAAACACCGAACAAATCCTCAACTTGAAACGGAGTTACCTTGACTTCCGCTTTACCTGCTTCTACTTTCGCCAAATCCAGCAAATCATCCACTAAATCTGTGAGCGATTCTGCCGATCGACGAATAAAGGTCACTTGCTTGGTTTGCTCTTCGCCTAAATCCCCGTCTAAATGACTTAACAGCATGTTGGAAAGATTCAAAATGCCGTTTAGCGGCGATCGAAACTCGTGACTCAAATCCGAAAGAAATCGCGTTTTGATTTCACTTGCTTTTTGCAGCGATTCAGCCCGATCGTTTAATTCAGCATAAAGCGCAACAACTCCACGATTCGTATCTTCTAGCTCTTGATTTAATCGAGCAAGCTCCTCTTGCCGTTGCCGCAGTTCTTCGAGCGTTCGCAAGAGTTCCTGGTTTTGTTGCTGAACTTCCGCGTAAGGATCTTGGGGATTTTGGCGCAGTAGCTGATCGACAAGCTGCCCGATGTGCTGCTGAGTCAGTGCGGTTTGCTTGGGAAGTGTTTTGATCAACTGTACGATCGTGCCTCGCCCCGGCTGCGAATTGATTTGCACTGCATCCATTAACCGTTTTGCACCGATTAACCCTAACCCCATTCCAGTTGGAGATTGATAATGACCACTGAGAATCGCGGGTAAATTCTGGATGCCTGCTCCCGCGTCTGAAACGCGCATGAATAGAACTTGGGGCGGTTCTTTCGTGATGCAAAATTCAGCTTTCCCTCCGCCCGCATACATAAACGCATTGCGGGCAATTTCTGACATTGCCGTTGAAATGCGAGTTTGCTCCTGGGTATCAAATCCGAGTTGACCAGCAATTTGGCGCGCGCGCTGACGAGCTAAAACAACATCTTGTTCGTAGCGAATCTCGACGGTGAGAATCGTGAGGCGCTCTGACGAATCATCGAAATTGTGGCGATCGGAAAAGTTCATCGCGTTCCCTCGTGCCTCGGTTTTGCCACCAGTACCGCAACATCATCTGTCGCTCCTGCTGATCGATGAAAATCTCGATACAGCACTGCTGCAATTAACGCTGGATGACGCTGATTCAAACCCGGATAGCGATCGAGCGTCCAATGCGTTCCGAGTCCATCCGAGTGCATCACGAGCAGCGACTCATCTGACCAAGCATAGGAAAATTCAGCGACTTTGCGAACCGTTAGCCCTAATGTGCCATTGTAAGAAACCATGCTGCGACTGGTACTTCCTGTGATGATCGCTGCTGAAATGTTACCCACTCCAGCAAATCGAACGAGTTGTTCGTTGGGCAAAATTTCAGCGATCGCGGCGACTGCTCCCCGTGTGCTGCGTAACCCAGCGTGAATCTTTTCTAAAATGCTTTGCGGATGCAACTCTGTATTTGCCTGAAAGATTTTCACTGCTTCGCGGGATGCCTCGGCTGCCAATGTTCCTGATCCTAAGCCATCGGCAACGAGAAACAAACCGCGATCGCGCTGTTGTTTAACCGCCCAAGCATCCCCAGATACGACTCCTTTATGCTTCGGCAAATTCACCGTCCCGACTTCAAACCCTAGCTCTGCTGAATCGGACGGCAGCCACGATCGAGAAATTAAAGCGGTTCCTACTTGCGGCAGTGAGTAGATATCAAACACGGTCGAAAGCCGTTGAATCGCGCCTAGCCCAGTTCCAGAGGTTCCCGTGGTCGAAAAGCCGTCTTGCAGAGATTGACGAATGTTTTGAATGCCGGGTGCTGAATCTAGCGCAATGATTTCGATCCCTGTGCCTTCGGGCGTGTTCAGCGGTTGAAGCAAGAGTTCTCCATTTTTCGCGTGTTTGAGGAGATTTTTGGTGGCTTCTGTGACGACCAGTGCAATTTTTCCGCGAGCGGTTTCATCGAATCCGAGATCGATCGCGAGGGTGACGGCAAGCCGTCTTGCTTCACCAACTTGGCTGTCTTCAATGATGGGTAAAGCGATCGGTTCTATGTTCATCAGTTGCAGGTAAATTGGACGTTGAGCAGCTTGACCTGCGCGAAGCGGTTTTTGTCGATTTAACAGGGGGACTTTAACCAGAAAGCATCCTCGGTTTCAAAGCAATCTTTCCGTTTTAAAGTCTCTCACTTGTAGGGAATTTAAGGGTCTTTCCGACTTCGCAATCGTCGCGAATCACTGCTCTCAAGCTCACGTTAACAGTACTGCGATCGACCGTTGCGCTCAGACTATCTTCAGAAAGATTCATCGTCGCCAGCGAATCACAACGATGCGGGTTCCTTTACCGATTTCTGAAGTGATCTCAAACTCACTCATTAACCGTTTTGCGCCTCCGAGTCCCAGTCCTAACCCTTTGCCCGTAGTATAGCCGTCCTGCAATGCTAGCTCAATATCGACGATGCCAGGACCTTGATCCTCAAAGCTGAGCCGCAATCCCGATCGATGCTCACGATTCACTAGATCGAGCGTCATCGTTCCGCCGCTGCCATAATCGAGCGTATTTCGCGCCAGTTCACTCGCAGCGGTGACAATCTTAGTCTGCTCTATCAAGCTAAATCCGAGATCGATCGCCCACGTGCGTACTCTCTGCCGCACCAAAACAATATCGGGCTGCGATCGAATCTCGATGACTTCACTGAGCA
>CAXTDB010000133.1:4273-12315 GCA_964242045.1 uncultured Leptolyngbya sp. | reverse complement strand
GCCGGAATTAATTGATCAATCAAATACTCTGATGATTTGCGAGTGTGGATCAAAACATCAATATCGCGATTCAAGCCTAAAACACTAAATTCATCAGAGATTTGATTCGGTAAATAGTAAATCAGCGAATTTGGTGAATGCTGCCCCCAGTACCCTAATGTATTGCGACTAACTGTGACGATCGGAACACTAGAAGGAAGCGTAAAACCATAGCCTGAACTATGAGCGTGATAAATTGCATTGTGATTTTTTAATCGCTTTGCTAACTTTGCAACATCAAATCCCCAACTCATCACAAAGATCATGTTGCTCAAGTCTGGTTGCTCAAGCACATCATCGAGAAACAAAGCCTCTTTCTCACGTTGGCGATAAGTCACAACTTGCGCTGGACAAATCTGTTTCGCTAATTCAAAGGCTTTCAGTTCCGCCCACAGTCCTCCACAAGCAAAGCGTTTTCCGGTTCCAGGGAGCAAAAAATAAAGCGATCGCATCTTAGTTCATAACTTTGTGTGTCGGTATTCTATTTCAGCGATCGCTCAACTGCAAGAAAAGACATCAAGCCGTTCACTTCATCCTGATTCTTTTCAGTTTGGAACGACAGATCAAACAGTTTGACTTGATTCTTCTGAGCGGGAGCAGATGAAAGTAAGGGATGTAATGTACTTACTTTTGCCGAACAAGTTTC
This sequence comes from uncultured Leptolyngbya sp., assembly GCA_964242045.1. Classification (GTDB taxonomy): domain Bacteria; phylum Cyanobacteriota; class Cyanobacteriia; order Leptolyngbyales; family Leptolyngbyaceae; genus Leptolyngbya. The sequence goes on along the minus strand of CAXTDB010000133.1, from coordinate 11,630 downwards.
AAACGGCATCGAAGCATTCAGCACATCGATCGCGGCACTTTGACGCGCGGCATCGGCTCGATCGAACCGTTTCTCCCAACTCAAACCGAACTGATGGCGATCGTTGCGGCTATTCGACAAAACCGAGGTCGCGTTCTTCATGATAAAGGCTTTGTAGCGCGGCTCAGGAGCAGTTTCGTGCAGATAAGCTAGATTGCGAATAAAAATTCCTTTGAACTGTGCGCCATCTTCACCACAGTGCGGTTCACAAACTTCACGCAGAACTCCATTCTTAGCAAGATGCTGCATCGTGGCGGATGCGATCGCTTGAGCTTGCTTCAAATACACCCGATCTTTCGTACTGTTGTACAGGTCGACTAGCCCACCAATCACAACCCCTTGGTTGTAAGTCCAAGTCGTTCCTCCATTGTTGCGACAGCGGTTATCAAGACCATCGTTCACGAGATTTTTGCTGTTGATCATGCCCGATCGCTTGATCCAGTTCCAGCCTCGTTTTGACCAATCGATGTAGCTTCCTTTACCGTAATCATTCACGGTGCGTTGATGCAACCGGATCGCAACGGTAAAAAATAGCTCATTCGTGATTGCGTTTTTATACTGGCGATCCTTTCGCCACCACATGCCGCCGCCACATTTTGAATCCCATCCTTTGGTCATGTCTTTGAAGATGGATTTTGCAGTGTTGAGATAGCGAGTTTCGCCTGTTAAATCGTACGCCTTGATCCAAGTGAGTGCCCACCAGCCTTGATCGTCATACACATCCGCTTCGATAAACCGCGTTGACTTTTGCTTATCGTAGGTGTTGGCAATCACATGATGATAAGTCGGCTGATTTGCAACGCGCGAGTAATCGATCGTCGTTTCCAATGCGTTTGCAGCGTTCCACCAGCCTGTTGAATTCCAGAGTCCAGTCGAAGTGCTGTAAAACAGTTGCAGTGCTGCCATTCCAGCGGCAGCGGCTTGGCAAACTCCGGGTAAAACCATAACCGAACTTCTCCCTAAGGTCTGATGACAAAATCTATGTCACAAAGTACTTAAGGATACTGCTCTATATTATTTTTTCAACACAACTTAAAAAGACAAATGCTACTCCTCGATTGCGTGTTGCTTTAAGTCGCGCAGAGAGACATATTCGAGCGTAGCGGCATGAGTCGAAGCGAGAACAACTGGAGGTGCAACACCCGCATCTAACGCTTCTTTCCAGCGCGACGCACACAAACACCAGCGATCGCCCGGTTTCAGTCCTGGAAAATCATACAGCGGCATCGGCGTACTCAGATCGTTGCCGCGTGATTTAGTGAATTGCAAAAATTCTTCTGTGAGTTGAGCGCAGACCACATGAACTCCGACATCCCCAGCTCCGGTGCTACAAAATCCGTCGCGATAGTATCCCGTGGTCGGCGAAGTGCAGCAGCTTTGTAGTTCGTCTCCTAAAACATTTCTAGCGCGTGTCATCATCGTTGAACTCTCCGTTTTATTTCAAGACTTGCTGTAGTGCATCCTGTTTAAATCCGACAAACACAGCCGTTCCATCTTTCACAAACAATGGACGCTTGAGCAGCATGGCATCGTCTGCGAAAGCGTCTATCCATTGGTCATCTGTCCAAGTCTGTTTTTCTTCTCCCAAAGCGCGGTAGGACTGCCCTGACGTATTTCGCATCGGTTTTGCTCCCAAAGCTGAAACCCAGCGCTTGATCTCAGTCTTGGCGGGTGGGTGCTCTTTGGTGTTAATGAAGTCGTAAACGCTCAAGCGATCGTCTAACCACTTGAGCGCTTTTTTACAGGTTCCACAGGTGGGAATTCCATAAACTTGAAGAGACATCTGTATTCAGCCTAGATTGCATCCTGATCTTAAAGCAGAACATTCACTAAAATCCAGTACAGCACTAGCGTTCCAAGCACGCCAATCCATAATTTGGCTTGATTCATAAAAATAAGGGTGTAACTTTTACGTTCAGTTTCTAATAGTAGATGCAGCGATCGACTCTATCAGAAGAAGCGTTTTGATCAATGCTCGATTAGTTGCCGAAACCGTCGATCGCTCATAATCTGCTCAAACTCCGGATCGCTTTTGGCATCTTCTCGATAGCGAGGATTCAGCCGAATCGCTTCTTCTAGATTTTCGATCGCGGCTTGAGTATGTCCCTGAAGTGCGTAGCAAATCGCTTTGTTGTAGTAAGCGGGTGCGTATTTCGGCTGAATATCGATCGCGAAATCAAAGCTTTCTAACGCATCGCGATCGCGCTCTAGCTGAACTAAGAGATAGCCCCGGTAATTCCAGACTTTATAGGCTTCAGAATTCAATTTCAGCGCTTCATCGAATGAGGCTAACGCTTCAGAGTAACGCCCCAACATTTGCAGCGCTAGACCGCGATTCAGCCACGCGATCGAGTCATTCGGTCGAATTTCAACCGCTTGGTCAAACGATCGAAACGCTTCTTCGTGTCGCTGCAATTTGCCCAGCGCCACACCGCGATCGCACCAAGCTTCGGGATAAGCAGGATCGAGTTGAATGGCGCGATCGTAGGATGTGATTGCTTCTTTATATTGTTTCAGTCGTCCAAGCGCCAAACCTCGTCTAAGCCAAAGTTCGGGATTGTTCGATTGCTGTTGAATCGCTCGATCGTACTGTGCGATCGCGTCTTCAAATCGACCGGATTTAAACAACTCCTCAGCCTGCTCAAATTCAGAATTTTTCTCAACGACTGGAGTTTCTACTGGTTCAGGGCGGCGATTTTGGGCTTGTTCACGCAGTCCCGAAAGCTGAGAAACGAACTCGATTTCTAAGTGCTGAAGCTTGTTGAAAATGGCTTGCTTTTGTTGCACTGCATCCGATTCTAGTAGTCGTAACTTATCAAGGAAGTTCGTTCTACCTTGAAGCGCAGTCGATTCCATCTCTGAAAACTGCGATAACAACTCTGTTTCTTTTTGAGTGAGATTTTTCTGCACTTGGTTCTGATGCTGTTCTAGATGCGATCGAGCCTCGGTTGCTGTGCCCGAAAGATCCGCTTCTAACTGCTCAATCTGTTCACGAAGATGCGATCGCGCTTCGGTTGCTGTGCCCGAAAGATCCGTCTCTAACTGCTCAATTCGTTCACGAACTCGATCGCGCTGCTGTTGAGTATCGGCATGAAACACAGAAAGCTGTGCTGCAAATTCTGTTTTGAGATGTCGAAGGTCTTCAAGCAGTTGATTCCGTCGATCTTCTGTATCGGTTTGAGTTTCGCTGAGTTGCGTGGTGTAATCTTGCTCGAATTGCGCTAAGCGTTGCAGCATTCGATCGCGTTGCTGTTGCGCGTCGATTTGTAGCTGATCAAGATGCGTCGTAAATGAGGTTTGCGATTTTGTTAAATGTTCTTCGGTGAGTTGTTGCTGCTGAGTGGCAAATGCCTCGATTCCGTCGAGTTGCGCCATTAGCTGATTGTGCAAATCGCTGAATCGATCGGCTGCGATCGCGTTCTGTTGATCAGCATCCGTTTTCAGCATTGAAACATGCGCGACGAAGTCTGAGGAAAGCTTTTCTAATTCTCGTTTTGATAAATTAACTTGAGTTTCGAGTCCTGCTAACAGTTCCGATTGCGATCGTGATAACTGCGAGGTCAATCCGGTTAAACTTTCCGCATCATCTGAAATTCTACGCTGCAATTCTTGAACTTCGCATTCAAGTTGCTCGATCACATCGCGTGACTGTTGAATTCTGCGTTCCGCTTCTTGTTGAACACCTTGCAGTTGATGTTCCACTTCAGATAAGTGCTGAAGCTGTTCTAATCCGCGATCGACAATTTCTCGAATAATAATGCGGCGGAATTTCCACAAGGCAACAAGCAGCGCGATCGGAAACACGGTTAATGTAATCAGCGCAATGTTGAGCAGCATACTCGAACGAGTCAACGCCCGATCGATTTCGGTTTCAACTTGCGATCGTACTTGTTGTTCTTGCTTTAGTTGGGTAAGCTCTTGCTGTGAAGATTGAGCGTGGACAGCTTTGATCGAACTAAGCGGAGCAGAACAAACGAGAAAACCGCTCAGAAAGAAAGCAAAGACTGATTGATTCTTTTTCAGCATAAAGAATTCCGCTCGATCGATGGGGGAAGTTGTACTATTGTCCAATTTACCAAGCCGATTCAGAAATTAGCAGAAATTATCTTAATGTTGTGCGCTAGCGATCCTTTTTTGGCTCTATTCTGCGAGATCATTTCAAACGCTCTCCGGTTTACTATCGCGCTGCATTAGCTCCCCGACCGCCGATCGCGGTGTAATTTCTCCCCGCAATAAGCGATCGACCTGCGCTGAAATCGGCATCGAAATCCCTTGCTCTTGCGCCAATCTGATCAAAACCTGAGTCGTATTAATTCCTTCTGCCGTTCCTTCTAACGTTGCCAAAATCTCGGAAAGCGTTTTCCCTTGTGCGAGTCCATAGCCGACTTGATAATTTCGACTCAGCGAACTGCTACAAGTCGCTAACAAATCCCCCAATCCCGACAGTCCATAAAACGTCTCCGGTTTCGCGCCCCAATACGTGCCGAGCCGAATCATCTCAGCGAGTCCGCGCGTGACCAATGCCGACTTCGCATTCGTGCCAAGCTGCAACCCGTCACACGCACCAACCGCGATCGCAATCACATTTTTCAACGTTCCACCAAGTTCAACTCCTAGCGGATCAGCATTGGTATACACGCGAAATCGAGACGATGAAAACGCTTGCTGAACGCGATCGGCAACGGATTGATCTTGGCTCGCCACCACGCTTGCAGCAGGTAGCCCCTGTTGAATCTCCTTTGATAAATTCGGACCCGATAAAACCGCGATCGCACTCTCCGGAAATGCAGCCTGCCAAACTTGCGACGGCAACAACGGTAAAGCTGTTTGACTTCCCGATTCAGAATCTAATCCTTTGGTTGCGGTTATGATCGTTGGAATTCTGCTCGAAATTTGCTTAATCACCGATCGAACGCCTTTCATCGAAACCGCTGAAATGAGTAAATCAGAATGTGCGATCGTTTTATCGATCGTGCTGCCACTTCGCCGCGACCACACCGCCACTTCATGCCCGTTCTCCCGCACTAATTCCGCTAGCGTTGACCCCCAAGCCCCCGCCCCGATTACCGCAATTTTCATCTCGGATACTGTTCCATCAATGCCTGAACTTGCTCAGCATGATACGAACTCCGAGTCAGCGGGGTCGAAACCACCTGCAAAAAGCCGATCGACTCGCCAAACTCGCGCCAAGCATCGAACTGCTCTGGTGTGACAAAATCCTTCACCTCTAAATGCTTCTGACTCGGCTGGAGATATTGCCCGATCGTCAAAATATCGCAGTTCGCCGCTCTCAAATCCTGCATCGTCTCGCGCACTTCCGCATCGGTTTCACCTAGCCCCACCATGATCCCGGACTTGGTGTAAACGCTTGGATTAATTGCTCGAACCTGGTTGAGCAATAAGAGCGATCGAGCATAATCGCCTTGCGGACGAACGCGACGATACAGCCGGGGAATCGTCTCTGTATTGTGATTGAGAACTTCAGGTGATGCGCTCAGAATAATGCTCAGCGCGTTCCAATCACCACACAAATCGGGGATCAAAACTTCGATCGTTGTCTTCGGCGAAACGGCTCGAATCTCTTCAATACAGCGAACAAACTGCGATGCCCCTCCATCCGGCAAATCATCGCGATTCACCGAAGTCACCACCACATGATTAAGCCGCATTCGTCGCACCGCTTCCGCCAATCGAGTCGGTTCAGTCAGATCAAGCGGTTGTGGCTTCTTCTCAAAATCAATATCGCAATAAGGACAAGCCCGTGTACAAGCGGGACCCATGATCAAAAAGGTCGCTGTCCCATTGTTAAAGCACTCTCCAATGTTCGGACACGATGCCTCTTCGCAGACCGTATTCAGCGCTAAATCTCGTAAAACTTCCTTGACGCTTCCAACTCGTTCCCATTGCGGAGCCTTGACCCGTAGCCATTCCGGTTTGACAACCACGTTTTTACCTATTTGCGATCGCGTTTTGCATGGTCTATCTTAACAAGTCTGGGATTTTGAGCAAATCTCTCGACGCAAGCGCAAACTTAAGCTACGATAAAAGACGCATTGCAAACAACGCATTGCGGGATGTAGCGCAGCTTGGTAGCGCACCTCGTTCGGGACGAGGGGGTCGTAGGTTCAAATCCTATCATCCCGATTTCTAAAATAAAAAGCCCCCATGCACAAAGCACAGGGGCAGATACAGCCTTAAAACAAGTTCTACACTCGACCGCGTAGCATTTGAGCCATTTCGTTTTGCTTCGGTGACATTTCCAGCGCCACTTCTTCGGTGATCTGACCTTGCTCGTACAGTTTGTAGAGCGACTGGTTCATCGTACACATGCCATCAAATCCACAGCGAGGAATAATCGCTTCAATTTCATCGAGTTCACCTTTGCGAATATAATCGCGAATCGCATCGGTGTTGATCAGAACGTCGTGAAATGCAGCCCGTTTTCCATCAGTGGTACGACATAACCCTTGTGCGACTACTGCAATCAAGGATTCCGCTAAAGCCACCCGCATCGTTGCCTGTTCACTCGGTTGATAAAGACTGAGAACCCGCTCGATCGTTTTCACCGCGCTGTTCGTGTGCAGGGTTCCCATCACCAAGTGACCTGTTTGCGCCGCTTTTAGTGCTGTGTTTACGGTTTCTTTGTCCCGCATTTCACCAACTAGAATGATGTCCGGATCTTCCCGGAGTGCCGCTTTCAGAGCATTGTCAAACTTGCGGGTGTGCATTCCGACTTCGCGGTGCTTGATCAGCGACTTGCGGCTTTTGTGAATAAATTCGATCGGGTCTTCGATCGTAATAATATTCTTCGGCATTTCTTTGTTGATGTAATCGATCATCGCTGCCAGGGTAGTTGATTTCCCTGATCCCGTTGGACCTGTAATCAAAATCAAGCCCTTGTGATAGTGGCAGATATCTTTGAAAACCGCAGGCAGATTGAGCTGCTCCAGCGTTAGAATTTTCAGCGGGATCAGACGCAGAACCATTGCAGGTCCGTACAAAGAGCCGAAAATATTAATCCGTACTCGTGCAAATTCGTACTGAGTTGCTCCGTCGAAATCTAGCGTTTCTTCAAACTGACTGATTTCCTCTTCGCTCAGCACTTCTCTCAGCCAACTCATAAACGTCGCTTGATCGGTTTCACCCCACTCGGTGGACTCGATTTCACCTCGATTTCGGAAGCGCGGCACTTCACCCACACCCAAGTGAACATCAGAGAATCCTTTATCAAATGCCGTGCGGATAATATGCTCTAAAGTCGGTGAACCGCTAGGGCGACGAGTCGGGGTCGCGGGCGGATTTGTGGGGCGATGTCCCA
>CAXTDB010000133.1:0-4263 GCA_964242045.1 uncultured Leptolyngbya sp. | reverse complement strand
TGGAGGTGTCGCTCCCGTTGGGATTCCCAAAGGAGCAGAGGGCGAAGCTGGAATCGGGGCAGGAGCGGCAGGAGGACGACTTGCAGGCATTGCGAAAGTTTCAGTCGCCGCAGCAGTGTTGATTCTCGATGCTGGCTCAGTCATTTCAGTCGCTGGATTCGGCATTGTCCGCATGGCGGGTGGTGGTGCAGGAGGGGTTCTTGGAGCGGGTGGCGGGGTGATGTCGCGATTCGGGGCTGTCCCCTCGGTGTACTGCGCGATCGAGGAACGCTGTGTTTCTGGTGTCATATCCCTACGTTGATAAAATCCCTGAGCGATCAATGGGTCGGATCAATCGAGTGGGGGCGGAGGCAAATATTTGCGCGATCGGAAAATCTTTACGGTTTTAACCTTTTCACGGAGATGCCAGACCCCTAACATGGATTAAGCTTTCCCAGATGTCACTGGCGAGTATCAAGAGGGTTGTGGGCTATGAGTGGGTCTGAGCGTTGGTATGTGGTGAAGCGACCAAATGCCCAATGTCAAATTTTGACCGAGGATGAACTAGAAGCCAATCAAACGACAAATCCCGCTGAGATGGTGGAACATTGGGGCCCATTTACCTCAGAGGGAGAAGCGATCGCGCGTCGGGTTGGATTGATTCGATCTGGAAAGTGTCAGCCAAGCTAGGAAATTGGAAAGGTCGGGAGACGACAGCAGAATCGCTTGATCTCCCTAACTTTTCAGTTTGATTTCGCGCCTTTTGCGCTGATTGCGGTGTTAAGAACCTGCATCGCTTTGACATATTGCGGGTCGTTGGCAGTACCAATTTTGTCGCGGTCTTTCACCAAAGCTTGACGCTGCTGTTCGCTCAGTTCGCTCACAACATCGGGATCGATGCCGTGCTTGTTGATATCGCGACCGTTCGGAGTGAGGTAGTGGGCGATCGTCACTGCCATGCCCGATCCATCACCAAGGCTGCGAACCGACTGAACTAAGCCTTTTCCAAACGTTTTAGTTCCAACGATCGTGGCGCGCTTGTTGTCTTGCAGTGCGCCAGAGAGAATTTCACTTGCACTCGCTGATCCGCCATCCACAAGAACAACAAGCGGTTTATTAGTTAAGGCACGATTATTAGCATCTTCTTTGTCGGAAACGCCTTGACGATCGACCGTGGAAACGATGCCGCCTTGCTGAATCCACATTCGAGCGATATCAACGCTAGCGTAGAGTAGACCACCAGGGTTCGATCGCAAATCGAGAATATAGCCTGTAACATTTTCTTTTTCGAGCTTTTGAATTGCTTCGCGCATTTCAGGGGCAGCATTCGCGCTGAACTGAACCAGGCGAATATAACCGACTTTTCCAGTAGGAGATTGCTGAACGCTGGCACGAACCGGATGAATTTCAATTTTGGCGCGCTTGAGGTTGAATTCTAGCTGCTGAGTGCCACGTAGAACTGTGAGTTTGACTTGAGTGTTGACTGGACCGCGAATCAGCGTCACGGCTTTGTTCACGTCCATCCCATCGGTGCTTTTGCCATCGATCTGGGTGATGACATCTTTGGCAGCGACCCCAGCGGTTGAAGCGGGGCTTCCTTCGATCGGGGAAATCACCGTGAGTTTCTTGGTTTTCTCATCCGCCGCCAGTTGAATCCCTACGCCTGTCAGTTCTCCAGACGTATCGATCTGCATGTTGCGAAACTCGTCTGGGTCCATAAACCGCGTGTAGGGATCGCCCAAGCGCTTTAACATTTCCCGAATCGATTTGTAGGCTTCGGCTTTGTCTTTGTAGTTGCGGTTAAGGTACTGAGTGCGAATGGCTTTCCAATCGACCTGGTTAAAGGTGGCATCGACGTAATTGCGATCGACAACTTGCCAGACTTCATCCACAACTTCTTTAGGACTGTCGCGAAAGAACGCCTGCCCTTTATTTAGATGAATTCCGGCTCCGGTGATGGTCACTGCGGTTACGGCGGCAGCCGTTGCACCTAAGACAAGCGCGCGTTTCGTCATGACTATACCTGCTTAAATTCTGGAGAAGTGACAAAAAGGTTATGCCCAATTTAACACAGGCATTTGAGGGCAATCCGTAATAATTGTCCAGTTTTCTCAGTGAAGTTTTGCAATGGCACAGAGCAGAACGATCGTCATGACGATCGTTCTGCTCTCTGGGTTGCTAGTTTGGCTCAATCCATTTCCCATCGGACTTAATTAAGTTGATGAGTTCCACAACACCCTGGTCTTCTGGGACTTTTTTGATTTCTTCACGTCCTCGATACAAAGAAATGAAGCCCGCTTGTTTGCCGACATAGCCATAATCCGCATCTGCCATCTCACCCGGTCCGTTGACGATGCAGCCCATCACCGCAATGTTTAAACCTGTGAGGTGATTCGTCGCTTCTCGGACTCTCTGCAAAACTTCTTCGAGGTTGAACAGAGTCCGACCACAAGACGGACAAGCGACATACTCAACCATTGTGCGTCGCAATCCTAACGCTTGTAGAATGCCGTAGCACACTGGAATTTCTTTTTCTGGTGCTTCGGTAAGGGAAACGCGGATTGTGTCACCCATTCCCTCAGCCAGGAGCGTTCCGATTCCGGCAGTCGATTTAATCCGACCGTATTCGCCGTCTCCTGCTTCGGTCACGCCCAGGTGAAGCGGGTAAGCCATGTCGAGTTCGTTCATGCGTTTTACCATGAGACGATTCGCTGCCAACATGACTGGAACTTTCGAGGCTTTAAGTGAGAGTTCAATATTGTAGAAATTGAGCGATTCACAAATCCGAATGAATTCGAGTGCTGATTCCACCATGCCTTCAGGGGTATCGCCATAGGTGAAAAGCATTCGTTCTGCGAGGGAACCGTGATTCACGCCGATCCGCATCGACTTGTTTTGATCCCGTAGAGAGATCACCAAAGGCGCGAGCGTGTCTCGAATCTTTTTGCCGATCGCATCGATTTCAGCCTGCGTGTAGTCGGTGGTCTTCGGCTTCTCAAAGACGTACAACCCCGGATTAATCCGCACGTTATCCACGTAATTCGCGACTTCCAAGGCAATTTTCATGCCGTTGTGATGAACATCCGCGACGAGGGGAACCGGGAGATAAGTTTTGTGCAAGCGATCGCGGATTTCTTCCATCGCTTTCGCGTGTGCCATGCTGGGAACGGTGACGCGGACGATTTCGCAGCCGATTTCGTGCAAACGACGAATCGCAGCGACTGAACCTTCAATATCTAAAGTATCTTCATTGATCATCGATTGAACGGCGACGGGATGATCACTCCCGATCGAGATGCTACCCACAGGGACAGAGCGAGTTTTGCGGCGACGAATCGTGGTGTCAGTAGAGTACTGAGGAGTAGCCGGAGCGATCGGAGTAGACAGAGTTTGCATAACGGGGTGGTAATGGCTCGATAGCAAAAAAGACAGAATTTCGCAAGGTGCGAGTTTCTGTCTTTCAGATTGCCATAGAAATGAACCCTTTGACCGAATTTTCGGCTTAGCCTCGACACAAACGAGATTCTTGTTTGACGGAACCTGACATTGCTGCGCGTTGCAGCATCATAAAGGCTCGGAAATCTTCACGATCGTACTTCGATGCGAGCAGGAGCCGCAGTTGATTTTCGGCTTCGATCGAGAGTAGTCCGGTCGTGAGCGCTTGTTGAACGACTTCGCGAATTCGTGACATAGCAACACCCCAACAGCCACAAAAGAATGAGTTCAAGTAGGAACGAACCAAGAGGTTTAATGCAGTTTGTTTAAATTGCGCTCTTGGTCTACGACTTGCAGAGCTACGTGGAAACCGATGGTTGAAATATTAGAGGAATTTATCTAAAAAAAAGGTATCACGCTGAACAAGTTTCTAATTTGTTCGATTGCTCTAGCCCAGATTAGAACTGAGATTGAGTGTAAGGTGACGAGTTTGAGAACGGAAAGTTCCCAGGATCAAGAAGTTGTAGTTTTCACTCGTTTGGAGGTAACTCTAGCGCGATCGCTCCTAAGTTTCCTTTGCGAAAATCTGTGAGAATTTGTCGCGCGGTGCGTTCGACATCGCCTTTATATTTTAGTTCTGCCAGTGTTTTGAGATAGCTTTCTCCAGTGAGATCTGCGATCGCGAGTCCATATCGCGATTCCAGTGCCGCTGATGAGGTTTGCAACAAATCCACGAGCGATGCTGCGACCCGCTGATTGTCGTAAGCCGCTTCGCCGATATCATCACAGATTGCGAGTTTAATTGCGGCTTGCTGATTTGTGAGCTTGTTCGGCAAAACTCCAGGCGCG
>CAXTDB010000132.1:0-12376 GCA_964242045.1 uncultured Leptolyngbya sp. | reverse complement strand
CTCGTCAATCCCATCGCTCAACTGATTCAAGCAGTAGTACAGGTTCGCGGCGGCTCCTGCTGCACTCGGAGGATTCGGAATCGATCGATAAGTCTGCTGCGCTTTCGCTAGGAGTTCCTGACATTCTTCTATATACGCCTGAAAATTCTCCATCAGTTCGTCATCAAATGGGTCGGCAGCGAGTTCGTTGATCTGCGATTTCAGTGGACGAATAATCTGATTCAGAATGCGATTCACGGAAGTATGCAGTTTTAGCCAGAGTTTAAGCTGCTGATCTGCGTTTCGTTCTGCTTCTCGCTGATGACGGTACTGAGCTTGTGCGGCTTCGGCACGTTCTCGATGCGATCGCAGTTCTGCTTCAGAAAATCCAGCGGTTTCGAGTTGCTCAGAATATCGAAGCTGCTGATCATACGATCGACGATTTTGCGGATCGCCTAAAATCTCGTAAGCAGCATTGATGCGAGAAATCTTCTCGTGACTTGCGGTGGCACGATTGCTATCGGGGTGAAACTGTTTTGCTAACCGCCGATAGGCTTGCTTGATCTCCGCCTGCGTTGCGGTCGGATCAAGGTCGAGAATTTGGTAGTGGGTAAGGGTATGAGTAGCCATGTGGCTATTCTAAAAGGCGAACGCGATTAAGAGCTAGGGACTAGAGAAACGCTTTTTTGTCGATCAGTTTCTACCTTTAGCGGTTTTTCTAGTCCCCGAATCTTAGCCATTCAGCATCGCGGGCATCGACAATTCCGCATCTTGGAAAAGCGCAGTACTGAGATAGCGTTCACCAAAGCTTGGCTGAATCATCACGATCAGCTTGCCTTCGTTTTCAGGACGTTTGCCAACTTCGATCGCGGCTTTTAATGCTGCACCGCTGGAAATTCCCGAAAGCAACCCTTCTTCGCGCGCCATTCGCCGACTGTACGCGATCGAGTCTTCATCTGAAACCGCAATCACTTCATCGATCAAATTCACGTTCAGCACAGGCGGCACAAATCCGGCTCCGATTCCTTGAATTTTGTGTGGTCCGGGTCGTCCGCCGGATAACACAGGGCTATTCAATGGCTCAACGGCGATCGCTTTAAAGCTCGGTTTGCGCTGCTTGATTACTTCTGCAACTCCGGTGATCGTTCCACCCGTACCGATTCCCGCTACGATGAAATCCACTTCGCCTTCGGTATCTTCCCAAATTTCCGCAGCGGTCGTTTCGCGGTGAACTTGAGGATTTGCGGGATTGCGGAACTGTTGCAGCATGTAAGCGTGAGGAGTGGTATCCACAATATGCTGCGCGCGCTGGATGCAGCCGGACATACCTTCGATTCCAGGTGTAAGTTCCAGTTCGGCTCCGTAAGCTCTCAACATCGATCGGCGTTCCGAACTCATCGTTTCTGGCATCGTCAGAATTAATCGATATCCTTTTGCCGCTGCCGCCATCGCCAGCGCAATTCCTGTATTACCGGAAGTTGGCTCGACTAAAACGGTTTTTCCGGGTGAAATCAAACCTTCACGTTCTGCCGCCAAAATCATGCTGATCCCGATTCGGTCTTTTACCGAAGACGAGGGATTCATTCCTTCAAGTTTCGCCACAATTCGAGCTACGCATCCTTCAGATTGAGGAATGCGATTTAGTTGAACCAGCGGCGTGTGTCCGATCAAAGCCGTAACATTCTGAGCAATACGCATAAAACTAATCAGGGGTAAAAAGACGCGATCGATGAAGATCAAATGTAATACATAAAGTCGAGTTGGCGACGAGCATCACGACGCTCCCGCAAGTCTTTCAGCGTATATTTTTGAAACACCGAATTTGCAGCATTGTTTGCTTCTTGCCAAATCTCACACACCACAGACCCTTCTAGGGTTTTACCAGATTTCAAAGCCTTTTCTTGGTCGATCGGCTGACTGTCGAATCCTTCAAGACATGCCAATACATCAAACAAAGTGATCTTCCAGGGATCACGAGCGAGCAGATAGCCGCCTTTGGCTCCGCGCTGTGATCGAACAATTCCACCCCGTCTTAGTGTGGCTAAAAGCTGCTCTAAATAGCGATCGGGAATATTTTGCTGAGCCGAAATCTGTCGAATTTGCAACGGTTCACCGCTGTCGTAAGCAACAGATAGCTCGATCAGCGCCAGTAACGCATACTCACTTTTACAGGAAATCTCCACGGGCACACTCTGGGATCAGGTTGATAGGCTTCTTTCAGTATACTCCGGTTTCTCACTAGGGTTTATAGGTTTTCAAATATCAACAAAAAAGCCCTACAGGTTTGCAGGGCTTCAGAATCTCAAAATCGAGTAACGGTTTAATTAGAACGTGAACGTGGTGCGAATCGTGCCAACGTACTCGGTATTATTCGCGTTGTTGTGTTCAGGATTGAAGATCACGATAATTCCCGGAGTGATCGAGAGCTTATCGCTGAATCGGAGACGGTATAAACCTTCCAAGTGGTAGGCTGTGCCGCCATTATCATCGCGACCCGTTGTGTTCCGAGTGACTTTTGGCGGCATTCCAAAAATGATTCCCGCCAAGTTGCCCTTTCCACCCAAATCGGGGAAGCCCAGAGAAACTGCCCAGTTCCAAATATCAGCGCGTCCACCTCCGGTCTGACGGAATGCTTCGGTATATCCACCCCAAGCACCCAAAGTGAAGTTCGGCGTAATTCTGAAAGCGCCTTCAATCCCATAGTTGTTAGCGGCAGTTGCTTGAGCTACTCCACCCACAACAAACGGAGTGTTTGCAAAGCCGCTTCCAGTTCCAGCCGTAATGCCTTGAGAGACGTTGACCGATCCAGCATCTCCGGCGGCGAAGTTGGTGTAGGAGCGAGCGTAGGTAAGTCCTAAGTCAATGTTGCTAGTGGGTTTGAATCCGAGCTGAGCGATCGCCGCATTCGAGCCATCAAACAAGCCGAAACGGTTTCCTGGATTGTTGGCGTTGCTGGCGAGGTAGCCCAAAGAAACGCTAAAAGCGCTGCTGAGCGGATAGTTTAGCGTAACACCAGAGCCACCTTGAGCATTCCGGTAGATCGGATTGAACCGACCGAAGCGCGAGATAGAACCTTGACCATCACTTGCGAACAAGGGGTTAAAGTTCGGCATGTTGTTGTAGAATTCACCACCGAAGGCATCAAAAGTGATTTGTCCACCCCGACCGATCGGGAAGCGGTAGAACAATTTATCCACCGCGACTTGGTTGCCTGCAATCCCGCCGCCTTCGTAGGATAAGCGCGTCATATTAGTTCCAGTCACCCCGCCAAAAAATCCGGTGATGTTCCGGGCTTGCAGACGAGCTAACAAGGTGTCTTTTCCGGTGAAGCTGGTCAACAAGCTGAGACGAACTCGATCGCTAAACGTGGTGTTTTTAGAAACGGGAACCGTAGAAGGGGCTGCACCAACTGGGACAGCAATGTTATCACCCTGAGCACCAGAGATGCTGAAAATTGCTTCTCCTTGTAGCTTGGTGGTCGTGGAGAATTGCTGCTTTTCGAGCGTCGTGGTGCGAGCTTCGAGCGCATCGACTCGACCGCGCAGGGTTGCCAATTCAGCCGCAAACTGTTCTTGAAGTTTTTGCAGCGTGGCAAGGTCTTCTTTTTTGACTAAATCGGCAGTCGAAGCTGCGATCAGTTCGTTAATACGATCGAGACAAGCATTCAGACCCGCAGCGAACTCAAAGCGAGTTGTGGCGCGGTTGCCTCGGAAAGTACGATCGGGATAACCCGCAATACAACCATAGCGTTCGACCAGAGATTGCAGTGCTTGGAATGCCCAATCGGTCGGTTTGACATCAGATAATTGAGAAACTGAGGTGACTTGTCCAGCATCGTTGGCTGAAACACTGCCCTCATTGCTGTAAGTGTTGATTTGATCAAGAGAGGCAATATTCGGAGTCGTCGTATCTGCTTTGACTGTCGTATCTGCTTTGACTGTCGTATCTGCTTTAACTTCAGACGCATTCGCGATTGAGGCTGCACCGATCGTTGCCGATACCGTTAGCGTAGCGCTGAGAAATACTGGATTAACCAGCAGCGATTTCCACAAGTTATTAGACATGATCACTTCCGTATTCACACCATCGAGTAAAGTACATTAACCTTCTGTTCTCAAGAGCAGAGTACAATGACTCCAACAGTATAGTCCAGTACAATCTGGATTCCTGAGCCATTGGAAATTTCAATCGATAGATAAATTCGCGGCTTTGAGCGGTTTACAAGGATCGATGTGATGCCATATACATAGAAATCTTTAAGAAATCTTCATTGAACTCGGCTGAATCCTGTAGACAAAATCTCTCCTTAGACGATGGCATCGATAGATTTGCTCGCTAGGATAATTTCTGGTGAAACGCAGGATGATTGATCGCCCATGATGAGATTCGTTTCAGATCCGGCAACCTCGCTCAAAATCCAAAGAATGCAGGAGCGAGTAAAATGGCGCACTCCGGCCGTGATCGATCGAGGAATTGATCAAACTCGACTCGTGATTGACGATACCAAGGAGCAGGATGCCTTCTCGTTTTTAGTGATTGGCGATAGCGGCTCAGGGCGACATCCGGGACATTCTCCCCAACGCCGCATTGCTGAACAGATGTTGCCGCACCGCGAGGAATGTCGCTTTCTTCTGCATACCGGAGATGTGATTTATTTAGTTGGCTCTAGCGAGTTTTATCCCCAAAATTTTATCGAGCCGTATCGAGAATTTATTGTTGGCGGAGAAACCCCGAAGAAGATTGCGTTTGATCAAATGGTGTTTAATTTCCCATTCTTGCCTGTATTAGGAAATCATGACTATTATGATCTTCCTGTGGCTTATGGGATACTTGCACAGCTTACTTATCCAGTGCGAAGAATTTTACGATCGCGGATCGATTTTGACATTCGTTTGCATGGATCTTATCAAGGGAAAGCATTCGCGCAGGCGTTTATCGATCTGTTGTCTAATGTGGATCAGCAAGGAAAGTTAGTAGAACATCTCGATCGACATTACACTGCTAACACTTCAACGGGTCGCTGTTTGAAATACGAACCCGGTTCGTTTACTCGACTTCCGAATCGCTATTACACTTTTCGCTATGGTGGCATTGATTTCTTTGCGCTCGATTCTAATACGATCAATGCGCCGATTCCACTTTCCACAGGTGAGCAAGGACAAGAAGATCGGCAGAAGTTGATCGATCGACGAAATGAAATCGATCAAGAGATGCAGCAACTCATTGCCGAGATTGCTAAGTTAAATGTTAGTCAACCCGAACAATCGGATCAAGCAGATGACATTCGCGTCAAACTGCAACAGCTTGAAGAGATTCAGATTGATATTGAGAAACAGTTAAATGCTGAATCGAATGTTGCAACAGACTATGAACAGTTAGACTGGCTGCGCGATCGCTTAATTGAGTCTTGGCGATCGCCCGAAGTGCGAGGACGAATTATCTATTTTCATCATCCGCCGTATGTGACCGAAGCAACGAAATGGTATCAAGCGCAAACGCTTGCAGTTCGATATCGATTGCGACAAGTGCTAGACGATGTGGCAAAACAGATCGATCCGAAAGGTCGAGCGATCGTGGATTTAGTTCTAAATGGTCACGCGCATTGTTTTGAGTATTTACGGACTGGAGATACCGGACACGCGGATTCAAACATGAATTGGATTGTGTGTGGAGGAAGCGGATACAGTTTACGACGGCAGCGAGAAGAAGGATCTGAGCTTATAGAGCAGTTTGATGCAGAAGCACGAATCGTGGCAAAGTCTCAGTTGTTTGTTGGACGAACCGGACAAGGAACGCACAAACAGCGCCCTTACTCGTTTCTTAGAATTGATGTCACCGCAGATGATCCCGTCAAGTTTGTTTTGCGTCCTTATGTTTCGGAATGGTCGAGACGACAATGGCACGATCGCGCCCTCGATCCGATCGTCATCTCATGATCACTCAAGCAGCATTGACTGAATTTCTCGATCGCTTTTTTCAAGTGGATTTGTATCCAGATGAAGAGCGAGGCGGAATTTATCGACAAAGCGATCGAGAAATTCATCGTTTAGGACTCGCGTTAGATCCGACTCCGAATCTCGGTCACCAGATCGCAAACCGTCGAATTGACGCGCTGTTTCTGCATCGTCCTTGGCAACTTGATCCTGAACTCGATATCGGTGTCGTTTTTTATCACTTAGCGTTTGATGAACGATTGACGTTAGGGTTTAACTTGCGATTGGCGGAAGCGTTGTCGCTTGTGAATGTGCAACCGTTTGGACAAAAAGCAGGACGCGCGATCGGGATGATTGGAGAAGTTCCACTTCAAAATTTCGATCGATATTGTGGTCAAGTTCGCGATTTGTTTGGGGGATATGAATCTGCGATCGGACACGCGGATTCTGTGAGAAAGATCGCGATCGTCGGGGCGATGAATGAAAGTTTGATTCGATCGGCATCGGCTCAAGGTGCAGAAATTTACATCACCGGACAGTTTCGCGTGTCTGCAAAAGCAGCGGTGTTAGAAACTGGAATCTGTGTGATTGAAGTAGGACATCGCCGCTGTGAGCAGTGGGGCTTAAGAGTCTTGTCTGCGGTACTTCGAGAACGCTGGTCGAAACTACAAACAGTGCTGATGTGATTCGCTCTAGCGAGTAGAGCAATTCAACTACTTAAGTAGGTGAGCGCAATTAAACCGAAGACCCTCATCCCCTAGCCCCTTCTCCTTCAGGGAGAAGGGGAACTAGATTTCTTGCTCCCTCTCCTTCAGGGAGAGGGTTGGGGTGAGGGCGGCTCCAGCATTTATGTTTAATTAAGCCCGTCTGCTTAGAAGATCGGAACCACAACGAGAACGAAAAAACCTCTTACGCCAATGGGAATCGAACCGTAAACGTCGTTCCTTGGTCTTCGCCTGCGCTCTCCACGGAAATTGAACCGTGATGCAGTTCGACTAATTGACGCACGATCGCTAAACCTAATCCCAAACCTTCCTCGGATGCTGAGTTCGATTGATCTTGACGAAAGCGATCGAACACATGCGGCAAGAAATCCGATTGAATCCCAATTCCCGTATCAATCACTCGAATCTGAGCCGTAGTATCATCGCTAACTAGCTGCACGATGATCTTTCCATTTTGAGGTGTGAATTTAATCGCGTTGGTGAGCAGATTAAGGAAGATTTGCTGCAAGCGTTTGGGGTCGCCGGAAATCGTGGCATCGAGATCTAGTGAACTGAAGTCGATTTGAAGTTGTTTCGCTTCAGCCGAGAGCTTCACACCTTCGATCGCGGCAGAAAGCACGGCGTATAAGTTCACAGCCATCAGTTTAAGTGTGAGTCGTCCGCGAATGACTCGCGACACATCGAGCAGATCTTCGATTAGTTGCGATTGGGATTCGGCGTTGCGCTCGATCGTCTCTAAGGCGCGATTGACGGAATCAGAATCGAGATTGCGGGTGCGGAGCAGTTTCGCCCAGCCGAGAATTGCATTCAGTGGGGTTCTGAGTTCGTGAGTGACGATCGCCAGAAATTCGTCTTTGTTTTGGTTGGCGGTTTCCGCTTCGACTCGTGCTGCTTTTTCGGTTGTCAACAATCGAGATTGCTGTAACGCTTGGCATTTACTTTCTGTGATATCTTGTGTGACCCCTAACATTCGCACAGGTTGACCTTGCTCGTTGCGTTCAATTTGTCCTCTGCAATTGAGCCAGCGAATTTCTCCGCTAGGTTTAATGATGCGATATTCGTTGTTTAATTCTGATGCGGAGCGTAAGGCTTGGGTGAGTCTTTCTTGTGCTGAAGCGCGATCGCTCGGATGAATCGTAGTTTCCCAGCCTTCGAGTGTGGTTGGACAGTTGTTCGGGTCAAGTCCAACTAACTCAGCATAGTTCGGCGACCAAGATAAGGTATCGGTGACAATATCCCATTCCCAAGCTCCCATGTGAGCGGTTTCGAGGGCGAGGCGCAGTCGTCCTTCACTTTGCTTTAGTGCAATTTGGCTTCGGTGCAATTGTTGAACTAAATGTTCGTTGTCTTCATATTTATTATCTTCATATCTGTTGTCTTCACGCGCGACTTGTTGCCGCAAAATCGCACTTTGCAAGCTGTGCTGTAGCGTTTCAGGTGTGATTTTGTTTTTGAGCATGTAATCTTTAGCACCGGATTGAAGAAACTGACGCGCGATCGCGATCGAGGGCACAAGCACGACGATCGGTAGAAATGCTTCGGACTGTTCCAGTTTGGTCAGCAGTTCGATGCCTGTCATATCTGGTAGTTCAGAATCGAGCAGCACTGCATGGAGACTAGAATTTCGACAAATTTCCAGCGCAGCATGACCAGAATCAGCGTGAAGAACTCGGTAATCGATGTCGCCGAATTCAGTTAAATGCTGCTGATAGGTTTGTCGGTCAACCGGGGAGCGATCGACAATCAGAATTGTACGTTGCTGCTTCATGTCACTCTGTCGGGGTGAAACCTACGAGGAAGATGCAGAAAAGGTTTCCAAGATTGCTAAGCGCGCGAACTTTAGCACTAGAAGCTTTTACCTCCTAAGACATATCACTTTGCTTTATTTCTGGAAGTTATGTCAACTAATATAAGTTTTTGTGATGCTGTTCGCGATGAGATTAGAATAAAGCAGCGAATAGAATGCGATCGTACTGTAAGTCGTACAATTACGGTATGAATTTTGTTTGAGCTAGAGACCTCCGACATTTCGGAAAAATCGGAGATCTCTATTAAATCGCTTAACGTCCTGATTTTGCGGTATCGTCGTCTCCTTGAGTCGAGGAACCGCTTTGAGTTTGAGGAATCACAGTTTTTCCAGTACCGTCACCGCTGTAATACTGCCATTTCCAGTCTTCGACTTCGGGCATGTCTTGACCGTGCTGAACAATGTAGCGTTTATGTTCTGTTAATTTATCGCGCGCGATTTGTTTGACATAAGCGCCAACGGTGAGCAAACTTGGAACGCGATCGATCACATCCATCGCCAAATGAAACCGATCCAAATCATTCAGCACTACCATATCAAACGGGGTCGTCGTTGTTCCTTCTTCTTTGTAGCCGCGCACATGCAGATTAATGTGATTGGTACGACGATAAGTGAGACGGTGAATTAACCACGGATAGCCATGAAACGCGAAGATCACGGGCTTATTGGTGGTGAAAATCGAATCAAAATCGCGATCGGATAATCCATGCGGATGTTCTGATTTGGGTTGCAGCGTCATTAAGTCCACTACGTTCACTACGCGAATTTTGAGTGCTGGGAAATGATGACGCAGAAAATCAACCGCTGCTAACGCTTCTAACGTGGGAACATCGCCTGCACAAGCCATCACAACATCCGGTTCAGAGCCTTGATCGTTGCTTGCCCAATCCCAAATTCCGATGCCTGCGGTGCAATGTGCGATCGCGCTCTCCATATCAAGCCATTGCAATTGAGGTTGCTTGCCCGCAATGATCACATTGATATAGTGACGACTCCGTAAACAGTGATCCGCAACCGATAACAATGTGTTTGCATCCGGTGGAAGATAAACGCGCGTGACCGTTGGCTTTTTGTTCAGCACAACATCAATAAAGCCTGGATCTTGATGCGTAAATCCGTTGTGGTCTTGTCGCCAAACGTGCGAAGTTAAGAGATAGTTAAGCGATGCGATCGGTCGTCTCCAAGGAATGTGACGACATGCTTCCAACCATTTCGCATGTTGGTTAAACATCGAATCCACAATGTGAATAAAGGCTTCATAACACGAGAAAAATCCGTGTCGTCCGGTGAGCAAATAGCCTTCGAGCCACCCTTGACAGAGATGTTCGCTCAGAACTTCCATCACGCGACCATCGAGCGAAATATGATCGTCGGTTGGGAGAATTTCTCCGGTAAACACGCGATCGGTTGCTTCTAAAATGGCGTTCAAACGATTGGAGTTGTTTTCATCCGGGGACATTACGCGGAAATTGCGATTGTCCTGATTCAGTCGCATTACATCGCGAAGAAACTTGCCCAAAACTCGCGTCGATTCGGTTTCAACTTGTCCGGGAGATTCAACAGAAATAGCAAACTCCTCGAACGCTGGAAGGTTCAAACTTTTCAGTAAAACGCCGCCGTTTGCATGGGGATTTGCGCCCATTCTGCGATCGCCTTTCGGTGCGAGTTCTGCAAGTTCAGGAATTAGCTTTCCAGTTTCGTCAAATAGTTCTTCTGGTTTATAGCTCCGCATCCATTCTTCTAGCATTCGGAGGTGATCTGGCTTACTTGCCATCTCAGACAGCGGAACTTGATGAGCGCGGTAAGTATTCTCAATTTGCACACCATCGACGATTTTTGGTCCTGTCCAGCCTTTCGGAGTTCTCAGCACTATCATCGGAAACTGCGGACGTTGTTTAAATCCGTGTGTTCTCGCTTCTCGCTGAATGCCTTGAATTTCCTGAACAATTTCATCGAGTGTGGCTGCCATCAATTGGTGCATCGTTTCAGGATCATCACCTTCTACAAAGTAGGGCTTATAACCGTAGCCAACAAAGAGATGTTCTAGTTCTCGATCGCTAAGTCGCGCCAAAACCGTTGGATTTGCAATCTTATAGCCGTTGAGATGCAGAATCGGCAAGACCGCACCATCGCGCGCGGGATTGATAAATTTATTAGAATGCCAACTG
This sequence comes from uncultured Leptolyngbya sp., assembly GCA_964242045.1. Lineage (GTDB taxonomy): Bacteria > Cyanobacteriota > Cyanobacteriia > Leptolyngbyales > Leptolyngbyaceae > Leptolyngbya. Next base: position 1,764 of record CAXTDB010000132.1, on the reverse strand, counting down.
GTGGCTAAGGCTCCGGTTTCGGCTTCTCCATCTCCAACCACACAGCAAACGAATAAATCGGGATTATCGAATGCGGCTCCGTAGGCATGAGCGATCGAGTATCCCAATTCGCCCCCTTCATGAATCGATCCCGGTGTTTCGGGTGCGGCATGGCTGGGAATTCCACCCGGATAAGAGAACTGCGTAAACAGCTTATCGAGTCCTGCTTCGTCTTGGGTGATATGTGGATAAAGCTCGCTGTAAGTGCCTTCTAGATAAGTATTTGCGACCATGCCAGGTCCGCCGTGTCCAGGTCCTGCGATGTAAATTGTGTTGAGATCGTAGCGACGAATCAAGCGATTGAAGTGAGCATAAATAAAATTTAAGCCAGGGGTCGTTCCCCAGTGACCGAGTAAGCGGGGTTTGACTTGTTCGATCGTTAAAGGCTGTTTGAGTAAAGGATTGTCTCTGAGATAGATTTGTCCAACCGACAGATAGTTCGCAGCGCACCAGTAAGCGTGGATTTTGTGCAGTTCGTCCGGACTCAATGGCGTAGAGACGGGAGCGGGATTTGCAACTGTCATAAAAATGATTGGATAGTAAATCGCGCTTCAGTGTGAAAGATCCCGGAGTTTCCTATCTCTACCGCAAGATGGACATTTCTGCGATCGCTGCCAAAATCCAGCCCTGGATTGATCGTTCTCTTACCGCGCAGTCGTGCATTCGCTTTCGTTAAAGCAGTAGATGTCTTTTGATTTTTCATGGTGTTAACCAATACTGTGCTCCTAACCTAAGCAACCGATCAGGCTCACGAAAGGTGCAGCATCCACGAAACAAGATGCAACTTTAAGCAAACTGGCTTGTCGGTATTTTCTCTAAATTCGTCCCATTTTCAACTTGAAACGTCATGAAAACGACCTGGAATGCCACAAAAACAAGCTGAAATGCCACCAAAATGACTTGAACAATAAAATACGTTTATCAAGTTGTGGCATCTAATTTCGATCGTGCTATCTTTTCGGGCTGAAATGCCACAGTTTCGCGTGAAAACGTGAGAACTGCGATCGGACACGAAAGATTATTGAGTGAATTCGACTTGTGCGATCGAATTTACCTGGCTTTCAGGCTCTAATCCCTGCTCTCTTTGGCGCAGACGATCGAGAAACTGAAGCACGATCGCTTCTAAGGTGCGATTTGCGATTGGCTCTGCAAACTTATCCCAAGGATTAAAGTCCACAACCCATTTATCGATTTGAACTCCAACAGGTTCTAGATGTTTACCCGCTAGTTCTTGATGTAATAACGGATAGCGGCGCTGTTTGAGTTGAAGTAAGAACCACAGCACGTCGTTTTTACTCAACGGTTGCACGTTAGCGAGGCTTCCGGCGATCGTATCGCGATCGAAAGAAATCAAACCCGTCAAATTGAATAAGTCGCTCTGCTCGATCAAGCACTGAGTTTGAGTGCGCGTCGGCAATACGCCGAGTTTGAGCTTATCTAAAAGCTGCACCAGAAATCGAATCGGAATCGCACTTTCAGTATCAGAAATGTCAGGAGCAATCAGCAGTGATGGCTGACCTTTAATCGAAACGGCATCGATCGACTTGCGATCGATCGCGTGTTTGATTTCCTCGATCTGATTCGCTTCGACGCAGTGAGACAAAATCTCTTGCCATTGCTCACTGCTTAATAACTCTAGCAATGCAATGTACTTGCAGCCTAAACTATGCCCTACCCAAGAGTAGTTCGTTTTATCTTGATAGAGTTCGTGATCATAGTTGAGAT
>CAXTDB010000131.1:0-12377 GCA_964242045.1 uncultured Leptolyngbya sp. | reverse complement strand
AAGGAAATGTGTCGATCGCGCAGCCCGAAGTGCAACCGACTCAAGGAACGATCGAGCTTCCCGTAGACATTATTGATGCGAGTAATCAGATTGCTCAGGTCTGTCCGCGTGGAAGAGATTTAGGACGCTTCGTGGTGAGTGGTCGCGGTAGTGCACCCCCAAACCCGATCGATGTTTTGCCGGGAACTTCTACGCCCAGTCCCCTTGCGACTTTAGAAGGTTCTCCAGAAAACCGCTCCAAAGTGAACACTACGACTCGATCGACTCCGCCACCAATTATCGAAGCCCAAGGCTGGATCAAAACTCGTGATGGCAACGTTGTTTTAGTGGCTCGAACTCCAGAAACAGCACCCCGACTGATTGCGGCTTGTCATTAAACTGCATCAGTAGTCGATCGTCAGATTTAAGGACAATTACCTTAAGTTTACATAAGCAAAACATGAATTTGCCTCAAGGGATGAAAAGATTAAGGGCAGGTTTCGTCTCCGACTCTTGGCTGTTTGCAAAGGATTCTACCGTGTTTGTCGATCGCTCTATTTTCGCTATTCAATGGCTTTCTAGCGGGGTTCTACTGTGGCTGCTGGCTGGAATGGCAGTTCAGGCTCAAATTGTTCCAGATGCGAGTTTAGGAGGTGAGCGATCGTCGATCGCTCCGCGCGCGTTGGGGGGAAGCTCAATTCAAGGCGGCGCGATTCGCGGCTCGAATCTGTTTCATAGCTTCAGTGACTTCAATATTGGCAATGCACAGCGAGTATATTTTGCGAATCCAGCAGGCATTCAGAACATCATTACCCGCGTTACGGGATCATTCGCCTCGAACATTTTTGGCACACTTGGGGTCGATGGTAGCGCTAATTTATTTTTGATGAACCCGAACGGTATTTTGTTTGGGCAGAATGCAAGGCTGGATTTGCGAGGATCATTTTTGGCAACGACGGCAACTGCGATCGGCTTTGGCAATCAAGGCAACTTTAGCGCGATCAATCCGACTGCACCGCCTTTACTAACAATTCAGCCATCGGCAGTGCTGTTTACCCAGTTGAAACCAAGCGCGATCGCAAGTCGCGCGACTCTTACCGTCAATCCAGAGCAGTCTTTGAAGCTGATTGGAGGAGCAATCTCGCTAGAAGATAGTACGCTAACGGCTCGAAGCGGTCGGATTGAACTCGGTAGCATTAATGCTCCAGCAACAGTTGGACTCGATCAGCCTCTAGTGATTCCAGATGGTACAGCACGAGCAGATATTATGTTGCTGGGATCAGAGCTTGATGTACGCGGTACAAAGGGAGGAAATATTGCGATCGCGGCAAATAACCTAACTGCCTCTGCAAAGACAGCGATTCTAAATGGAGCCACTGGACAAGTGCAGTCAGCTAACGATATTCGCCTAAATACAACCGGGCTGATCCGTTTAACTGGAAGTTCTTACATTGACAACTCTCTTTACCAAGGTGCGATCGGAAATAGCGGAAACATTGTGATTGAGGCAGGAGAACTATCGCTAGAAAACGGGCAACTTGCTGTTTTAAATTTTGGCAACGGTCGGACTGGAGATCTAAGTGTTCGAGTTCGCGATCGAGTTCTTTTGAGTGACAACTCAAGCTTTCTGAATCGGATCGAAAAGACAGGTTCAGGTCAGGGTGGAAACATCGATATTCGTGCAGGTTCGCTCACCCTACAAGACATCTCACAAATCGATACGTCCAGCTTTGGCAAAGGAAACGGCGGTAATATTCTGGTTCGAGTCCGCGATCAGCTTAAAATGACTGGAAATGATCAGCTTCAAGGCAATCTGACCAATCAAGTCAAGCGGAGTGCAATCTTTACCCAAATTGTTCCGGGTTCAACTGCGTCGAAGGCGGGTGATATTGACATTGAAGCAGGCTCGATCGCGATGTCTAATGGCGCGCTGATTAAATCTAATAGCACTGGAATTGGAAACGCTGGACAAATCTCGATTCGCGCCCGTGATTCGATACAGCTTGACGGTGAAACGGCAACGATCGCGAGCGGCACAATCTCGAATGCTAAAGGCGACGGCGGCAACATCGACATTACAACTGGACGCTTGCAGCTAGGAAACGGCGCGAGCATAGACTCTAGTATGTATGGAACGGGCAATGCGAAAGACATTGTGATTCGTGCCGATCGAGTTACTTTGAGCGACGGTGCCACGATTGCCAGCAGGGTTGGCGAGAATGCAATCGGCAACGGTGGCAACATTGAGATTACGACTCAGACGCTGCAACTCGATCCGGGCGCAGCTTTGGTATCTGCGAGTTTTGGACAGGGCAACGCAGGCAATATCTCGATTCGAGCGCTAGATGGAGTGACACTGAGCGGAGACAAAACTACAATTCTTAGCACGGTTGAGCCAGGAGCAATCGGGAATGGCGGAAATGTTGATATTAATGCTCGATCTGTGAAATTAACAAATGGTGCGGAGATTCGTACCGATTTGCTCGAAGATTACAGTTCTAAGCCGATTAAAGCAGGTGACGTGCGGATCAATGCCTCTGATTTTGTTGAGGTTTCAGGAACAAACTCTATAGGCGAAGGGAGCGGCATTAACTCAGGGGCTGTAACTTCTAGAGGCAACGGTGGCAACATTTTCATTACGTCTGATCGGGTTCGACTTGCAGACGCATCATTCCAAAACGCCTACTTATCAGTTGGTTCGAGCAGCAGCGAGGGTAGTATCGGTGGTAGCATCACCATCAAGGCAAGAGAATTTGAAGCTTTCAATAGCGGCTTAAATACGATATCAATCGCTGCTAAACAACCCGGTAAGATTACAATTCATGCAACTGAGCAAGCAACGCTCGTGAACAGTACTCTAACCGCTTCTGCGATCGGTGCATTTTTAGTTCCGATTGACATTCCAATTTCTCCCAAAGCTGGTGATATTGAAGTGACTGCTCCACGAATCAAATTAGATCAGCAAAGCTCGATTGAATCAGGCGGAATTGCATTTTCTTTTGCTACTTTTCCGATTAGCGGCGGCAACATTAGCATTAATGCTAGAGAGGCACTGATTCTTCGGCACGGGAGTCGAATTTTAACTGATGTCAGTGGCGACGGAGAAGGCAACGGTGGCAACATCAAAATTAATGCTGGATTCATTGTCGCCCCAGGATTAGAAGCCAGTAATATCACCGCAAATGCGATCGTCGGTCAGGGCGGAAACGTTGTAATCGACACCAAAGGACTCTTTGGGATTGAACCGCGATCGCGCATTATCGACGGATTAAGTAGTATTACCGCCAGTTCTGAGCTAGGGGTTCAAGGAAATGTGTCGATCGCTCAACCCGATATTCAGCCCACACAGGGCACGATCGAGCTTCCAACGGCTCCAATTCCGGGGAATCAGTTGAGTCAGTCTTGTCCGAGAGGCAATGCGGCTCGATCGCTCGGATCATTTGTCGTCAGCGGTCGCGGCAGTGCGCCTGCGAATCCGATCAATGCGTTAGACGGAAATGTTCCGATCACTCCGCTGGCAACGCTAAACGAGATTTCGACAAATCGATCGAGGGCGAAGCTACCCTCGATTCCAACTGAAATTGTGGAAGCGCAAGGCTGGATCAAATCGCCCAATGGCAGAGTTGAGCTAGTAGCGCGATCGTCTGGAGCCAAGATCACAACGATCGCGGACTGTCCGCCTTGAGTGTTAATGTGCGATCGCGCTGCATAAGTCCGCGATCGCGAGAAATACAAACTCGTATCCTTAAATTTACGTAAGCAAATGCTGAATTTGCCTCAAGCAATGAAACGATTAAGGGCAGGGTGTATCTCTGATGCCTGGCTGTTGACAAAAGATGCTGTGCGGGTGGATCGATTGATGTTGCGACAGATTTCCTGCGGAATGCTGCTATGGAGTGTATTGCTGCTAGATGGAACAGCGGTAAAAGCGCAGATTACCCCAGATGGAACCTTGGGAAGTGAGCGATCAAGCTTGACTCGAAACGCGATCGTGGGGGGTGGAATTGGCGATCGTATCGATGGCGGAGCAATTCGCGGCAGTAACTTATTTCATAGTTTCTCAGAATTTAATGTTGAAACTGGACAGCGGTTGTATTTTGCAAATCCGGCAAATATTCAGAACATTCTGGCGCGCGTTACGGGAAAAAATCTTTCCAACATTGATGGAACATTAGGCGTTGATGGGACAGCAAATCTGTTTTTGATGAATCCAAATGGAATCATTTTTGGCAAGAATGCCAGTTTAGATGTTCGAGGATCATTTATTGGAACCACGACGAACGCAATTCGATTTGGCGACCAAGGCATATTTAGTGCAACGACTCCAGAAAAACCAGCCTTGCTGACCGTTCAGCCTTCAGCATTGCTATTTACACAGATCAATCCAGGCGCGATCGAGAATCAAGCATTCCTAAGAGTCGCTGATGGGCATAGCTTACTTCTAGTTGGTGGTGATATTCGACAAACGCAGGGCGATCTCGCTGCTTATGGCGGGCGAGTAGAACTTGGTGGACTGGCGGAACCTGGGTCAGTTGCAATCGAGCCGATTGACCAGGCGTTATCACTCCAATTTCCAGATACACTAACTCGATCAAACATCATTTTTGATAACAGCAGCATTGATGTTACGGCTAACAATGGCGGCAGTAGTTCAATTTATGCACGTAACCTAACGCTCACTTCGCAAAGCAGAATTATTGGGGGAATCTATGATCCAGGAGGTTCAGTTGAAAGTCAGGCTGGAGATATCAAACTTGACATTGCTGACGCACTTCGGCTTGAATTAGGGAGTTATGTCGAAAATGATGTCAATCCAAATAGAGTCGGGAACAGTGGCAATCTAAAGATCACCGCAGGTTCGTTTGGCTTATTGAATGGTTCTTTTCTCAGTGCCAGTGTTTATGGAGAAGGAAACTCAGGAGCGATTGAAATAAAAGTCCGCGATCGCCTTTCATTTAATCGTTCCAATCTCTACAATCAGATCAAACCAACTGGAAGCGGACGAAGCGGCGGGATTTGGATTACAGGTAACACGCTTGAGCTTTTAGATGGTTCTCAATTTAGCACTGGCGTGTTCGGCAGCGGTCGGTCTGGTGATATCAATCTTGACATTCCAAATCAAATCGTTATTCGAGGAGGTGAGCTAAAACCTAATGTCAATCCAACCAGCGGGATTTTTAGTACGGTTGAGGAGAATGCAATCGGACAAGCTGGAGCCATTCGACTCGCGACGGGGATGCTATCGCTGTCTGGAATTTCTCAAATTAGTTCGGGTATAGCTGGTAGAGGAATTGCAGGCGATATTAACGTTCAAGCGCAGACACTTCGACTCGATTCAAAAGAAAACAGCATTGCCCCAACGGGTATTTTTAGTGGTATTGCATTCAGTGGCGTAGGTCGAGGCGGCAGCATTAATATTGATGCTAGCAGCCTCCAACTATTGAATGGTGCAGAAATTCAGTCTGGGGTTGGGGGTGTTGGATTTGGCGGCAGTATCCGAATTCGGGCACAAGCGATTACACTTTCAGGAAGTTCGCCTGGAGAGGTTATAGTCGGTGAACAGGTTGACTCAGGCTCAAAAATTACTGCTAAACTCGGTATTTCTGGTTCAATCGTCGATGAAGATGGAACGGAAAAACCGTTCGGTATCGGTCAAGCAGGCAATATTGAGATTGAAACTCAGTCGCTAATATTACGGGATCAAGCTTCTATCGCCACTCTCAGTAATGGGCAAGGTGATGCAGGCAGGATAAGCATCAAGGCTGATACGATCGCTTTGTCATCAGGAGACAACACAATCTCTAGCAGTGCCTTTAATTTTGGCAACGCAAGCAATGTCGCGATTCAAACGCGATCGCTTCGCCTTCAGGATGGATCTCAAATTAGCGCGTTTACTGAAGGTGAAGGCGCATCAGGAAATATTAGCATCAAGGCAACTGGAGAAGTTGAGTTAGCTGGATTCAATGCAAAGAATGGAACACCAACAGCCCTGTTTACAGACAATGCCGAAATCTCTAAAGGCGCATCTGGCAATATCACGATCGAGGCTGATCACTTACAAATTGCTGATGGTGCGACGGTAAATGCTTTAACTCGGAATGATCAACCAGGTGGTAACATCACAATTCGGGCGAATCGTGTGGAAGCAGTGAATGGTGGGCAGATTATCACAGTTGGTGAAGGGAGCGGCAGAGCAGGCACGATCGCAGTTCATGCAACTAATCAACTGACGATCGACGGGCAAGATCCGTCCTTCGCTGAGCGTGTCAATCGATTTGGGACAGTACGAATCGGACTCATTGATGCTGCAAGCGGTTTGTACGTCCGCGCTCAAGGAACAGGTAGCGCCGGAAACATTCAAGTCGATGCTTCTACCGTCAACTTAAATCGCGGTGGCAAACTAAGTGCAGATTCCGCTTCCGGAAATGGAGGTGGGATCAACATCCAAAACGCAGCACTGCTGTTAATGCGTCGCAATAGCAGTATTTCTACGAATGCTGGAACATTTGGAACTGGGGGGAATGGAGGTGATATTGGGGTTAATGCAAAACTGATTGTGGCTCCGGCAAGCGAGAACAGCGATATTAGCGCAGATGCTTTTAGTGGAAGCGGTGGAAGAGTGAATATTTCCACTCAAGGATTGTTTGGCATTCAAGCGCGATCGCAGCAAACTTCGGAGAGTGATATTACTGCAAGTTCTCAATCGGGTGTTCAAGGAAGTGTCTCGATCGCGCAACCCGAAGTCCAACCGACTCAAGGCATAACCGAACTCCCCGTCGATATTCTCGATGCCAGTAATCAAATTGCTCAGATCTGTCCGCGCGGCAGAGATTTAGGACGCTTTGTGGTCAGCGGTCGAGGTAGCGCGCCGCCGAATCCAATTAATGCTTTACCTGGAACTTCTATGCTTAATCCTCTTAGTACTCTAGACGGAACGCCAGCAAATCGATCAACGGTCAATCCCATCACTCAACCTACACCCCCCGCGATCGTCGAAGCCCAAGGCTGGATCAAAACGCGCGATGGTATCGAGCTAGTCGCACACACAAATGAAACTATCCCACCAACGATCGCAGCCTGCCCAACATCCACCCAACCGTGAGGAGACCCGATGAAACGACCGAACAAAATCATCCGATTCGTCCTTTCGCTAACGATGACAGCTCTTGTGTGTATTACATCTCCTGCTGTCACTCAAATCGCAACCGCTTCACTTTCCAACTTAGAGCAACAAGCTCGATCACAATACGCGAATAATCAATTTTCAGAAGCCGCACAGTTATTTCAACAAGCCGCACAGAGCTATAGAACCGCTGGTGATCCGATTCGGCAAGGGTTGAGCTTGAGTAATCTATCGCTTTCTTATCAGCAATTGGGACAGTGGGATAAAGCCAATCAAGCGATCGCTGAAAGTCTCTCTGTTCTGCAAGCGACTCCCGAAAATACAGCGGGTCGATCGCTCGCGATCGCGCAATCTTTAGATATTCAAGGCAGCTTACAGTTAGCGCGCGGACAAACGAATGCAGCCTTAGCAACTTGGAAACAAGTCACAGAAATTTATCAAAAAGAAGGGAAACGCGATCGCGCTTTGATTAGTCAAACCAATCAAGCCCAAGCTTTTCAGAATTTAGGACTGTATCGCAGAGCGATCGAGACACTCGACCAAGCGCTTTCACTTAAATCGCGCGGGAATGTTGAAGCTTTGAAAATTGCACTTCAGAAGGTTACTTCTACGCCAGAAAGTGCAACTGCATTAAGAACGTTAGGCGAGTCGCTGAGAGTGGTAGGAGACTTTTCACAAGCGAGATTGGTGTTAGAGCGGGGACTCGCGATTGCAACTGAATTGAACCTAACCGATACGATCGCGCTCACTCAACTCAGCTTAGGCAATACGTTCCGCGCTCAAGGGTTTGGTACACCGCAACCGACGGAGAGCAACTTTCAAACTGCAATTAAGTATTATCAGCAAGCCGCATCTAACCCTGGAAACCTGCGAGTTCAAGCACAACTGAATCAACTGAGCTTGCTGATCGAGACGCGCAAGCTGTTTATAGACAATATTCAACTTTCACAAGAGATCAAACGAACTGAAACTGCAAAACTGATGGCTGAGGCAGAAAAGCTAATTCCGCAGATTCAGAAAGACATCGAAGCCTTACCACCGAGTCGAAGCGCGATCGATGCTCGAATTAATCTAGCTCAAAGTATGACGCAGATGAAAAAAGAGCCGCGATCGATTGCAAGTTCACTGGCGATCGCGGTTCAGCAAGCGGAAGCATTAGGCGATCCGAGAGTTCAGTCTTACGCACTCGGAAGCTTAGGGAATGTGTATGAGCAAACTCAACAATGGCAAGATGCCGAGAAGCTTACAACTCGCGCTTTAGAGTTCGCGCAGCAAATTAATGCAGGCGACATTGCGTATCGCTGGCAATGGCAGCTAGGACGAATTTTGAATGCACAAGGGAATCGGACGAAAGAAGCAATTGTGGCGTATCAGCAAGCCGTCGCGACGATTAAATCACTCCGCGAAGATCTCGCAGCTTCGAGCCAGGATGTGCAGTTCTCATTTCGAGTGGCGATCGAGCCAATTCACCGTCAGTTGGTCAGCTTACTTGTAAAGTCTGAACAGCCTGACAACTTGAAAACGGCGCGTAAAGTGATTGAAGATTTGCAGTTAGTAGAGCTTGATAATTTTTTCCGAGAAGCGTGTCTAACGGCGAATCCAGAACAAGTCGATCGCGTCGATAAAGATGCCGCAGTGATTTATCCAATCTTGTTGGAAGATCAAATTTCGGTGATTGTTAGCTTGCCTGGTGCAAAATTCACCGATAACCTGCGCTATTTCAAGACAGACATTCGCCGTGAAGAAGTGGAGCGACTGGCATCAGATCTGAGAACTGGCTTACATCAAGGTAATACCGGGAAATTTACGCTGCCCAGACTACAAAAAATATATCAATGGCTGGTTGCGCCTGTAAAAGATGAACTCGTTCGGAGCAATACGAAAACGCTGGTATTTGTTCCAGATGGCGCACTGCGAGAAATTCCGATGTCTGCTCTACATGATGGTAAACAATATCTGATTGAACAATACAGCGTTGCTATTACACCCGGATTGCAATTGCTATCACCCAAACCTTTAAGCAATCAGAAATTAGAAGCATTAGTCGCTGGATTAACCGAAGCGCGATCGGGCTTTAGCGCTTTACCTGCTGTAAAATCGGAAGTCGAAAACATTCAGAAAGAACTGCCCACTGAAGTTTTACTCGATCGCAATTTCACGACTGCCAAGTTCGAGAATAGCATTTCAAAAGCAACGTTTCCGATCGTGCATCTAGCAACGCATGGTCAATTTAGCTCGCGCAAGGAAGATACGTTTATTCTGACTTCAGATGGTCAGCTTAAAGTGGCAGACTTGAGCAGCGTTTTACAGTCTGTAGATTTATCGAAGCAGCGATCGCTCGAATTGTTAGTGCTGAGTGCCTGTGAAACGGCGCAGGGCGATCCTCAATCAACTTTGGGACTCGCGGGCATTGCGGTGCAATCGGGCGCAAGAAGTACGATCGCGACGCTATGGCGGGTGAACGATGAAGCTTCATCACAACTGATGGAAGTGTTTTACGGTGAGTTGGCAAAAGTGAATCAAACGGGCATCTCAAAGGCGGAAGCACTGCGTCGCGCCCAGATTGCAATTCTCAAAGATCAGAAATACAAGCAGCAGCCGTTTTTCTGGGCAGCTTATATTTTGATTGGGAATTGGACTTAAAGCACTAATTTCGCGCACTGGTTCGACGATCGCAAAATTTGTAGCAGAGATCTCGATCGTGCATTGGCAACTCCCCTCCTCAGCCCCGCTCCCACGAGGGCGAGAAGACTTTCTTGCTCCCTTCTCCCTCGATGGGAGAAGGGATGGGGATGAGGGTGGAGCAGGCTGAAGCGACTCCACGGTTTCTCTTTAATCACAATGAAACTACTTCGTCAGGGGAATCTAGGGAGCAGAAGTCGCTCAAAACACGGCAAAAAGCTCGATCGGAATTACAAACTTGATGTTTTTCCAGTTTCCGCCTGTGATGGAATCGGTTTGACATCCGTATGCCCCATCTCACTCGCCAACTCTCGCAACAGTGAAATCTGCTGCTCAAACTCAAACGCCTCAAATCGTTTCAGCAAATTGCCGAGCTTATCCGATTGCTCGTACCCAGCGGGCATTCCGACCACAGTTTTACCCATATCAACTGCCCACAGATACCAAACTAATAGCTGATTATTTTCTTTCAAAGCACCATAATCACGAGAATATTCAGTATCTGCTCGATTCACAATATCGCGCATCACTTGAAGCTGATCTTGATGCGACAAATTATAAAAATTACCCAACAACATTGGTGCTAACTCTGGTTCTGCCGCTTGCGGAGCCGCAGGCGTAATCGAGTCGCCCATCTTTTCATAAACATAGTACAGCAGTGCCAACTTATCATCGGCTTGCAACTGGTTGAAATCTTCGATCGCACCTTGAAGCCCTTCGCCCAAATACTCGGACGGATCGACGTTCTGACTTGCAGACTGTGGCATGAGCTTTCTCCATTGATAACGTCACTCAAGACGTATCAAGCTTTACAGTCTAAAGTCGCCCTCCTGAAGAGCGAGTTCATAATCTAACCTCTGGAGTACTCGTTAAATCTATCTTCAGACCGTTTAAGCAAATTCGAGAATTGCGTAAGGTGACAACATTGCAAACGCAAGATAGGAGAATTTATTATGTCCGAAACTAATACTGAATCTCATGATGCTCAGCTAGCGGCTGAAGAAATTGCGGCAGGTGATCGTCCCGCTCCGAAAGTCGATGTCTCCGCTGACTACGAAGCCGCACAAGAATTCAGCACGAGCAGTTTTGATAAATCTGGGGAAGGTGAAGCAGCAGCGGAAGCAGCAACGGCTTCTAACTTTGAAGCACATTCGGCTGAAGAAACACAGCTTGCAGACGACCATCTCGCTTCAGAACCGACGGGCGATCCAGACCTCTATCGCGACATGGCAAAGCAAGTTAGCCATAGTGGCGGAGACACCGGAAATGTCGATGATGACTTAGTGAAAAAGGCAATTGACCTTGGAAAACCCGGCGAGCATTAATTCGATGTAATTCGAGACAAACCAGAGCGATTTTCGCGATCGAGCGATCGTTGCTGAACGATCAAAATGCCAACTCCGATCGAAATGCTAACTGCGATCGCACAAATCAATCCGATGATCCAATAGAACTGGCGCTGATAAGATTTCGGTGAGTCTTGAGACTTTGCTGGAATAATCAGCGTTTTTATTTGATTCAGATTGTGTGTGCTAAATGCGATGCCTACACGGTGCTTCGCGTTTGCAGTTTGATTTGCTAACTCTGTTCTCAGTGCTAAAGCATCTTGAAGCGTGTCATATCCGGTCGTGATTTCTTGCTGACAAAATGCCAGTGTTCCAAGTTGATGCAGTGCCCATGCTTCGGTCGCTTCATCTTCTAAAGCCCACGCTGCTGCTAAACTCCAGCGCAGAAGCTTCGACCAGATCCCCCATAGTTTCGCGCGGGCAAAAGCAGATTCAATCGCTCGCACAATTTCGATCACCTCTATTAATCGGCGTTGGTTTGCGCTCCATTGCAGTGTGACCATGAGCAACTGACGTTCTTGAATCATTGCATCCGATTGAGTCCGAACCCAATCGAGAACATAAGACAACGCTTTTTCCATCCAAACTTCTGAGATCTGATACTTTCTCCAAAGCTTGTAGCGCTGTTGTTCAACTCGAACAAGATTCAAATCAATCAGCCTGTTCAAATCCGAGTCGGAAACATCAGCGATCGCTGAAATCTGCTCTGCGCTTAATGAAACTCCAACCGTTGCCAACAATCCGAGAATCGCATTTTCTGGCTCAGATATCGCATGCAACATAACTTCGGGGTCAGAAACTTCGATCGTGCAATCTGCTTGAGAAAAACGGCGTTCGATCGAGGCGATCGCGAAAGTACTATTTGGCAAATATTGTTTGAGTTGACTAAGCTCTGAGGCGGTTAGAACTGGATGGTTTAACAGAATCAAAGCTTGTCGATCGCTTAATCCTGATCGAATTTCTGCTTTTGAAGGTTTCACCTCTGACGGAACACGGTAAAGCTGTTCAAAAATGATTTGCAAGAGATCTTCGATCGTATCCGTCTGGTCTAGATATAAAATTCCGTGCGGGTAACATTCGCAAAGTTCTGATTGCACCAACGATCGCAACAGTGCTATCTTTCCAAAACCCGTTCCGTACACTTCAATCGATCGATGTTTTCGTAAAGCGATCAAAGCTTGAGAAACTGCCGCTTGATTTGCAAAATCTTCTGAAAATGGTAAAGCTGGCTTGATTGGCTCAAACGA
>CAXTDB010000130.1:0-12440 GCA_964242045.1 uncultured Leptolyngbya sp. | reverse complement strand
CCATGAGTCAAGCTAGTGTTTCGTCAGAGTGTCAGAATCAATCGAATGGATATGCGGGTCAGCGCTGGCTAGTTGAAGAACGCGATGCCTGCGGTGTTGGTTTTATTGCAGATCAAAAAGGTCGGGACAGCCATGATTTGATGGCGAAAGCGCTTTCCGCCCTCGCTTGCTTAGAACACCGTGGCGGATGTAGTGCGGATCAAGACTCTGGAGATGGCGCGGGGCTGATGGCTGCGATTCCTTGGGAAATTCTAAACCAGTGGGCAAGTGATCAGGGTGTAACGCTGGAACTGAATCATGTCGGTGTAGGCATGGTGTTTTTGCCGCAAGAGAATGCGATCGCGGCATCCGTTAAAGAAATCGCGGAGAAAATTATTGCCGAAGAAGGCTTAACGCTGTTGGGCTGGCGATCGGTTCCGGTTAAACCCGAAATTCTGGGAGTTCAAGCGCGGGAAAATCAGCCGCAGATCGAGCAGTTGTTAGTAAAGTCTGACACACTGAGCGGCGATGAGCTAGAACGCAAACTCTACTTAACTCGCAAGCAGATTCACCGGATTTTGGCAGAGCAAGCACAGCCTGGATTTGATGAACTGTACGTCTGTTCGTTCTCGACGCGCACGATCGTTTATAAAGGCATGGTGCGATCGGCAATTTTAGGCGAGTTTTATCAAGACTTGCAGAATCCAAGCTATAAGAGTCCATTCGCGCTGTATCACCGTCGTTTCAGCACGAATACGATGCCGAAATGGCCGTTGGCTCAACCGATGCGCCTTTTAGGTCACAACGGTGAGATTAATACGCTGCTCGGTAACGTCAATTGGATGCGCGCGCGAGAAGCCGATTTAGCGCACGAATTTTGGGGCGATCGTATTACTGCCCTGAAACCTACTGTAAATTCCAACAACAGCGATTCCGCGAACTTAGATAACGTGATGGAACTGCTCGTTCGATCTGGACGTAGCCCGGTTGAAGCGTTGATGATGATGGTTCCAGAAGCGTATAGGAATCAGCCAGAACTCGCGGATCATCCTGAAATTGTGGATTTTTATGAGTATCACAGTGGTATTCAGGAAGCTTGGGACGGCCCTGCACTGTTGGCGTTTTGTGACGGGAAATGGGTCGGGGCAACGCTCGATCGTAACGGCTTGCGTCCCGCTCGCTACACGATTACTCGCGATGGCTATCTAGTCGTGGCATCAGAAGCAGGTGTCGTTGATATTCCAGAATCTGAAGTAATTGAGAAAGGGCGATTGGGTCCCGGTCAAATGATCGCGTTTGATTTGCAAACTCATGAAGTGCTGAAAAACTGGGAGATTAAACAACGGGTCGCAAGTGTTCATCCTTACGGAGAATGGCTGAAGCAGAATCGTAAAACTCTGCAATCTCAGGCATTTCTAGAAGCCTCTGAGATGGATACACAGTCTTTGTTGACTCATCAGACTGCATTTGGCTACACCTTGGAAGATGTCGAAATGGTCATTCAAGACATGGCGGCACAAGGGAAAGAGCCGACGTTCTGTATGGGCGATGATATTCCATTGGCGGTGCTGTCTGAGCGTCCTCACTTGCTGTATGACTATTTCAAACAGCGATTTGCTCAGGTGACAAATCCACCGATCGATCCGCTGCGCGAAAAGCTCGTGATGTCCTTGACGATGCAGCTTGGAGAACGCGGAAATTTACTGGAAACCAAACCTGAAGGCGCAAATCTATTTTTGCTAGAATCGCCTGTTCTAAGCGAACCGGAGCTAGATCAAATTCGGAATTCAAGCCTCGAAACCGCAAATCTTTCGACTTTGTTTGAGATCGCTGCTGGACCCAACGGGCTAAAAGCTGCGGTTAAGAATCTGTGTGAACAAGCAGCGGAAGCGGTGCGATCGGGGAAAAAGATTTTGGTGCTAAGCGATCGTTTAGATCAGTCCGGCAACATCACCCGATTAAGCGCTGATCAAAGCTATATTCCGCCGCTGTTGGCAGTCGGAGCCGTTCACCATCATCTGATCCGTCAAGGATTACGAATGAAGGCATCACTGATCGCAGATACCGCTCAAGCTTGGAGTACGCATCACTTTGCCTGTTTGATTGGCTACGGTGCAAGTGCGGTTTGTCCTTACCTTGCCCTAGAAAGTGTGCGTCAGTGGTGGGCAGATTCTAAAACACAAGGCATGATGGAGCGCGGCAAGATCAAAGCGGCAAGCCTAACAGCGGTGCAGGCGAACTATCGAAAAGCGATCGAAGATGGATTGCTCAAAATTCTCTCGAAGATGGGCATTTCATTGTTATCGAGCTATCAAGCCGCGCAAATTTTTGAAGCGATCGGCATTGGTGGCGATTTGCTAAACTTAGGCTTCTTTGGTACAGCATCAAGATTAGGTGGATTGACGATCGCGGAACTCGCTCAAGAAATTCTGTCGTTCCACAGCCGAGCTTTTCCTGAACTGACGACGAAGAAGCTAGAGAACTATGGCTTCGTGCAATACCGTCCGGGTGGCGAGTATCACATGAACAGTCCAGAGCTTGCGAAACATCTGCATCAAGCAGTCAGAACGAATAGTTTTGATCACTATGATTTGTACCAAAAGCATTTAGCAAATCGTCCGATCACAGCTTTACGCGATTTACTCGACTTTGAAAGCGATCGCACTTCGATCTCAATCGATCAAGTTGAACCTGCCACCGAAATTGTTAAACGCTTCTGCACAGGTGGCATGTCGCTCGGCGCATTGTCGCGAGAAGCGCATGAAGTGTTGGCGATCGCGATGAATCGCTTGGGAGGTCGATCGAACTCTGGTGAAGGTGGAGAAGACCCAGTTCGCTATAAAGTGCTGAACGAAGTGGAAGATGGAATCTCGCCGCTTCTGCCTCACCTCAAAGGACTCAAAACCGGAGACACTGCGAACTCTGCGATTAAACAAGTCGCGTCTGGGCGCTTTGGGGTTACACCTGAATATTTGATGAGCGCAAAGCAAATCGAAATTAAGATGGCTCAAGGCGCGAAACCCGGTGAAGGCGGACAATTGCCAGGACCAAAAGTGAGTCCTTACATTGCGTTATTGCGTCGATCGAAGCCCGGAGTGACCTTAATCTCTCCGCCGCCGCACCACGACATTTACTCGATCGAAGATCTCGCCCAACTGATTTTCGATTTGCATCAAATCAATCCCGTTGCTCAAGTCTCGGTGAAATTGGTGGCAGAAGTCGGAATCGGCACGATCGCGGCAGGAGTCGCCAAAGCGAACGCAGATATTATTCAAATCTCTGGTCACGATGGCGGTACAGGTGCTTCACCGCTTAGCTCGATTAAACATGCGGGTAGTCCGTGGGAATTAGGTCTAACCGAAGTGCATCGCGTTTTGATGCAGAATCAATTGCGCGATCGCGTTGTTCTCCGAGTGGATGGCGGGATAAAAGCGGGTTGGGATGTCGTGATGGCAGCCCTAATGGGCGGTGAAGAATTCGGGTTTGGCTCGATCGCCATGATCGCAGAAGGCTGCATTATGGCGCGAATTTGCCACACCAACAATTGCCCGGTCGGAGTCGCAAGCCAGAAAGAAGAACTCCGCAAGCGGTTCCCTGGAACACCAGAGCATGTTGTTAACTTCTTCTTGTTTGTGGCGGAAGAAGTTCGATCGCTTTTAGCGCGTTTAGGCTACAAATCCCTAAATGAGATCATCGGACGCGCTGATCTTCTGAAGATGCGAGAAGGTGTGAGCCTAACCAAAACGCAAACGCTGAACCTCGATTGTTTAACTCAACTGCCGGATACTCGGAGCAATCGTTCTTGGCTGAATCATCAAACGGTTCACAGCAACGGCGTTGTTTTAGACGATCAAGTTCTGAGCGATTCTGAAGTTCAAGCTGCGATTCAGAACCAAGGCGATGTTACTAAAACGATCGATGTTATCAACACCGATCGCACGGTTGGAAGTCGAATTGCGGGCGCGATCGCGAAACAATACGGTAACTCTGGTTTTGGCGGACAGATTACGCTGAACTTTACCGGAAGTGTGGGGCAAAGCTTCGGAGCGTTCAACCTGCCTTGTATGACGCTGAACTTAGTAGGTGAAGCAAATGATTATGTGGGTAAGGGAATGCACGGCGGTACGATCGCAATCAAGCCTCCAACTGAAGCGACTTATGATCCATCTCAGAACGTGATCATCGGTAACACTTGCCTTTACGGTGCGACTGGTGGAAGACTCTTTGCCAATGGACAAGCAGGCGAACGGTTTGCCGTCCGCAATTCAATGGCTGAAGCTGTGGTTGAAGGTGTAGGCGATCACGGTTGCGAATACATGACGGGCGGTGTTGTCGTCGTTCTCGGTCGTGCAGGTCGCAACGTCGGTGCGGGCATGACGGGCGGATTGGCTTACTTCTTAGACGAAGATGGCAGCTTCCAAGCGAAAGTCAATGCGGAAATCGTCAAGGTTCAGCGGGTGAGCGCGCCTGCGGGTGAACAACAGCTAAGAGAACTACTTGAAGCACACCTTGAGCATACAGGTAGTCCGAAAGCAAAAGCGATCCTGGCAAACTGGTCGGAGTATCTGCCGAAGTTCTGGCAAGTTGTTCCACCGTCGGAAAAGGATACGCCTGAAGCGAACCCTGATGTAGAGAAAGTTGCAGTTTCGGCTCAGTGAACAAGGAGAGCGATCGCATCGATGCGATTCGCTCCTTTTTTCTACGAATTATTTTGAGCTAGCTCACGCACGATCGCAATCACAGCATCTGGATCAATTGGCTTGGAAATATGGCGCTGAAATCCGGCTTTGAGGGCTTGCTGCTGATCGCTATCTGCCGCATAAGCGGTGAGTGCAATTGCCGGAATCGAGGCGTTTTTCGAGGTGCGAACGGCTTGAATCAGCGCATAGCCATCCATTTCTGGCATCCCAATATCGCTTAGAAGAATGTCAGGTGGGGACTGCTCGATCGCGCGAATCGCTTGAGAAGCGGAGTCAAGCGTTGTGACGATCGCGCCGTTTGTTTCTAAGAGAAAGGTGAGAAATTCGCGCGTGTCGAAATCATCATCAACGACCATCGCCCGAATGCCGTTTAGGGTTGAATCATCGAACGCCTCGCTGGTTGGTGAAGCTGGGGCGGCTGTAGCTCGTTTGAGCAGCGGCAGTTGGACAGTGAAGGTTGAGCCTTGGTCTTCTCCGGCGCTCGCGGCTGAGATCGTGCCGCCGTGGAGTTCGACGATTTGACGCGCGATCGCAAGTCCCAATCCCAAACCGCCAAACTTGCGCGTGATTGAGCCGTCCTCTTGACGGAAATATTCAAACAGATAAGGCAAAAAGTCGGGACTGATGCCTTTTCCAGTGTCGGTTACTTGAATCTGAACTTGATGCCGGATTTGCATCAGGTGAATCTTGATTTGCCCTTGTTCTGGCGTAAATTTCACCGCATTGGAAAGCAGATTCCAAAAGACTTGCTGCAATCTTCCTGCATCACCAAACACAAAATAATCCTCGTGATCGAATTGCAGATCGAGGCTGATTTGTTTGGCTTCAGCGGCGAGTCGAATGGTTTCGATCGCAGCGGAGAGAACAGCAGCTAAATTGGCGGGTTCGCGATTTAGCACGAGTTTGCCGCGCATAATTCGGGAGATATCGAGCAAATCTTCGATCAGTTGCGCTTGCAGTTTGGCGTTGCGCTCGATCGTATTGAGCGCTTCTGCACTCCGCGCTGGATCTAAACGTCCACCTTTTAGCAGTTTCGTCCAGCCTAAAATGGGATTGAGCGGGGTTCTGAGTTCGTGAGATAGCACCGCGAGAAATTCATCTTTGATCCGATTTGCTTTTTCGGCTTCTTCTCTGGCGGCTTGTTCTTGTTGCAACAAGCGTTCTCGATCGCGTTCAATTTCAACTCGTGCACTAATGTCATTCGAGAGTCCAATTAAACCGATTACAGCGCCTGTTTCATCGCGATAGGGTGCTTTTGTGCTGAGAAATGTCCGAATGCCATCGGGAGATTCTTCGACAACTTCGGTTTGTCCGGTTTGCATAATGCGCTGGTCGTTGTTTGAAACCAGTGCACCGAGTTCAGGAGAGTCATAGATATCTCGATCGCTAAACCCCAAAACTTCGGTTGCCGACTTTTCTAAAACTTCCAGTGTGGCAGGATTCGCATAGATAATTCGTCCTTGTCGGTCTTTGACATAGATCGGAATCGGAGCGGCTTCGTTCACGAGATTCAGAATCGCGTTCTTTTGGCGCAGTTCTGCTTCGATGCGTTTGCGATCGCTAATATCTCGAAACAGGATCGCAACTTTGCGCTTTTCTGGCTCCTCCACTCGAAACGCATAAACATCAAACCAACGATTCAGCGCTTCAGCAGCGTTTTCAAACCGAATCGGTTCTCCGGTTAGCGCCACTTTGCCGTAAATTTCATACCAGCTTTCTTCAAGGTTGGGAATAAATTCGCTCATCAGTTTTCCGGTCGCTTGTTTGAATCCGGTTTGCTGCTCGAACATCGGATTCACTTCGAGAAACCGATAGTCGATCGCTTTGTTTTGATCAAACTGCATTTCAACCACGCAGAAGCCTTCATCAATCGAGTCAAACAGCGATCGATAGCGTTCTTCTGACCGTTGCAGGGCTTCATCTGCCTGTCTGCGTTCGGCTTCGCGCTGTTTGAGTTCGGTGATTTCTTGCACCACGACATTCACACCCAACACGCGATCGCGTTCATTTTTGAGCGGATAGTAGCTCGATAGCCAAGTTCGCATTACTCCTGGCTGCGCTGAATTTGTGCCGCTTATTTCTAAGTTGATAATCGGTTCGCCCGAATCGATCACTTGTTGATAAAGCGGTTCTAACTGATCGGCAAGTTCTGGAAGCAGTTCGCGGATCGTTCGCCCGATATGCTGTTCAACCGAAGAACCATTAATTTCTGCTAGTTGTTGATTGATCCGAACGTAGCGCAGTTCGGTATCGTTAAAGCACAATCCGACCGGAGCCGTAGCGTAGATTGCTTCAATTTCTGCCCGTCGGCGCTGTGAGGTTTGCTGTTGTTGAAGTAGGTTCGCTTGCTCTGCTTTTTGCTCGGTGACATCTTGGAAATACACGGCAAGTCCAGAATCGATCGCATAAGCGCGGACTGCAAACCAAGCGTCTAAAGGAGGATAGAAAGATTCAAAACTAACGGTCACTTGTTCGACAACAGCGCGACGATATTCTTGCTCGAACACTGTACCGACGGCTTCAGGAAACGCCTCCCAAATGCTTTTCCCGATCAGTTCGCTTTTTGATAGATTTAAAACTCGTGTGGCTTGAGAATTGACATAAGTAAAGCGCCAGTCTCGATCGAGCGAGAAAAACGCATCTGAAATGCTTTCGAGGATGTCAAGAATTTGCTTCGGTGGCTGGGTTTCGGTGGAGCGATCGAGCGAGGTTTGAGTCAGTCCAAGTCGCTGCCGAATTCGACGAATAAAGTTAGGAAAAACGGACTGCGAGCGGATCGACATATTAGAGGACAGACACAATATGACTCAGTTTAGATATATCACCAAATTTGAGCCTGCTTGATCATTCTAAAGTCGTATTTCCAGAAGCCGATTTAAGACAAGTTGCGATCGCAGTGGTTAGCGCAACCGGATCGAGCGGCTTCGAGAGATGTTGTTCAAATCCAGCCTGACGAGATTTCTGCTGATTCAGTTCTCCGGCATAAGCCGTGAGCGCGATCGCAGGTAGTTTCTGACCTAGTGCGCGAATCTGTTCTAACAACTGATAGCCATCACAATCGGGCATGCCAATATCACTGATTAGAAGCTCGATCGTCGAGGTTTGCAGAATTTGTAACGCCTCGATCGCCGATGCTGCACAAATCACGATCGCGCCTTCTTGCTCCAAAATGAACTGCACTAATTCGCGCGCATCTGCTTCATCATCGACTACTAACACTCGTAGCCCATCGAGCGAAATGGACTCTAGATTTTTAACCGGAGACGCGATCGCGCGAGTTGTGGTCTGCATCAGCGGTAATCGAACGGTGAAAGTCGCGCCTTGTGCTTCACCGCTGCTTTCTGCCCGGATTGTGCCGCCGTGGAGTTCGATCAGTTGACGCGCGATCGCGAGTCCTAATCCGAGTCCGCCAAACTGTCGCGTCGTTGAAGAATCTGCTTGCTGAAACCGCTCGAACACCTGCGGCAAAAATTCTGGCTCAATTCCTCTACCCGTATCGCTGACTTGAATCTGTGCCTCGTTTCCATTTGAAACCAGTTGAACGTTGACTTGTCCATGATTCGGCGTGAATTTCACCGCGTTTGTGAGCAGATTCCAAACGACTTGCTGTAATCGTCCCGGATCACCGAGAACAGTTGCGATCGACTCGATCGCGGTTTCGATCCGAATCGATTTCGCTTCGGCTGCGAGTCGAACCGTGTCGATCGCGGATTCGATTACCGTAGCTAAATCCACCGGAACTGCATTTAAGCTGAGCTTGCCGCGCAGAATGCGAGCAACATCGAGCAAATCATCGATCAGTTGAGTTTGCAGTTGAGCATTGCGATCGATGGTTGCGATCGCTTGTTGGGTTCGAGCCGGATCGAGTCTTCCGGTCTGTAAAAGCTTCGTCCAGCCGAGAATCGGATTCAGCGGCGTTCTCAGTTCGTGAGAAAGAACAGCGAGAAATTCATCTTTGATCCGGTTAGCGCGTTCGGCTTCTTCACGGGCGGCTTGTTCACGAATTAAAAGTTGTTCGCGTTCGGCTTCGGCAGCTTTACGATCGTCGATATCGGTATGCGTTCCCAACATTCGCAGCGGGTTCCCATCTGCATCCCAAGCGACAATTTTACCGAGTGACAAAATCCATTTCCAGTCGCCCGTCTGAGTGCGAAGCCGAAATTCGACGCGATATTCGCTCTGGTTGCCTGCAATGTATTCCCCATAAGCACGGCTGACAGATTCGCAATCATCCGGATGCAAACGATCGCGCCAAGTCAGATTGGTTTCTTCAAAGGTTGCCGGATCGTAACCGAGCATTTGAGCATATTCGGGAGACACGATCGCGTCTCCAGTCTGCACATTCAAATCGTACAAGCCTTGATTCGCCGCTCCTAGCGCTAAGCGTAAGCGCTCTTCGCTCTGACTCAGGACAAACTCGACTTGTTTACGATCGCTAATGTCACGAAAAAAGATGTTTAGCCCCTCGATCGACGG
This sequence comes from uncultured Leptolyngbya sp., assembly GCA_964242045.1. Lineage (GTDB taxonomy): Bacteria > Cyanobacteriota > Cyanobacteriia > Leptolyngbyales > Leptolyngbyaceae > Leptolyngbya. The sequence goes on along the minus strand of CAXTDB010000130.1, from coordinate 3,285 downwards.
ATAAGCGTGAACTTCAAACCACTTCGCCCAAGGTTCATAAAAGAGTTCAAAATGAGCCGGAGTTTGAGTCGCAACTGCTTGACGATAACGCTGTTCGGTGATTTGTCCGACCGACCAAGACCAAAGCTCCCAATGAGTTTTACCGACCATGTATGCAAGCGGGAGATCGCAGAGTTCTACAGCGGCTTGATTGGCATAAGTCACGCGCCATTCGCGATCGAGCGCAATAAAATAATCAGTCATACTTTCGAGAATGTCGATCGCTCGATGTGCAGCTTGGTTTGCGGCTTGCTGGGTCGCAACTAATTCCTCTGCGGTCTGTCGCGCTTTCAAATTTGCCAATGCTGCACCAATAAAGCCGGATAAATTGCTGACAATTCGCTGATCTTCTCGATCGAAATGGCGCTCTGGATTATGCGTTGCAAGCCAAATTGTACCGAGTGCTTGCTGATCGGCAAACAAAGGAATCAGCAACACTTCAGCCAGCGAGTATTCAGCCTCGTGCAAATAAGTAAAATAGCGTTCGGGATAAGTGTAGAGTTGCGGCTGTCCGGCTTTGGTTGTCGTGCTACAAGGACTAAAATCACCGGGCATTGTCCCATTTTCCCAATGCTTCAATGTGCCCGCGATCGCGATCCACCGAAATACAGATTCATCTTCGTTTGAGGTTTCGAGCAGGCTGACTCCGACGGTATGGGCTTGACATAGATCGATCGCTAACGTTGCCAGGGTATGAAGCAGCGATCGAGCATCTCCGGCGAGTTGCTGCGCCAGGGTTTGCAGTGCCCAATTTTCCCCCTGAAAATCAGGTTCTCTCGTTGGGCGCTGTCCTAAAAACTGAGTGATGCAAACCGTCTCTTCGGTAATGTCTGGCGAATGCAGCACTTCTGCATCCTGGCTATCCTGCATTGTTCATGGCCAATTTGTAGATTTCAAACTCAACGAATCAAGTCGCTCCGGTACAAAAAATCGCGACTCTCATAATACCCCTGCTGACAGTTTCTCGTATTTGAAGCTACAACAGAAGCGATCGCGCTGTCTTATTTCTGAAGGCGGAATTCAATTAGGATTCACCCTACCGTTCCGTAAGTCACACCAAGCTGTTTCAGCCATTTGCGGTACGCCAAAGAAGCACGATCGCTTGGCAAATGAAATTCAGCTTGCGGATCGAGCGGGAGACGCTTCGGATTGTGCGATTCTAAGTTCTCGACATCCTGCAAAATGACTGTATCTTGAAATGCCACTAAATCTGATTCTGGAATGTGATGAGCATAATTCAACGTGCCCCACATCCAGCCAATACATTCTTCTTCAGAAACAGGCGTGACAAAATACAGCAAAATCATCGTTTGCCCATTCGATCGCTGTTTTCGTAATGCCGCAACCAAAGGGCGCAACGTCCAATAATCATATGTCGCAATTCCCCCCTCACCTGTGCCATCGGGATCAGGCTGCCAGATCCGAATGTTTTTCATGTAAATCCCTGTGTCGATCGATTCGACTTCGTAATCTTCGATTTCAGGTTGTTCGGGTACGCCCAGAATGCCGCGATGAACAAACGGAAGATGCGCTACATCCAAAAAATTCTCGATCGCTCTGAGTCCACTACAGCGAAATCGATGTCCGCCGCTGAGATAGCTGCGATAGTCCGGATCGTCCCATTCTGGAAACGGTGCAACGTCGTGCCCTGGATTGCCTAGCGATACAAAAACTACACCGTATCGTTCCACCACCGGAAATGATTTTGCACAAGCTTGCTTGGGTGCAACATAGTCTGGATGTGCCGGAACTTTCACACAGTGTCCGGTGACATCAAATGCTAAACCATGATACGGACATACCAGCGTATCTGCTTCAACCGTTCCAGCAGAAAGCTTAACGCTGCGATGCGGACAGCGATCGAGCCATGCCACTACTGCCGTATTTTCGCCGCGCCACAAGACTAAATCGGTTTCAAACAATCGAATTGATCGCGCCGTTCCAGGCTGCACTTCGCTCGATCGCGCTACCGGATACCAATCATTCAGCAACACAAAATCAGGTACAGCAATCCGTTCGATCATTCGAGCATTCTCCAAGCTACCGTTTTCCTTTAAAGTAGGGCAGACCTAATGCGGCAGGCGTATCACTGCGAACCGTTCCGCGCAGCAACACCAACAGCGTCAAAACATACAAAGCAAGAAACACAAAGCAAATTGGTTCAGCGATCGTTGAACAAATAGAGTCATCATCTGAGACTGAGAAAGAATGCCCCATTATTCCCTGCAATTCCGATTTCGTAAAGCTTCAATTTTACTTAGGCTAGAAAATAACTTAGATTCAGCGTTGGACAATTCTGTTCGATTACGATCGCGCCTGCAAATTGATTGTTAATCATCAATTCTTGAAGTTGCCACTGTTGCGATCGCGCTTCGATCGGAAGCGTTTTCAATCGAACTCGATCAATCTCTAAATCTTTGAGCTTCGAGAGTCCTGTGCCTGTCGCTTTTAAAAACGCTTCTTTGCACGTCCAGTACTGAAAAAACAAATCAGGCTGTGCTTGAATTGTTCGAGCTTCTGAAGGTAGAAAGAATCGTTGAACTAATGCTTCTAACTGTTCAACCGCTCGAACTTGTTCAACATCAATTCCGACTGCACGATCGCGCGTTACTGCGTACACTGCCAAATGCTGCGAGTGCGCCAGATTAAACTGAATCGATGTCTCTTTCAGAAATGGCTTCCCGTGTGAACCATAGTAAAATTCCAAACTGCTTGGATCAGCGTTCAAGTAGCGAGACAGCAGCGATCGCAGAAATCCCCGTCCTGCAATAAATCGCTGTTGATGCTGAGCGAACTTAAAGCGATCTGCTCTTGATCGTTCATCCACCGAGAGCATTTCAATCGAGAACGCGATCGCATCTAAGTTGACTTGCCAGACGTGAACATCCGATTCGCCCAAGTTCAAGTCATCCGGGGGATTCTGCCATTTCATGCTGCGGGCACTTTTTCTGATGAAACAGAGGTCGATTGTTCGATCGTCGGCGGACGTAGCGCAAGATAAATCAACGCTCCAAAGAACGGAACGAACGACAAAATCTTAAACGCTTGAGAATTTTCTAAACCTCGTCGTTTGATGTCATCTTGCAACAGCACGGGAAACAGCGCACACAACAAACAAAAATCCAAACTCATCACATGAATGAATCGGCTCGTTTGCCACTGTTGCACAAAGTTCCCCCAATCACCATTTGTCACGCCGTAGATTAGTAAACCAATGCCACCCAGTGCGATCGCACTCCCGGTAAT
>CAXTDB010000129.1:0-12442 GCA_964242045.1 uncultured Leptolyngbya sp. | reverse complement strand
GGAATGCAGCGACTTTGGGGACGGAAGATCTCAGATTTGGCGTTTGGGGAATTCCTCTCAATTCTCGAATGGATTGCAACCAAGAAAGGAAAGCAAGTCGTATTCATTGATCAGTGGTATCCGAGTTCTAAGACCTGCTCGAATTGTGGGCACGTCCTGAAAGAGTTGGATTTGAATACGAGAGAATGGCGCTGTCCGTCCTGTCAATCTGTGAATGGCAGAGACGAGAATGCCGCGATAAATATTTGTGCGGTTGGGGCATCGACCGCTAAGTTAGCGCTCAGTGCTGTAGGAGGGTTTCCCTCCGTAGGCAACTGAGCAAGAAGGCGATGTTAGACAGGCTCCGCCTGCAATTGCTGTTTGAGCTTAGAATCCCCGTGCGTTCACGCCGGGGAGTATGTCAAAAGACAGCGTTGCCCCGCACGACTCGACGCGGTTGCTGCCAGCAAGCCCAGCAAAAAGCGGGGCTAAACAGTTTGATTGCGTTTTCCAGTCATGACCATCCGTACTCCACCAGCAGGCGCAAGCGTAAATCCGCGCCGTTGTAGTTTAATCGGCTTACTCTCTGCCAAGGCAAGTTGATACTCAGATAGAATCGTTGCTAGAACCAGCTTCATTTCTAACTGCGCTAAAGCATATCCTAAACATCGCCGACTTCCGCCTCCAAACGGAAAGTATTCAGAATTGGAATACTGTCGCTCTAAGAAGCGGTCTGGATTGAATTGTCGAGCGTTCGGGTACAAATCTTCTCGATAATGCACCAGATAATTCGATGGCAATAACACGGTTTCAGCATCGAACCAGTATCCTGCAATCTTGATGGGGGACTTTGTAATGCGCGGAAAAATAACAGGAAGCACTGGATACATTCGCAGCGTTTCCTGGCAAACTGCACTTAGATAAGGAAGTTGAGCGATCTTCAGCGGCGATGAATTCGCTTCAAAACCGTCGAGTTCCTGAAGTAACTTTTGGTGAACATTTTGCTGTTGATGAATTTGATAGAACGCCCAAGCGAGAGTTGTAGCTGTGGTTTCATGTCCAGCAAATAAAATCGAGATCAGTTCATCTCTTAATTCGGCATCGCTCATTGCTTGCCCATTTTCATCTCGCGCTGCCATCATCAAGCTCAAAACGTCAACGCGCGCTTCTGTCTGCGTTCTTCTTTCCTCGATTTCCGCCTGGAGCAACGCATGGACGCGCCGTTGTCGCTGTTTCATTCGCCCCCAAGGAGACCATGCTCCCCAATCTCGCTGTAAGAACCGCAAAAACAGGACGCTCGATCGCACAGGAGAATCTGTCAGGTCGAGCCAATCGGTCAACAACGGTTTAAGTTGTTGATAGCGCTCGCCGTGGCTCAAACCAAAGACAATTTGCAAAATCACTTCTAGACTGATCTGCTGCATCGCAGTTCGAGCCACAAATGTTTGTCCCGCTTGCCATTGGTTTGCAACCTGTCGAGTAATCTGGCAGATTTGTTGAGCGTAAGTCTGGAGCCGTTCCCCATGAAACGGAGGCATTAATAATTTTCGTTCTCGTCGATGTCGATCGCCGTCGAGCAGCATGAGCGAATTTCGTCCTACAAGCGGCTCGGCAAGGCTATTGGCGCGACCGACATCGAACTTAGAATCTTGGCTGAAAATCTCCCCCACCGCTTGCGGATTGCCAATCATTACCATTGATCCAAGTCCACTCAACCGCATGATAAAAATATCGCCATACTTTTGGCGGCATTTGTCCTGAACTGCGATCGGATCAGCAATCCAATTGACCAATTGCCACCAAGCTGGGCTGGTAACATGCGGTAATTGACTCAGCTTTACATCTTCGCGGTTAAAGATTTGCATGACTTAGATCTCCTGGTCTACTCGCCCTAGAAAGGAATCGTGACTTAAGACTAACGTAAGCGTTCCATCATTAGCAGTGCTATTGCTAGGTTGACATCCTTATCTGGAGTTACGCCAGGGTGATGCTTGACGCTTCACTGACGCGCCCGTTGTCGTCTTACTGATATGATGAATCGCCGAGAATGCTTACGATCGCTTGAATCAACAGTGAGGGGTCAATCGGTTTTACCAGATGCTGTTGAAATCCGGCTGAGATGGACTGCTGCTGAGTGAGTTCAGACGCATAAGCCGAGAGTGCGATCACGGGCACTGCACCCAGATCACCCGATTGAGTACGCACATATCGAATGAAGTCAAAGCCATCGGCATCGGGCATTCCTAAATCGCTCAGGATTAAATCGGGTGTGCGATCGTTGAGCGCTAGGATTGCTTCAGCAACCGATTCTGCTGAAGTGACGATCGCGCCACATTCTTCTAACACAAATCGAAGCAAATCGCGCGTATCTTGTTCATCGTCCACAATCAGAATTCGGATGTCCTCAAGCTGAGATCGTTCAACTTGCGTTTCCGAGATTGAAAGTTTGACATCCTCAGCTTGACTTTGAGAATTCGGTAACTTGACCGTAAACGTTGATCCTTGCTCAACCCCTGCGCTTTGCACCCCGATCGTTCCGCCATGCAGTTCAACCAGATGTCGAGTAATCGCTAATCCTAATCCCAATCCGCCGATTCGACGAGTCGTAGAGCCATCGGCTTGACGAAACGACTCAAACACATACGGTAAAAAATCTGACTCTATTCCAACACCAGTATCTTGAATCGATAGAACGCTATACTTTTCGTCTCCGCGCAAATCGATATCAATCCGTCCCCCTTCGGGCGTGAACTTAATCGCATTGGTTAGCAAATTCCATACGACTTGCTGTAAGCGTGTAGAATCACCCAAAACAGCAGGCGATACCGTGTGCTGAAAATTCACCGTGACGGCTTTATTCTCCGCCATCAACCGCAGTGTATCCAGCACCGAGTGAATCACAAAAACAAGATTCACAGTTTGCCAATTGAGATTGAGCTTACCGCGCAAAATTCGCGATACATCCAACAAATCATCGATCAATTGCACTTGTAAAGCTGCATTCCGAGCGATCGTTTCTAACGCGCGTTGAACTGCTGCCCCTGGAACTTTGCCCGCACACAGCAGATTCGCCCACCCTAAAATCGGACTCAGCGGCGTGCGGAGTTCGTGAGAGACGATCGCGAGAAATTCATCTTTGACTCGATTCGCGGCTTCAGCACGTTCTTGGGCGCGTTTACGTTCTTCGGCTTCGGCAACGGCATGATCGCGGAGTTGGCGGTATTCTTGAACCCGAATCGTCAGGTCGGTGACATCTTGAATCGAGAGCATCGCATAAAATTCACGCTTCTCAGCACCAGAAATCGCGGTGACTGTGGTGTGCTGAATGCGTTTTTTCTCATCACTCAGCGCGGCTGGAATTAAATGCGGATGAAGCTGTGACGAAAAAATAGTCGGAGGCCCCCCTGCAAAAATCAAAGCTAGACGAGTGACATAGCGAGGCTGACTGAAATGTGGAAAAAAATCAACGATCGACTGACCTTCGATGCGATCGCGATTGATTTTTGTCCAGTCTTCGAGGCAGCGATTCCAGAACAGCACCACAGAGTCAGATCGCAGAACGCAGATACCCAGCGGAATTTGATCGAATAGACTAAAGCGATCATCGACGTGAGGCATTGTTTAAGTCGCTCCTTTTCCTCGCGATGGCGAAATCAAAATAAGCTCTCGATCGATACAATCGAGAAGCGTGCCAAACGAGGTCATTTCAAAAATTAAAATAATTTCACCAATGATCTCAAGCTGCTTGATCTCAAATTTTGCTTGTGCAAGTAGAAAAACGGTATCTGCATCGAATGAGTAATTCGAGGACAAAAGATGCTCGATCGTATCTTCTGAATAAGTCGGCAGTTGGTAGTCCATCTGCTGCTTTAGCAAGTTACTAATCGAGCCAATCACGCCGTTGATTACAATATTGCCAACTTCGGTCAGTGTCCCAATTTTGACTGCATCAAGATCCGGAGAGTCTGGATTTTCACCCGTGAGGAGTGACACCAACGCTGAAGCGCTTTCGGTTGGAAATACGAGTTCAGCACTCCCGCTAAAGCTACCAGAAAAGCTGAGTTTTACCGCAGAAAAGCGATGGTTATCAAACCGCAGCGCCAGTTCTTGCTTGAGTGCTTTACCGTCAAACACTCTGAGGACTGGAACGTTGAGTAGAATTGGCGCTTCGACCATTTCATTTAGCATTCCAGCGGCGCGACCCACTCCAATATTAATAAATTCTTGGAGTGCATCAAGCTGCTCCTCGGTAATTAGGGACATTCTTGATTCACTCCATCTTGCTGCAAGAGTTGTCGAATCATTTGCCGAACATCTGCTTCTTTTGTCGGCTTGTTAAGAAATCTTGCGGCTCCGAGTTCTGCTCCACGTGCGCGAGCGGTATCTTGAATATCGGCTGAAATAATTGCGATCGGAATTGTGCTTCCTTGATCTCGAAGCGCCTGCAGTAGCTGAAATCCATCGATGTCGGGCATCAATAAATCAGTCAAAATGCAGTTTGGCTGATACTCTTCTACAATGTCTAGCGCTTGCTGTCCGGTGGCAGCTTCTAGAACGCTGTATCCTTCTGCTTCGACATATTTACGCAACATTCGCCGAGAGAACGCGGCATCATCGACAATCAGCACTGAAGTCACACTTGAATCGCTCACAATTTATCTGCCTCTCCGTTCGTTCTCGTAGCACTCTTCCTGAGCCTGGGTGTGTGATCTAAAATCTTCTGTGCCTAGCTCATTCTCTAATGATATTAAACCGTCTGATATTAAACCATCAGCGTTCCACTCTCGAATCCACGATAAAATCGTCGTGTGATGAATATCAGTGAGTTTCTCGATCGCTCTTGTACTCGCGCCTTTGAGATACATACGAACGCAAAGCTGCTTGATCTCTTCAGAATAGCGCATCTGTTTGTAGGATTCCAAGAACTGTCGCCCACAGGACTTGCACTTATAGCACTGAACTTTGTTTCGATGTCCATTCCGCTGCAACTGAGTTGAACGGCACGCTAGGCACTCCATACCGCTTTCTAAAAACATCATTAGTGTTCAGCATTCTTTTTGCTTAAACCTCTACCATAAGAGGGATTGTGAGTCTTGCTGATTCCTACTTAGGATGGCAATGGCGCAAGGATGGATACTGCTAAGGGCATGGAGTCTTTGAATGAAATCGATGATGAGGATTTGAAAGCGTTTTTGGTTGAGAGTGATGAAATTCTCGCTCAGTTTGAGCAGGACGTTTTGAGCCTAGAAAACAGCGTTTTGAATTCCGATCAGCTAAACCGTCTTTATCGCGCCCTTCATACGATTAAGGGGAACTGCGGATTTCTTTCTTTTTCCAAGCTTGAAGCGATCGCTCATGCGGGAGAAACGCTACTCGATGCCATTCGGACACGATCGCGCCCCTTTACGCCCCAAGTTGCAGCCGTATTACTGCAATTAACCGATGCAATCCGACAGATTTTACAAACGATCAAAACGACGAAAACTGAAGGATACCAAGATTACTCTAATTTAGCTGTAACGTTAACAGCACTTTGTACTCCCGATCGAGTGGCAGCCCGTGTAGAAGAGTTAGAAGAGTCCGATGCCAAAACCTCAACAGCCCTAGACTCAACGATTCGGGTTCAGGTCGAGCGACTTGATCAAATGATGAATCTAGTAGGTGAACTGGTGCTCGCTCGTAACCGAGTGCTGCAACTCACTGCAAAGAGTAACAATTCGAGCTTGATTTCAACTTGTCAGCAGATCGATTTAATTACAAATCAACTGCAAGACGGCGTGATGCGATCGCGAATGCAGCCGATTAGTACACTTTGGCGCAATCTACCGCGTTTAGTCCGAGATGTGGCGATCGCTTGTGGAAAAGAAGTGACGCTCGAACTCGAAGGCAGCGAAACCGAACTCGATCGTAGTCTTGTTTCTGCGCTAAAAGATCCGTTAACTCATTTGGTGCGAAACTGTATTGATCACGGGATTGAACGACCAGAAGCTAGAGTCGCAGCAGGCAAATCTAGACAAGGGACTCTAAAGCTTAGAGCCTTTCAAGAAAGTAGTAAAGTAACGCTTGAAATCAGCGATGATGGAGCCGGAATTGATCCAAATCAAATCAAGCTGAAACACGCTCAAAATTCGTCTATGCCGCAGCAGGTCGGATTAACTCGCTCAAATAGCATCAGCGATCGAGAAGCGTTAGACTTGATCTTTTTGCCAGGTTTTTCAACGGCAACTGAGGTTACACATCTATCCGGTCGGGGGGTTGGCTTAGATGTTGTTCGCCGCAATCTCGAATCAATCAATGGCACTGTTGAAGTTGAAAGTCAGCTTGGACAAGGAACAACCTTTCGCTTGAGAATTCCATTGACGCTGGCAATTATTCCGACGCTGCTTGTAACCAGTGACAATCAACCGTTTGTGATTCCTCAAGCCAATGTGCAAGAACTAATTCGGATCGAAGGCAAAGCGCAGATCGATCGCAGTATTGAGATGCTTTTAGATGTCCCCGTTTATCGACTGCGCGGACAGCTTCTTCCAATCGTTAATCTTGCCACAGTTCTACAATTGAGCGATTCTCCAACTCAAACCGATGTGCTTTACTTTGTAGTGATTGCGGTCGATGATTATCGATTCGGATTGATTGTCGATCGCATTGATGATACGCAAGATGTTGTAGTAAAGCCGTTGAGCAAACAGTTAAAGTCGCTCGAAATGTTTGCAGGCGCAACGGTTTTAGGAGATGGAAATGCTGCTTTGATTTTGGATGCGATGGGACTTGCTCGACAGGCAAAAGTTCAGCGACAATCACAAGCCTTATTAGCAGATTCTGAAGAATCGAACGATCGACAACTGATTCTAACGATTCTAGGACCTCAAAATTCGCGTATGGGCATTGTTCTAACTCAAGCCACTCGACTCGAAACGGTTCCAACCGCAGCGATCGAACAAGTTGGAGAGCAATACTTAATGCAGTATCGCGATTCGATTGTGACTTTGATCGATTTGCAAGCTGTTTTTACTGGAACTCCGCGACCCTTAGCTGAGTTTGAAGAAACGATCGAGATCGTCGTTGTCACACTAGATTCTTCAGAAACGAATGGAGTCGATCGCAAAATTGGGCTAATCGTACAGCAAATCTTAGATGTAGTTGAAGAATCAATCACTGTGACCGGAGCCGCAAATCGTCCAGGCGTGCAATATTACGCTACAGTGCAGAACCAGATCACTGAGATTTTAGACCTAAAAGCGCTTGCGGATTTAGCAAACCCTTACCGCGCAGCACAAAAACTTGCCGCCGGAGCGCGGAGGTGAATCCATGTCTATTCAGCAAATCTGCACATTCTTTCTCAACGGGATTTATTGCGGTATCGAAATTGAAGAGATTCAAGAAATCGTTCGGCAGCAGTCGCTTACTCGAATTCCGCTTGCGCCCCCCGACATTCGAGGCTTGATGAACCTCAGAGGGCAAGTTATGCCCGTTGTCGATTTACCCTATCGGTTAGGACTTCGATCGATCTTGTCTAACGATGAGGAAGAAATTACTTACAACATCGTTGTCAATACTGCTGAAGATGTGGTGAGCTTCATTGTAGATGCGATCGGAGATATCGTCGAATGCTCGATCGACAAGTTTGAACCCCCGCCAGCAACTCTCACAGGTCACGTTCGATCGTTTATCAAAAGTGCATATAAACTCGATCGGGGATTTCTGCTCATACTCAATAGCCAGAAGATTTTAGATGCAACCCTCGCTGTACTTCCATCGAATTAACTATCGAATTCACTTAGGAGCAACTCATGGTTTCTGATTCAACCCGGAAAGCTGGACAAAACTTAGACTCAACCCCAGCCGCAAAAGTACAGATGCAAAAACTACTTGCAGCAATACAAGCAGCAAACGCAGGCGACTTTTCTGTGCGCTTAGACGAGAATAACGGCTTTGGCGATGTAGCTCGTGAATTCAATCAGTTGATGCACCGTAATGAAGCATTTGCAGCAGGAATTCGCAAAGCAACTCAGCAAGTCGGAATTGAAGGACATCTATCTGAACAATTTACGCTAGAAGGTGCAACCGGAACATGGGCAACTAGTGTCGAAGCCATCAATCGCCTTATTCACCACCTTGTTACGCCGATGACCGAAGCGGAACGAGTCTTAAGCGCGATCGTTCAGGGCAACCTGAGCGAGAAAATGACGCTAGAAATCGATGGACAGCCGCTTGCAGGTGAACTATTGCACGTCGGTACGATCGTCAATGATTTGAGCGATCGACTCAATCTTGTCGTCACAGAAGTGACGCGAGTAGTACGAGAAATCGGAACCGAAGGAAATTTAGGCGCGATCGCCCAGGTTAAAGGAGCATCTGGCACTTGGCAAGAGCTAATCGAAAGCGTGAACCGGATGGCGACAGAAGTAACCGAGCAAGTCCGGAGCATTGATCATATTGCGCTTGCAGTCGCTCAAGGCAATTTAGCAAACCAAATTGAAGCCGAAAACGCTGGAGAATTTCGCATCCTCACAAATAACGTCAATCAAATGATTCAAAATCTGCGCGACTCGATTAGCCAGATTACAGAAATCGCGGCTACCGTTGCTGCTGCTTCTGAAGAACTCACCGCTGTCAGCGCTGAAATGAGCGACAACGCGGATCAGACTGCCGAACAAGCGAACTCGGCTTCGGCTTCGGCTGAACAAGTGAGCCAGAATGCTATCACGGTTGCAACCGCGATCGAAGAAATGAACGCCAGCATCCGAGAAATTGCTAAAAGCGCCGCAGAAGGCGCAAAAGTCGCAACCGATGCGGTCAAAACCTCAAACCAAACGAATCAGACCATTACCAAGCTCGGTCAAAGCAGCGTAGAAATCGGCAAAGTAATCAAAGTAATTACCTCGATCGCACAGCAAACGAATTTACTCGCGCTAAACGCCACGATCGAAGCTGCACGAGCGGGCGATGCCGGACGTGGCTTTGCAGTCGTAGCGAATGAAGTCAAAGAATTAGCTAAGCAAACGGCTACCGCCACCGAAGAGATTAGCCAGCAGATTGAAGCAATTCAAACCGACACAAACGGCGCGGTTGAGGCAATCAATCAAATCACAACCGTGATCAATCAAATCAACGACATTCAAAATACGATCGCCAGCGCAGTCGAAGAACAAACGGCAACCACAAGTGAAATTTCGCGCAACGTGGCTGAATCTGCACAAGGAAGCTCAGACATTGCTAAAAACATTAGTATCGTCGCTCAAAATGCTCAAACAACGACGATCGGAGCAAGCAATACCTCACAAGCTTCGATGGAACTGTCCCAAATGGCAATCAATCTGCAAGCGATCGTCACTCGGTTTCGTGTCTAAGATGCGTCTTGAGAGGATGTCAAACCGTTACTTTTTCTCCCTATAGTGGAAGTATTCTTCGCATTGTCTTTGAACTCATGCAAAAAATTCGAGTTTTAATTGTAGATGATGCAGTGATGGTGCGAAGTCGCCTTAGCAAAATTCTCGCTACAGATCCCGCGATCGAAATCGCAGGAGTTGCGCCAACCGGAAAAATCGCGATCGCAAGAATACCGCAACTCAACCCAGATGTAGTGATTCTCGATGTAGAAATGCCCGACCTCGACGGGCTACAAACCCTAGTCCAGATTCGTCAACTCGATGTGAATCTCCCAGTGATTATGTTTAGCTCGATGACGACTACAGGCGCAGCGACCACCCTTGACGCTCTGACATTAGGAGCCTCAGACTACGTAGCAAAGCCGAGTCAACTCGGAAACGTTGACGCTGTGACGCAGTATCTTGAAACGACTCTAATTCCTAAAATCAAAGCATTGAGCCAAAGCGCTTCTCCATTGGACTTGCCGATCGCCACCGTTTCTAGTTCTACGCTCACTCGACCCATGGCTGAGATTGTTGCGATCGGCGTATCAACTGGAGGTCCCAATGCGCTTGCAGTCTTACTCTCAGCCTTGCCGCCGAATTTTCCTGTTCCGATCGTGATCGTTCAGCATATGCCACCCATGTTCACGAAACTGCTTGCCGATCGCTTAACAACAAAATCCCCGCTCCCCGTTCAAGAAGCAACATTAGGAACAATCCTTTCACCTGGAACCATTTGGATTGCTCCTGGTGATTATCATCTAAGCGTGAAACAATCGCAGACGAGTGTGCAACTGGTGATCGAACAATCTCCTGCTCAAAATTCCTGTCGTCCTTCAGCCGATGTTTTGTTTGAGTCGGTCGCTCAGGTGTATGGCGATCGCGCTCTAGGTGTGGTTTTAACCGGAATGGGACAGGATGGACTACGCGGATGTCAAGAGATTCGCGATCGCAACGGACAAATTTTGGTACAAGATCAAGCCAGCAGCGTCGTTTGGGGAATGCCGAAATTTGTTGCAGATGCCGGACTCGCAGATGCCGTATTGTCGATCGACCAAATGATGCCAGAAATTTTGCGCCGAGTCAGTCGAACGGTTCCGCTCGCTCGGAGGATCGATTAAGATGGCAGCAAGTCCACCGTTTGACTTTGAATATCTTCGCGGGTTAGTGCGCGAACAGTCTGCGGTTGTACTAGAGCCGCACAAAGACTATCTTGCAACACTGCATCTGAGTAAACTGGCTGCTCAGCTTGAATTCGAGTCGATCGCGGTGCTGATTGAGCATCTGAAAAACACTCCATTCAGTGATTTGCATCTTCGAGTGATTGAAGCGCTAGTGAACAATGAAACCTCTTTTTTTCGCGATCGCTACCCGTTTACAACGCTACAAGCTGATGTTTTACCTGCATTAATTAATTCGCGTTCAAAAGAACAATCAATCAGCATCTGGTGTGCTGCCTGCTCGACAGGTCAAGAACCCTATAGCATTGCGATCTTAATTCGCGAGAACTTCCCGGAACTATTAAAGTGGAACATCCGCTTAATTGCGAGTGACTTTTCCGAGAAAGCCCTCGATCGCGCCATTAGAGGACAGTATACCAATCTAGAAGTGAATCGAGGATTGTCTCCGACGTTGCGCGATCGATACTTTCGACCCGCTGGAGGCACTTGGCAAATCGTGGATGAAATTCAGCAAATGGTCGAGTTTCGGCAACTGAACCTGATTCATCCCTGGACTTCACTACCCAAGCTAGACATCGTTTTTCTGAGAAACGTTTTAATCTACTTTGACATTGACACAAAACGATTAATTCTGGACAAAGTGCAGGATTGTTTGCAGCATGATGGTTACTTGTTCCTGGGGGGTGGTGAGACGCTCTTTCACCTTGACTCTAAGTTTAAAGCGATACAAAGTAAAACAAGCGTTTATCATCAACTGCAAAACGCACAGAAGAATGATGCAGTTGAAAGGTTGTCTTAGGTATTTGTGAAGCGGTTAATCCCGAATGCGCCTCAGTCTTACCACCCCCGGTTGGGAACTAGAGCAAATCCGGGCATTGCTTCTGTTTCAGGACGGCGATCTAGATGATGCAGATTCGTAATACGCGGCAGATTAGCAGCATAAAAGCAAGCTGAGCGAGTACGATCGCGAATCAAACGACTAAGCTGCTTTTAGCCAGTAGTTATAAGCATCTGCCAGTTTTTCATCATATCGATTGACGCGGAAACTCTCACCGTTATACTGACGAGCAAATCCTGCCCAATCGCGATTGATCAAAAAGCGATCGAGCTGACTGCTTTTAATGAAATTGAACATTGCAGCTAACTGTTTTCCTTCGCTTTCGTGCATATCCCGGACAAATGATTCTACATCCTGGTAGCCCGCAGCAACATGATTAAAGCCCATAATTTGACCCAAACCCCAAGAAGCAGATTTCATTCCTGCCTCTCGATTCAAATTGACTGCCCGATAAATCCGATCCCATTCTCCGGCTCCACCAATATACAGCGCGCGATTCCACACCGGGCTTGAAATGTCATCGTCGCTATCGTCAAACGCTCCGTTGGTAAACTCTGAGAACCATTGCGCTTCAAACAAAATCTTCGGTCTGCCATCGCTCAGAAATCCTGATCCAGCGGCTTCCACATCCACAACCGCCCGAACTGCTGCTACTTCACAGCCAATCAATCGAGCGACATCGCGAAAATCTTGAGGATTTAAGGAGCGGGGTGGGCGAATCACCGAAATCCGAGGAATTGCAGGTTCAAGCAACATCAATGCGGCGATCGGGGAAAGTTCATTGGCATTAAATCCGTAGGCTTTAGCAAATGCGGTATACGCAGATTGAGTTCTACCTCCCCAAAGCCCGTCGATCGGTCCCGGATTATGCCCCATTGCATCGAGTCCTTGCTGAATTTGGCGGGTGAGACGCTGATCGGCGGTAATTCGGTTCATTTGCCAGATTAGCGTATCTGATGCGATCGAGCGGAGTCCGGTTGGAATCGTTTGAGTGGCTGGAGCAAATCGGGGTGCAGCAGGCGCGGGTGTGGGAGTCGGTGCAGGTGTTGAGGTTGCAGGAGGGCGAGGTGTGG
>CAXTDB010000128.1:0-12469 GCA_964242045.1 uncultured Leptolyngbya sp. | reverse complement strand
GGCTGTCGAGACAATTCCGTTCACGCGGAAACCAATGATCTTGCGTTCATTCCCGCTTACAAAGACGGCACGATCGGCTTCAATATCATTGTGGGCGGGATGTTCTCACCGAAGCGATATCAAGATGCAGTTCCGCTCAATGCTTGGGTGCTGCCCGAAGAAGTCGTTGCCGTGAGCGAAGCGGTTCTCTTGATTTATCGCAATCATGGTTTACGAGCAAATCGGCAGAAATCGCGATTGATGTATTTGATTGATCAATGGGGCATCGAGAAGTTCCGCGCTGAACTCGAACAACAGCTTGGAAAACCTTTCGAGCCTGCTGCTGAAGCGGATGAAATCACCTTAGACAAGCGCGATCACATCGGAGTCTATCCACAAAAGCAACCAGAACTGAACTACGTGGGATTGCACATTCCGATCGGGCGGTTGTCGGCGCATGAAATGTTCGAGCTTGCGCGCATGGCAGATGTCTATGGCAGTGGCGAAATCCGCTTAACCGTTGAACAAAACCTGATCATTCCTAACATTCCCAACTCTCGACTCGAAGCTTTCTTACGAGAACCGCTGCTGCAAGAGCGATTTAGCGTTGATCCCGACAATGTTTCTCGCTGGTTAGTTTCTTGTACGGGCAGTCAATTCTGCGGGTTTGCGCTGATCGAAACAAAGAATCGCGCCCTTGCCATGATCAAAGCGTTAGAAGCGGAACTTACTGTACCTCGCCCTGTGCGAATTCACTGGACAGGTTGCCCCAACTCTTGTGGACAGCCGCAAGTTGCAGATATCGGCATGATGGGCACGAAAGGACGCAAAAACGGCAAAGTGGTTGAAGCCGTAGACATTTGGATGGGCGGCAAGGTGGGCAAAGATGCAGAACTCGGAAGCCGCATTATGCAAGGAATTCCCTGCGACGATCTCAAGCCTGTGCTGCGAGATTTGCTCGTACAGCATTTTGATGCTCAACCCCGGCAAGACGGCTATTTTGTGCCGCCCGCATCCGCGATCGAGTTGACCTCTGACGACTAATATGATCATGACAGATTCGATTAAAACCCTCTGTCCATACTGCGGGGTAGGCTGTGGCTTAGAAGTGTCACCGCCCGCCCAACCGGGTAAACCGATCAATCGCGATGCAGACGGAACACCGATTTGGAAAGTGCGCGGCGATCGCACTCATCCTTCGAGTCAGGGAATGATCTGCGTTAAAGGTGCAACGGTGGCGGAAGCAGTCCCCAAGCAGCGTTTACTGCATCCAATGTTGCGCGACTCGCTCGATCAGCCGTTTCGCCGCATTAGCTGGGATGAAGCACTTGATCAGATTGCAAACCGGATTCAAGCAGTACGGGCAGGCTACGGAGCAGATGCGATTTCCATGTATGGGTCTGGGCAATTGTTAACTGAGGATTACTATGTTGCTCAGAAATTGCTCAAAGGATGTTTAGGCACAAACAACTTTGATTCTAATTCGCGTTTGTGTATGGCAGCCGCCGCTGTCGCTTATGCTCAAAGCCTCGGTTCTGATGGCCCGCCCTGCTGCTATGACGATCTAGAACTAACCGACTGCGCGTTTCTAATTGGAACCAATGCCGCAGAATGTCATCCGATCGCGTTTAATCGCCTGCACAAACATCACAAAAAAAATCGTCACGTTAAACTGATCGTCGTTGATCCCCGTCGCACTCAAACCGCAGAAGCCGCTGATCTGCATTTAGCCATTCGACCCGGCACAGATATTGATCTGCTGAACGGCATGGCTCATCTACTTTTGCGATCGGGTGCGATCGAGGCGAGTTTTATCGATGAATGCACGACTAATTTTCCTGCGTTTGCGGATGTGATTCAACATTATCCGCCCGATGTAGTCGCGGAGCGGTGTGGCATTGCGATCGAGGATTTAGAGCAAGCAGCGCGCTACTGGCGAAAATCAGAGCGGGTGCTTTCTCTTTGGTTGTTAGGGCTGAATCAATCGATCGAAGGCACTGCAAAGATCCGCACGTTGATCAATCTGCATTTAATGACTGGGCAAATCGGTAAACCCGGTGCAGGCCCGTTCTCGCTCACCGGACAGCCGAATGCAATGGGCGGTCGAGAAGTCGGCGGTTCGGCGCTGCAACTCCCTGGTTATCGATACATTGCCAATCCTCAGCACCGCGCCGAAGTCGAGCAATTTTGGAGATTACCACCCGGACAAATTTCGCCGTATCCAGGCCGAACCGCTTGGGAAATCATTACTGGACTCGAAACCGACGAAGTGAAATTCTTGTGGATCGCGGCAACGAATCCAGCGGTGAGTCTGCCTGATTTAGCTCGATCGCAAGCGGCTCTGCGTCGATCGCAGTTCACGGTTTACCAAGAAACGTACTATCCGACTGAAACGGCTGCCTTTGCTCATCTCTTACTGCCTGCGGCTCAGTGGGGCGAGAAAACAGGCACAATGACCAATTCCGAACGAGTCGTGACTTTATGTCCTGCCTTTCGCGATCCGCCGGGAGAAGCGCGCGCCGATTGGGAAATCTTTGCAGAAGTCGGACGACGCTTAGGATTTGTCGAACAATTTTCATTCGAGAATGCGGCTGAAGTTTATGCCGAATTTGTTCAACTTACACGCGATCGCGTGTGTGATCTGAGTCGAATCAGTCACGATCGCTTACGCCACGAAGGCCCGATCCAATGGTCAGACAATCCCCAATCTTCCAAACGCCTCTACACAAATCTCCAATTCCCCACGCCCGATGGCTGTGCCCGCTTTGCTGCTTATCATTCGCGTGGACTTGCTGAACCTCCCGGAGACGACTATCCGTTTGTGTTAATCACCGGGCGACTGTACGGACACTGGCACACTCAAACCCGCACCGGACGCATCGAGAAAATTCGCCAAATGTATCCTGAACCCGTTCTTGAACTTCATCCTAAAGATGCTGAGCAACTCGGCATCCAGAACGGCGATCGTGTTGAAGTGCGATCGCGTCGGGGTCGCGCTCAGTTCACGGTGAAAGTTACCGCTGCAATTCTGCCGAAGACTGCGTTTGTGCCGATCCACTGGGGAGCGCTTTGGGCAGAGCAAGCGGAAGCAAACACGCTAACGCATCCTCAAGCTTGTCCAGATTCGCATCAGCCTGAACTGAAAACTTGTGCAGTTCAATTGCTTCGAGTCACAACGGATCTGAAGATAGATTCACCGACAACCGTACAGTTTGAAGAGCAGCGGTCTTCGCTATTCAGCGAAGCGTTTTGATCGAGTAGACAACTCTGCCGCTATGCAGAGGGTAAAGCTTGTCAGCCTTTTTAAAGTACTAAGAGTCCTAACAATCAAGTTAGGGAATTTCAGGACTCTAATCTTTTATGAATATTCCGGTTTCTCCCTGGACGCTCGTGTTAGAAACCCGCTTGAAAGTAATTCCAACCGTCCGGGGTTATCTTGGAGACTGGAAACTTCGCGCCCAAAGCATTCCAAATTTAGAACTTCGTCGGCAAGCGTTAGCAAGCCTTACGGCGAAGCAATTTCACTGTGAAGGCGGCTCGATTTATGGACTACTTGCAAAACAGCATCGGCAAGCAGCAATCAAATTCATTGTGGCGTATCAAACGATCAGCGATTACTTGGACAATTTGTGCGATCGCAGTAACTCGCTTGATCCCGCTGATTTTGCAGCTTTGCATGAATCCCTAATCGATGCGCTCACACCCGGAGCAACAAACCACAACTATTATCGGATGCGAGACGATCAAGACGATGGGGGCTATCTGCAAGCTTTAGTCGCCACCTGTCAAGACGTGCTGCGTCAGATTCCGAATTATGCCACGATCGCTCCTGCTTTGCATGAACTCGCGAACTATTACTGTGATTTGCAAGTTCATAAGCATGTGCAGATCGATGAACGAGTTCCACGCTTACAGATGTGGTTTTCTTTGCATCAAAAACAGCTTCCAGAACTTCGCTGGTATGAGTTTTCTGCTTGTGCAGGTTCAACGCTTGGGATCTTCTGTTTAGTCGCGTATGCACTCGATCAGCAGATGTCGGACGAACTCAGCGATCAAGTCAAGAATAGTTATTTTCCTTGGGTGCAGGGACTCCATATCTTGTTGGACTACTTGATCGATCAAGAAGAGGATCGCGTGAATGGAGACCTAAACTTCTGTTTCTATTACAAAAATCGCGAGGATATGCTGGATCGATTCAAGCATTTTATTCAAAACGCAACAAAAAGTGTGTCTCACCTTCCGCACACTCGGTTTCATCAGTTAATTAATCAAGCATTGTTAGGCGTTTACCTTTCAGATAAAAAAGTTAGACGACAGCGAGAAGTTCAAGCGATCGCAAAGCAGTTGATCGATGGAGCAGGAAGCTCAGCGGCTTTGTTTTTCCGCAGTCGCTTGTTGATTTCTAACTAAACGTCAGTTGAATTTTTTCGCTTCGCTGCGATTCCGCCGCTCGATTAAAGGCGATCGATGCCGATCGCGATTCGCTTAACCCAGCTTTGCGCCGCACTGAGAGCAAAAGCGATCGCTTTCTCCCACTTCCCGTCCACACTGCGAACAAAACCGCGAAATCGAACTGCTATACGAAGATGACATACTCAGATTCATATTCCCCATGTTCATTTCCATCGGCTTCATTTGCATCGACATATTTCCCATGCGAAGCGGCTCTAGGGGCTTCACGTCTGGCATTTTTGGGCTAGAAGTTGACACATATCGCAGCGGTACTTCTTCCGCACCGAGCATCAAAGGAACCTCGCTCAACAAGCTAATACTATTCGCTTGCAAACGCACGTAATAAGGGCGCTGATTCGACTCGACTTGCAAAACGAAACCAGCGGTCGTTTTAAATACCATCGGAGAAGCCGACCATTTGCCAAGCGAAAGACTCATTTGCTGACTTTGCTGCTGTCCAGCGCTGCGGCTTTCCCAAGTAATCAGGGTTTGAGTGCCTGCATTCTCGATCGCTAACGATTGCCCTTGTCCCAAATCTGCTAAGTAAGTCATCGCAATTTTGGCAGAATTCCACTCCTTCACCTTGCAACGTGGATCGAGCGATCGAGCCGTTTTGTTATATTTCTTGATTACGTTCGTGACAAATTTCGTATTCAGCTTTACAGCTTAGAAGGTTCAGACAATTCTATTAATCAAGTAGCTTGTTGAGGGGATTGGCTGTGAAGTTAGCAAATTATGATCCAGGGCATTTCTACGATGAATTATTCGATGCACCCGGATCGCCGCGTCCAGAAGTGATTCCGCTGATCGATCGAATTAATTCATTGTCGATCGAAGAAATCCAGCATCGACAGCAAGCGGCTCAGATTGCGCTATTCAAAATGGGCGTGACGTTCAACGTTTACAGCGACAATCAAGGCACAGAGAAGATTTTTCCGTTTGATATTTTGCCGAGAACGATCGCGGCTTCAGAATGGCAATTTTTGGAAAAAGGATTAAAGCAGCGAATTTATGCGCTGAATCAATTTTTGGCAGATGTGTACGGGGATCAGAAAATTGTCCGCGATGGCGTGATCCCCGCAGATGTCGTGTATTCGTCGCAGGGATTTCTCAAGCCTTGTGTGAATCTCAAGCCACCGAAAGGAATTTGGTCGCACATTAGCGGCATGGATTTAGTCCGCGATCGCACCGGGGAGTGGTACATTCTCGAAGACAATTTGCGCTGTCCGTCTGGGGTGTCGTATGTGCTAGAAGGGCGGCGGATTATGAAAACTACGCTGCCCCTCGTGTTTAATCGAATGCAGATTCAGCCTGTAGAAGAGTATCCGAGCCATTTACTTGAAACCTTGCTGAATCTCGCACCTGATTACATTGATGATCCGACCGTTGTTTTACTTACTCCTGGAATTTATAACTCTGCTTATTTTGAACATTCGTATCTCGCTCAGCAGATGGGCGTTGAGTTAGTAGAAGGGCGCGATTTAGTCGTGTCTGATGGCTATCTTCAGATGCAAACCACAAAAGGATTAAAGCGAGTCGATGTGATTTACCGTCGGATTGATGACGAGTTTATTGATCCGCTAGCGTTTCGCCCCGATTCGTTGTTAGGAATTCCGGGACTGATGGAGGTTTATCGATCGGGTCGTCTCGGTCTTGCAAACGCGCTCGGAACTGGGGTTGCAGATGATAAAGTAATTTACGCTTATGTTCCCGAAATGATTCGGTACTATCTCGGCGAAGATGCAATTCTCTCGAATGTGCCAACTTATCTCTGTTGGGAACCCTCGCAATTAAATCATGTTTTGGCAAATCTCGATAAGCTGGTGGTTAAATCTGCGAGTGAGTCGGGCGGGTATGGAATGCTGATCGGAACGCAATCGACCCAAGCAGAACGAGAAGCATTTGCCGCGAAGATCAAAGCGGCTCCCCGAAACTATATTGCTCAGCCGACCCTCTCTTTGTCGCGAGTTCCGGCACTAATGGGCGATGAGTTTGAAGGCTGTCATGTGGATCTGCGTCCTTACATTTTGTACGGCGAAGATATCTATGTGACTCCGGGTGGTTTAACTCGTGTGGCGCTAAAGAAAGGATCGCTTGTGGTGAATTCATCTCAGGGCGGTGGTTATAAAGATACTTGGATTGTGAGTTGAGAGCATAGAAAGATGTTAAGTCGGGTAGCAGATTCGATCTATTGGATGAATCGGTATGTAGAACGTGCAGAAAACATTGCGCGATTCGTGGATGTAAATTTGACATTGCTGTTGGATTCACCGATCGGGGTTTCACAACAATGGAAACCGTTAATTCTCACCACAGGTGATCTTTCGATTTTTCAAGAACGCTACGGAGAGGCAACTGCGGATAATGTGATTCGATTTTTGACCTTTGATCGCACTTATCCGAATTCGATCGTGTCTTGTCTTCATGCCGCGCGCGAAAATGCTCGATCGGTGCGTGAAATCATTTCTTCAGAAATGTGGCAGCAAATCAATGCGTTTTATCACTTTGTCAATGATGCCGCAAACGCAGAAACGCTCAATTTCCAAACCTTTTTCAGCGAGGTCAAGTTATCCAGCCATTTGTTTGCTGGAATTGCCAGCGCAACGATGACGCACAACGAAGGTTGGCATTTTGGGCTGATGGGTCGCTGGTTAGAACGCGCAGACAAAACGAGCAGAATTGTGGATGTAAAATACTTCATTTTGCTGCCGTCAGTGCGGGATGTTGGCACAACTTTAGATCAGTTGCAGTGGATTGCATTACTGCGATCGGCTAGTGCCTACGAGATGTATCGCAAGCGCGGACTGCACCGAATTACCCCGACTTCAGTTGCAGAATTTTTAGTTCTCGATCGAGAATTTCCTCGCTCAATTCGCTACTGTATTCGACAAGCAGAACGATCGCTGCATCAAATCACCGGAACGCCCGAAGGAACTTGGAATACGCCAGTTGAGCGGTCTTTAGGAAAACTGCGATCGGACTTGGATTACTTAACGATCGACGATGTAATGGAATCTGGACTGCATGAATTTCTCGACAATCTACAGCGACGCATGAACGAAGTTGGAATCAAACTCTCTGAAACTTTTTTTGCAATGCAGCCTGCCAAGTGAGCGATACACAGTTGTCAAGATACACTGTTGGTATTAAACAGCAGAGGTACATTCGTATGTCTGAAACGCTTCTCATCCTGATGCGGCAAGCAGAAACATTAACCCCAGAAGAACAACTGCAACTCATTGCTCATCTGACACAACAGTTGCAACCAGAAGCTGTACCACAGCCTTCAACTTCGCATCGCCCCATTTGGAAGCGCGCTCAAGCAATTACTGCCGATTTGAGTGAAGCTGAACTTGCTCAACTCCCGATTGATGGTTCAGAACAGCATGACCACTATATCTACGGTACACCCAAGCGCGAATGAGAAAGGTCTTTGCGGATACGTGCTACTGGGTTGCGCTGCTAAACCCTAGAGATGCTTGGTATCGTTCAGCGATCGCTATCAGTCAGTCCCTACCGCCGATAAAAATCACCACAACCGATGAGGTGCTAGCTGAGGTCTTAACGTTTTATTCCGGTGCTGGCGAATCGATGAGACGACGCACCGTGCAATTCATTCAAGACATTTTTATCGACGATATGATCGAGGTGATCGAACAAACTCACGCTTCATTTTCGCTCGGTTTTGCGCTGTACCAAGCCCGTCTTGATAAAGGCTACAGCCTACCCGACTGCATTTCAATCAACACCATGCGCCAACTCGGTATTATGGAAGTTCTGACCCACGATAAACATTTTGCTCAAGAAGGTTTGATAATTTTGCTGACGGCGCTATGAACTTCAGGTTCAATCGGCTATTTGAGCGTTGATGCTAGAAAGCGTTCGGTATAGTAAAGCGATAACTGATTGCTCATGCCGTTAAAAACTGCGTCAAATGCGTGTTCTGCCCAGGGGATATCAATGAATACCGCAGTGTTGCCATTGCGATTTAGTTTCTCGTACAGACTACGACCGAATTTCGATTGCACAATATGATCCTGTCCGCCGTAGATGAGTAATGTCGGTGGCAGATTCGATCGCACTTTCTGATAAGGCGAAGCTTGACGATACAGATCCGATAATTCTACCGGAGTTCCACCCAGAAAAGCGCGTAACACTTCGCGACTGTTGATCGGATCAGGAAACGGCGGATTATTGTAGCCTTCGGTGAGATCAACTGGGCTGTAGTAACTGACGACCGATCGAAAAGGAAAAGCATCAATTGCATAAGCCGTTAACATCGCTAAATGTCCGCCTGCGGATCGTCCCATGATTGCCATACGATCAATCTGCACTTCATATTCATCCGCGTGTTGCTGAATGAATTTCAATCCGGTTTTAATATCTTCGATCTGCGTTGGAAATTTGTATTGAGGGGCGTGGCGATAATCGATCGTTAAAACTGTATATCCCTGTGCTGCAATGTACTGACTAAATTGTTCATTCGCGTTCGGGCTTCCGGTTCTCCAAGCGCCACCGTAAATCATGACGATCGCTGGATTTTTTCCCGGCTGCATTGGACGATAAACATTCATTGTCAGCGGCACATTATCAGGATTCGCAACTGGAATGTTGAGCGTACGGCGAATTTCAGATTTAGGAATTCCTCGAAACGCATCGAGTAGCACAAAAGGCGCAGATCTGAAATTTGGTGAAACAGCAATCTCGCCTAAACTCGCTTTCATTGCGGTTGAGGCTCGTTGTGCTGTTGCCGGAAATTGTGCAGCAGGCAGCAGGCTTAAACTCAAAGCAACGACCATCCCGATGAAAATTGGTAGAGATTTGAGACGGAACAATGCTAGCAAAGCCGCGATCGTATTCGTCAAAATGAGCCAGTGACTAATCTCTGGTGCGCCGACGCTCAGCGGCAACAGTGAAAAAATCGGAGCCGGAATCACAATCCAAAGCGAAAGAAAGAAGCTCACGAAGCTAAATAGCAGAATCAGAATTTGCACAATCATTTCAATGTAGGGGAATATAGCTAGAGATTGCTCTCCCCGCTCCCCGGTACAATGTATAGTAATATCGACTCACCGAATCGCTCTCCTCTGAAAGCTGATCAACGCCAATTCCGTTCCGTCCTCGATCCTTTCCAGAACTGTGAATGTAGCGACGATCGCCCAAGTAAAGCCCGACATGCGTTGCTTTTTCAGGAGTTCCAAAAAATACTAAATCACCCGGAATTAAATCCTTAACAGGCTGTAAGAATGCCTCTTGCTGGTAAGCATCTCTCGGCAAGCGAATCCCAACCGACGCAAACGCAGCCTGCATCAATCCAGAACAATCATAGTTCGGCGCAACAGTTCCACCCCACAGATACTGATTCGGAACCGACATCGCCGATTTAGTGAATGCAATAACTTCGGGAATACGATCGCGAATTTCTGCTGCCGTCCAAATCGGTGCTTGATACGGCGTTTCTGTTTTTTCTAAAAACTTCAAATCCTGCGGATCAAGCCAGCCTGAATAATTATCTTCACAAGTCATCACCTCGATCGGTGAATCTGAGAGAATCTTGAGCGCGCGACCAACTGCCGCTTGAGTTGCCAATCGAGTTAAATCGGGTGAATCGTAAAGATTGAGATTCGCGATCGTGCGATATTGCATAAGACGGAACTTTAACTCAGCGATGACTTTTTTCCACAAAGATGAACAGTTAGAAACCTTGGGCGATCGAGTGTTGCAATCGACGTGGGCAGCGTTTCCCACACTCGCCCCGAATCAGATTGCAATGACTTGGATTGTGTATGACTCGCCCGTGTTCGTCAATACTGGCGGCGCAATTCGCCCCGAAGAATTTTGGCAGCGATCGCCCAGAGGCTTTGCTTATCGCGCGGTTGAAACCATCTATCCTGCCAGCGTAGTCAAACTATTTTACTTAGTTGCGGCGCATGAATGGTTAGAACGCGGCATGATTCCGGCTTCGGTGGAACTCGATCGAGCGATGCGCGACATGATTGTCGATTCGAGCAATGATGCAACTGGACTGGTCGTGGATGTCTTGAGCGGAACCACGGGCGGACCCGAATTACCGCCTGCCCCGTTTGAAACCTGGAAATATCAGCGCAACATCGTCAACCGCTATTTTCAATCACTCAACTGGTCAGAGTTAACCACGATTAATGTGAATCAGAAAACTTGGTGTGATGGTCCATATGGACGAGAGCGAGCGTTTTACGGCGAAAACTTTGACAATCGCAATCTGCTAACCACGAATGCGGCGGCAAAGTTACTGCACAGTATCATCGGTGGCGTTGCCGTGTCGCCAGAGCGATCGCGCTCGATGATGGAATTGCTCAAGCGATCGCTTGATCCCGCTGACCTCGAAGCTGATTCCGAAAATCAAGTCGTTGGATTTATCGGGGGCGGTGTTCCCCAGGTTGCCAAAATCTGGTCAAAAGCAGGCTTAATGAGTCGAGTCCGACACGATGCGGCTTATGTTGAGCTGCCAAACTTACAGCCTTACTTATTGGTCGTCTTTACCGAAGGCAAATCTCACAGCGCGAATGAAGCAATTTTGCCGTTTGTCACTCAACAAATCAACGAAGCGATGCAACAACTCTAATCGCGATTTTTGCCGTAGCGTGTCCGTTTGGGCTGTCTGTGATGCGGGTCAACGAATACGATCGAGCGAAATTCTCCATCTCCAGATGAATTTGAGCAACCTTCGATACAGATTTCCCGCCCGAATCCCGGCAAAATGACGATGTGTCCTAGAGTCAAATCACCATAACTCGCTCCCGCAAGGGGGCTATTTTTCTTTTAAAGTGAAAATGGCGAAGTTGGAAACTGTCATGATTCAAGCGCTAAAGAAACCTGTCAGTTTTGATGAGTTCATCGATTGGTATCCAGAGAACTCAGGAACTCACTACGAATTGCGTCGAGGAACAATTATTGAAATGCCAAAACCTAGAGGCAAGCATTCTCTTGTAGCGGGCAACTTGACCTTTGATTTAGGTACAGTCATCCGTCAAGCAGGACTCCCTTTTGTGATTCCCAAAGAATGCGTCGTTCGCTCTTTAGACGGTGATTCAGCTTATGAACCCGACATCATCATTCTAGATAGCGCTGCATTGGCAAACGAGCTACGTTGGGAAAAATCATCGGCGATCGGACAGGGTGCAACAATTCGGCTGATCGTCGAAGTTGTCAGCACAAATTGGCGCGATGACCACCTCACGAAATTGGCAGATTATGAAGCACTAGGCATTCAAGAATATTGGATTGTAGATTACGCTGCTTTGGGTGGTAGAAGATTTATCGGCAATCCGAGGCAACCAACCTTATCTGTTTGTGAACTAATCGATGGGGAATACGAGATTCGGCAATTTCGAGGAAACGATCGCATTATTTCCCCCACCTTTCCAGATCTAGCGCTAACCGTTCAACAGGTATTTGCAGCAGAATAAAAGCAAAACGAGGAGCAAGACAACGCTTTACTCCTCGCTTCAGAAATCCGATCGAACTTTAATTCACAACTTCCGCCAGTTCCACAACTTGTCCGGTGAAATCTTTTACGAGGAAATTCAGCGGTTTCTCACGACGAATCTTATGCTTGATTCCGCGAGACTGAACGCGCAAGAGAATCTGGTCTAAACAATCTCGATCGAAGCACACATGCCGCTGACGATCTTTCTCGCCCAGCGTCGCACCAGAAATCACATGAAGCTGCGTATTTTTCTTCAGTTGATACCACAGTCCATCATTGCCATTGCCACGCGCAGTTGTGCTACCCATCGAACCCGATAAATACATCGGATTAATCCCTGCTGTTCCTAGCGACTGTTCGTAGTTGTAATAGTAGTGCAACGGAACTTCAGCGACCGCTAATTTCAGCATTCCGCCGTAGAAGTCACGGGCACTTTCGAGATCCGAAACCATGACCGTATGAACTTTGGGTGCGCTCGTAAGGAAAAGCCACATCGCAACGGCATACGCACCGAGCAACATAACCATGATGCCTTGAGTCGAAAACAAGCTATCCATATATAAAAATGAC
>CAXTDB010000127.1:0-12478 GCA_964242045.1 uncultured Leptolyngbya sp. | reverse complement strand
TCAATCACTGGACTAACACGGAGTTCCTTCCGGCAGTCTGGTTTCTAAACTGAAGGCCCGCTACACCGCTCTTGTTCATGAATGTTAGATTCGTCTAGCTTTTGCCGAACAAGAGCGGATAGTTTTTTAAACAAAACTTTGTTGATCGCTCCAAAGAACTACCTCTGTAGATAGAGGAGCCTAAATTTTGAGTACGCCAATCTGGAATGAAATGGGTACTCTATCGGCTGAACCACGCGATTCTTTGTAATGAGATTCTGACAGTTTGAGAATTGGCACACTTTTGGTATGTCACCTTTCGGCTCTAGCAGGTAAACTAAGTTGCAGTGGAAAAGTCGTGCAGTAGTCTTGCCGACGATGACTTGATGATTTTGATATAGAAGGCTCCGCTGGTCGTTCTATTAGAAGGTGTGAGGAGAACTAAACACAATGCGTAAACTCTTATTGAACTCTTTGTTCACGAGTCCTGCTGTCTTAGGGGCAGCCTTGATGATGTCTTCTTCCGCATTTGCGGCTCAGAAGACCGAAGTTGTCGGACTCCCCGCGCTTGAAGTGGGAACTCAGTCGAAGGCGATCGCGCCGCTTGCGGAAGTGAAAGCACTCGCAGATGTGAAATCGCTTAGCACCGAGAAAACTGCTGAAGCAGTTAAGCCTCAAGTGCAAGCTGCGGCTGAATTTAGTCCCGCTAAGTCTGTAGTCGTAAACGAGCCAGTAAAAGTTGCCCAAGCTGCAACTCAGGCTCCTGCGTCCAACAGCGATGACACCTTGACTCAAATCAACCGTTACAGCCGTGAAGGGCAAGGAACTTCGGTATCGCAGAGCAGTGGCAGCGGGACTGGAGTCACCTCAGTGTCGCAGCTTTCGGATGTTCGTCCAACTGACTGGGCATTCCAAGCACTGCAATCGCTGGTTGAGCGCTATGGCTGTATCGCAGGTTATCCCGATCGAACTTATCGTGGAAACCGCGCGCTCACCCGTTATGAATTTGCTGCGGGTTTGAATGCGTGTCTCGATCGTGTTAATGAACTAATCGCCGCTTCAACCGCAGACTTGGTGAAAAAAGAAGACCTTGCAACCCTGCAAAAACTTCAAGAGCAGTTTGCCGCAGAATTGGCAACGCTGCGCGGTCGAGTGGATGCCCTTGAAGCTCGCACCACGACGCTCGAAAAACAGCAATTCTCAACCACAACCAAACTTGCGGGTGAAGCAATTTTCGCTTTAACCGATGAATTTGGCGTTCGTGGAACTGCCGGAAATAACACTGTCTTCCAGGATCGAGTTCGTTTAGCGTTGAACACCAGCTTCACCGGACGAGATTTGTTAGTTACCCGGATCGCGGCAGGTAACGCACTTGGATTTAATCTGGCGAACCCGGCTAGAGCAGGTGGAACTGCTGCGGAAGGTACACAAACTTTCAACCTCGGCAACACGGGCGGCAATCAAAGCTTTATCGATTGGGTGGCTTACTACTTCCCAGTGGGTCAGAACTTGCGGTTCTACGTTCCCGCTTTTAATGGTTTGCACTACGACTATGCGCCTACGGTTAGCCCTGCGCTTGATGCGGCTGACGGTGGAACTGGTCCACTCTCTGTCTTTGCTCAACGCAACCCGATCTACCTGATTGGGGGTGGTACAGGTGTCGGTGCAAACTTTAATCTCAACAACGCCTTTCAATTCAGCGCAGGCTATCTCGCTGATAACTCAGGGGTCGGTTCTCCAGGTGGCGCAAACAACCCTGCATCAAGAGCGGGTTTGTTCAACGGTAGCTACAGTGCCCTAGCACAGCTTACCTTTAATGCAAGCGATGCGCTCCAGATTGGCTTGACTTATGTGAATGCTTACCGTCAAGGGGCAATCTTTGATACGGGTGGTGGCACTCCTACTTCGGGTACGCTGTTTGCAAACCGAGGTGGTGTCCTTGGCCTAAATACGACCTCGCAAGTCAATGCTTATGGTGCAGAAGTCTCTTTCAAGCTTAGTCCTGGTTTAGTACTGAATGCCTTTGGTTCCTACATCAACGCCAACTTTGTGAACGATGGTGCTGGAACTCGTAACATTTGGACTTACGGTGCTGGTCTTGCCTTCCCTGATTTTGGCAAGAAGGGTAACTTGTTAGGCTTCATGGCGGGTGCTGAGCCTTACTTGAGCAATCCGACTGCTGCTCAGCGCGCGGCTGGCGTGGGCAATGCGATTCCATTGCACCTTGAAGGCTTCTACAAGTATCAACTGACCGATAATATCTCGATCACTCCAGGTGTAATCTGGGTGATTAATCCGGGTCAAAATACTGGAAACGATGACATCGTAATCGGTACGTTGAGAACAACCTTCACGTTCTAATTCAGGTTTAATCTCTGAATTGCTAAAGCCCCACTTCATCAGTGGGGCTTTTTTGGGCAGATTCTTCTCATGTTGATGTCAGCTTGGTAGGGTTTTGTTTTGCCGTCTGTAGGAAGGCAGAGAGCAGTACGGGACTCCAGAGCGAAGTTTTAGAAGTAAGTTGAATCTATGCTTTTGACATGAGATTACATTTGGAGAAGCGTTATGGCGAAAGTGAATCCGATCGAGGTGCAAAAGCATTTAAAGGGGATTGATTACCCTGTCAGCAAAGAGGATTTGATCAAGCACGCGGAAAAGAACGGCGCAGATGAAACTCTGCGATCGCTATTAAATGAGTTGCCCGAAGACGAGTATGAAACTCCGACAGATGTAAATAAAGCGATCGGACAAATCGAGTAATTGATCTAGAAAAGTAGTTTCTGAAAAAAAGCTGCATTCTTGATTACAGAATGCAGCTTTTTCTATAAGTAAACATAAAAACGAGTGCAAGAAGTCTGCTTCTCACACTCGCTTTATTATTCTGCTTCTTATTAACCAACCAAATGCAGTAGATCGCGCACAACGCTATATCCTGCCAAGTCCCAAAGAAGATATGCTAGAAAACCAATCATTGCGAAACGTCCGTTCCATAGTTCGGCTTGGGGTGTCCAGCCAAAAAGGAAGGCGTTGCGGTCTTTGCCATTGTATGCAGTAGAGAGAGGTAAATCGGTCGTGCTAGGAGGAGTTTGCATATCTAAAGTTCCAAACGCTTCATAATTCTTATACTACTCTTTACTTTATGGTTTGCTGTCTATCTAGAGAGGCAAGATAGTTCCCTTTCTAAGGACAGATTCAAGTTGAGAATTTCGATTTGCAGTAAAGCAATGATTTAAGATGCGGCTATCTCGTTAAATTGGCGGCTTTTATGTTAGGTTCGCCCCGAAAAGTATTGAAAGATTTAGAATTTTTAGCGCTATCAATAGATTCTCATTAAATTAGAAATCGTATTCAGCACTACGGCAGCCCAGCGTAATTTAGCGTAGAGTTAGATTGTTGCTTATCAAGCTTTGTAGAAGGAAGCTTTTAGCTACATCTTGAGGTAGAGGTTACAGCAAAAGTAAAGCGTTACATTAATTCGAGTCTAATCCTATTTTGTAGCGATTCCGGTTTTGCCTAGCATCTATTTAGCTGGGAGTTTTCTATTTATTATCGTTTAGTAGTCAGGTTGTGGGGTATGGAATTATTAACTCGGACGATTCAGTTCCCAGAAACATTAGATGACGCGGCGATCGCACAGTTTCACGAACAGACAACGCGCGCAATCGAGTCAGATGCGGCTGTGGTACTAGTGGATTTTGCGAAAGTTGAGTTTATGAGTAGTCCTGGTTTGATGGCATTAGTGATTGCATTTAAGCGATCGCGTGAAGCAGGTAAGCCGATGCTGCTGCAATCAATCAATGAGCAGATCAGAATGCTGCTGGAACTAACTGGGATGGAAAAAGTTTTTGAAATTATGGAAAGTCCTGTTGAGGAGATTGAACCAATTCTTGCTGCTTCTAAGTAAGAGAAAATTAGAAATACGAAAGCGGAGTCTAGCAGGTTTAGACTCCGCTTTTTAGTTGATGAATTCGCAAATGTATTGATTCACTAGTTCTGGCTGTTCTTGTTGCACCCAGTGGCTACAGTTTGGGATGTAGCGAATTTGAAAATCTCTCACATATTGCTCGGTTCCATAAGTCAATTCTTTACCCAATGCTGTATCTTTCTCTCCCCAAATCATTAGTGTAGGAACATTCAAAACGCCCCAATTTCTTCCGACAATTCCAGACTGAAAGGCATCTCGGTAATAGTTAATAGTCGCCGTTAAAGCGCCGCGTTTTGCGATCGCATTTTTATACTGCTCAATATCCGCTTGAGTAAAAGCATTTTTGTTCACTGCCATTCCCAAAAACGCAGTTTCTAACGCTTTGTAATCGCCGAGTTGAATCAGAAATTCGGGTAAAGCGGGAATTTGGAAGAGAAAGATATACCAGCTTTTGAGAAGCTGCTGAGGAGTCGTTAATCCTTGGGAAAATTTAGCGGGATGAGGAAGATTTAGAATGATCAACTTATCCAGCATATTTGGATAAGCATAAGCAAAATTCCAAGCGATCGCGCCGCCCCAATCATGCCCGACGAGCGTGCAGCGTTCATAGCCCAACCCTTCGATTACACCTTTTACGTCTGCAACAAATTCAGACATTCTGTAGGCATCTTTTGTAGCAGGTTTGTCGCTGTCGTTGTAGCCGCGAAGATCAATCGCCACCGCTTTGTGATCTTTGGCAAGTTCTGGAATCTGATGCCGCCACGAGTACCAAAATTCAGGAAATCCGTGCAGAAATAGGATTAAGTTCCCTTCGCCTTGAGTGACGTAGTGTAGATTAATCCCGTTTGTATGAATGCGATCGTGCTTCCAAGTTTCGATCATGATCCTGCTGGATATTGTTGTAGAACTTGCTGGAGATATTGACCCGTATAGGAACGGGGATTTTTCACCACTTCTTCTGGAGTGCCAACCGCGACGATTTCGCCGCCGAGATTTCCGCCTTCAGGACCCAAATCGACGATCCAATCCGAGCATCGAACAACATCTAGATTGTGTTCGATCACTAAGACTGAATTGCCTTTATCGACTAAGCGCTGAATCACATCGAGAAGCTTGTGAACATCGTAGAACGATAAGCCCGTTGTCGGTTCATCAATTAGATAGAGCGTTTTTCCGGTTGCGCGGCGGGAGAGTTCGGTAGCGAGTTTAACGCGCTGTGCTTCGCCACCGGATAAAGTAGGAGCCGTTTGACCTAAACGCATATAGCCAAGCCCTACATCAACTAGCGTTTGAAGGCGATTGAAGGCTTGGGGAATGTTTTTGAAGAATTCTGCACCTTCTTCGACGGTCATGCTGAGAACATCCGCGATCGACTTCCCTTTAAATTTCACCTGCAATGTTTCGCGGTTGTACCGTGCCCCTTTGCATACGTCGCATTGCACATAGACATCGGGTAAGAAGTTCATTTCGATTACATTTACGCCTTGACCGCTACAAGCTTCGCAGCGTCCGCCTTTGACGTTGAAAGAGAATTGTCCAGGTTTGTAGCCTCTGGCTTTGGCTTCGATCGTTTCACAAAATACGTCCCGAATCACATCGAAAACTCCGGTGTAAGTCGCAGGATTCGATCGCGGTGTGCGTCCGATTGGAGACTGATCAATGACGATCGCTTTATCAAGGGCATCGAGTCCCTTAACAGGCTTCATTTCTTTAGGTTGCGGAATTTTTTGTCCGAAGTGGTGCTGAATTGCAGGATAAAGAAGTTCGTTGATCAGGGTAGATTTACCAGAACCAGAAACGCCTGTGACGCAGACTAATTTACCGAGCGGAATTTCGACATCGATATCTTTGAGATTGTTGCGGCTGGCTTTGCGGATTGAGAGCGATCGACCATTTCCATCTCGCCGTTCTGCTGGGGTTTGGATCGATCTCCGACCCGATAGATATGCGCCCGTCAGCGATTCTTCCGCGTTGAGCAGCGTATCGAGATTGCCCTGAGCTACGATGCGCCCACCATGAACGCCTGCACCCGGACCAATATCAACCAAATAATCAGCGGCGCGAATTGTTTCTTCATCGTGTTCAACGACGATCAGCGTGTTTCCGAGATCGCGCAGCTTTGTCAAAGTATTGAGCAATCGGGTGTTATCGCGCTGATGCAGTCCGATGCTCGGTTCATCCAAAACATAAAGAACGCCTGTGAGTCCTGCACCGATTTGGGTTGCAAGTCGAATTCGCTGAGCTTCACCACCAGAAAGCGTCATCGCAGTTCGATCGAGCGTTAAGTAATCCAATCCGACATCCAAAAGAAACTGCAATCTCGCTTTGATTTCTCTCAGAACAAGATCTCCAATTTGGGCTTGTCGATCGCTGAGTTTCAAGTCTTCAACGCGATCGAGACATTCCCGAATCGAAACGCCTGTAAAGTCATGAATCCGAAATTGTCCGAGCCGCACTGCCAGCGATTCCGGCTTTAATCGTTTTCCACCGCAAACGTCACAAGGCTGATCGATCAAATATTGTTCTAGTTTCTGCTTGTACAAATCGGAACTGGCTTCTTGATATTGTCGATCGAGCAGCGGAATCGCGCCTTCATACCGACGGTGATAGCCTTTATTTTCCCGATATCGCGAATCGACTTCGATCCAAATCGGATCTTTAGAGCCGTACAACATCACGTGCTGTTGTTCTTCGGTTAGTTGGTTCCAAGGGGTTTGGATATCAAAACCGTAAGCTTCCGCGACGCTACAAATCAGCGAGAGATAATAAGTATTGTCTTTATCTGACCAAGGTGCGATCGACGCATAAACCGGAAGATTCGGATTCGGAATAATCAGTTCAGGCGAAAACGTTCGATGACTGCCAATTCCGTGGCAATTTGGACATGCGCCATACGGCGAGTTGAACGAGAACAATCGGGGAGAAAGTTCCTCCATTACCGCACCATGTTCTGGACAAGCGAAGTTTTCAGAAAAAACCAGTTCAGAAGGTTGGTCTTCCGAACCTTCTTCGCGCATTAGATCAATGATTGCAATCCCACCGGATCGCTTTAGACAAGTGCCTAATGAATCGGTGAGACGTTCTTGAAAATCGTCTTTTTTCACTAAGCGATCGACCACGATTTCAACCGTATGCAACAGATTTTTATCAAGCTCGATCGAGTCGCTCAACTCGCGTACTTCTCCATCGATCCGCACTCGCACAAATCCTTCTGCCGCAAGTCCTGAAATCAATTTCCGATGCGTTCCTTTCTTGCCCCGAACCACAGGCGCGAGAATTTGGAATCGAGTGCGATCGGGTAATTCCATAATCCGATCAACCATTTGATCGATCGTTTGAGGCGCAATTGATCGATCGCAAATCGGACAGTGTGGCGTTCCAGCGCGCCCATACAGCAAGCGCATGTAATCATAAATCTCGGTGACCGTTCCAACGGTTGATCGTGGATTGTGCGAAGTTGATTTTTGATCGATCGAAATCGCAGGGCTTAATCCTTCGATCGCATCGACATCGGGTTTATCCACTTGCCCTAAAAACTGACGTGCGTAGGCGCTGAGTGATTCAACATAGCGCCGCTGTCCTTCTGCAAAAATCGTGTCGAATGCAAGCGAAGACTTACCTGATCCTGAAACTCCGGTAAACACGATTAAGCGATCGCGAGGCAGTTCGAGATCAACGTTCTTCAAATTATGTTGGCGTGCGCCTCGAATCCGAATCGAATTAAGCGAAACGATCTTTTTCGTAGAGTTTTTCGACCCGTTTGATTCGATTTCGGCTCCCAAATCAGGACTCAATACCGGGGAATCGGAGCTTTTAGATTGACTAACACGCTTTGGCATTCGGAGGGAGAAGAAATTGTCCTTAATGATTCTATCGCTCTCACTCACGATCGAGTTGTTTTGTACTCAGGATCATCCGGTAAAATTCTCTACAATGTGCCAGCGCCGTTGAATTTTAAGTGTTATGAGAAATAGTTTTGCGATCGCGCTTTTTGCTGGATTTGGATCGATCGGCTTCATTCCTGCTGCGGCTCAGGCTGCCACTCTGACTCAAAACTTTGAGTTTGTCGTTGATCGGATTGCTCCAACCAATTTTCCTCCCTCTGAACTCCCGCCGATTGGAATCAGAGGACAAGGCAGCTTCACGATTGACACCGACCAGATTCGGTTCGGTCAGTTTCAACCATCTTACAATCCCACTCTTGTCGGCTATTTTGTGGAGCAACCGACCAGTCTCTTGATCGATTTTTTTGGCAATCGCTACACTAATCTTCCAGTCGGTATTGTATTTCCTCGGACTGGTCCATATTTTACATTCACTCGAACCGAAACAGGCGGCTATCGGGTGAGCGACTTTATATTCACAGCCAATGATCCAGTCAAACCGCCGCTCTCAATTGGGAATTCTGGGTTTCGTTATCAAGTTGATGTCTATGGTTCAGTATCCTTCACCCCCGCTGAAGCAATTCCTGAACCAACCACGATCGCAGACGTTCCGATAGCGATCGCGGTTTCATGGGCTTGTCATCGCCGATTCAAACGTCGATTCAAAAAACGTTAGTTAAATTTCTTTCTGAAGCTTGGCACGATCGCGAATTGCAGGTTGAAAATTCGGATTATATTTAATTGCTTGATCGTAAGAATAGAGTGCATCTCGATCGCGCTTCAGTTCTGCCATTACTCGACCGCGCCAGTACCAAGCGCCGTGATGATTTGGTTGAAGCTGGAGCGCTTTATCAAAACACGCGATCGCTTCTCGAAATCGTCGCAGTTTGATCAGCGAACTCGCAGAGCAGCACCATAAATCGGCGTTCTCTGGTTGAAGTTGAATTGCTTTGTCGTAAGACGCGATCGCTTCTTCGTATCGCGCCAAAGTGTACAAAACGTTTCCGCGCCAGCGCAATACTTCAGGATCAGCAGGATTTAGTTTAACTGCTTGATTAAAGGCAACTGCGGCTTCTGCATGATGTCGCAGTTTTTCTAACACTTGACCTTTCTGGAACCAAGCGCCGTAGTTTGCAGATGGAAGCGATTGTTTTTGAGATTGTGCGCCAGAATTCAATCGAGCTAAAACTCGCTGCCGTCCATTGATCGCAGCTTTCCAATCGGCTCGAATCTGAATCGCTCGGATGTAAGAGAGTAATGCTTCCTCATATTGCTCAGTGGCTTCTAACGCTTTCGCTCGATCGTGCCAGCTCCAATAATTTTCTGGCTGCGCCTCCAGCACTTTGTCGTAACAAGCGATCGCGTCTTCAAACCGCTGTAAATTCTGTAAAACAGTGGCACGCTTGAACCAGGCTAGATAATCGCGTGGTTGCAGTTCAACGGCTCGATCGTATGCCTCTAACGCTGCCTCAAATTGTAACTGACCTTCAAACGCCATTCCCTGCATCAACCACGATGAAGCTTCATCTGCATCCTCCGAGAATGCCGCTCCACAATCTGCTGGATCATCGGGTGGAAAATTGTAAAGCGAGTCTACTTGCTGAATCTGAGCCAAAATTCGTCGTCGACTTTCGACTGCTAGTTGAAAACTCGGTTTGAGTTGTACGGCTCGATCGTATGCTTCGACCGCTTCATCGTAGCGCCGCAGCGTTTCAAGCACTTTTCCTTTGTCGTGCCATGCCCAATAATTCTCAGGCTGAAGCTCGATCACGCGCTGATAGCAA
Organism: uncultured Leptolyngbya sp.; assembly: GCA_964242045.1. Lineage (GTDB taxonomy): Bacteria > Cyanobacteriota > Cyanobacteriia > Leptolyngbyales > Leptolyngbyaceae > Leptolyngbya. Next base: position 2,906 of record CAXTDB010000127.1, on the reverse strand, counting down.
ACTAAAGCCTGTTTCGGCCGCTGCAAATTTTCTAAAACCGCACCCCGCTTAAACCAAGCCAGATAATCATCCGGCTGAAGCTCAATCACTTTGTCATAGCACTCGATCGCGTCTTCCAGTCGATGCAGATTCTCACAAGCAATCCCCCGCTTAAACCAGGCGGTGTAGTTCGATTGAACCCCGATCGCTTTATCGTAAGCAGCGATCGCTTCTCGATAGCGCTGAAGCTGAAACAGTTCGTCTCCACGTTCTAGCCAAGTCGAGACTGATTCATCGATCGAGGATTTGGGTTGAGGTGACGGTAGCATACATCCACAGAACGGTAGTATCGCTATTATTCCCGATCTAATTTTTCTGCGTTTAGAAAAGTATCGATCGCAGCTTACCGACTCTTCATTGCGCGTTGCATTTCGCGCTGATCATCGCGTCGTTTAGAATCTTCGCGTTTGTCATACAGTTTCTTACCGCGAACCAGCGCCAGATCAACTTTGACCCAGCCTCGTTTCAGATACATCTTCAGCGGAACCAGCGTTAAACCCTGCTGCTCTACTTTTCCAACCAGTTTGCGAATCTCGTCACGTTTTAGCAACAGTTTGCGGGTGCGAATGGGATCGTGATTGAAAACCTGACTCGCGGTTTTGTGCGGTGAAATGTGAACATTGTGCAGAAAAACTTCGCTATTACGAACCAAGGCGAACCCGTCTCGTAGGTTCACTCGACCTTCGCGAATCGACTTCACTTCGGTTCCTGCAAGTTCGATCCCCGTCTCGTAGGTTTCTAGGATCTCGTACTGAAACCGCGCTTGACGATTATCGCTAACGATTTTAATGGCTTCGTTTTTCTCGCTCATCATTTTACTTTAGCGCAGTTGATTCAGTTTGAAGCCAAAAAAAATCGCCTTAACTCCAGCACAAAAGCGCAAGAACAAAGGCGAGTTACTCAAGGAGACGAAGTAACTTAATACAGAAGTACTATATGACAGATTTGGCTCAATCGCAAATAAAAGCTTCTTTACTCGACAAATTCGTATCGATCGCAGTGCAAAGCGAATCAAGGATTAGTATCACTAGACCCATCAGATACTTGTGATATTTCAAATTACCATCTTTGCATCGGTACTTCTTCAAGCTGAGGAGTCCTGTCTTCGGATTGTTACAAGTACGACATCAATTCAAGAACTCACAGATTCCTTTAAGGTCGCTTATTTTAGCGACGATATCGACGCTCTGCTGTATCAAAATATTCTTAACGCGCTCACTTCAAGCAGAAACGTATTCTACACTACAAAACTAATTTGACAAACTTGGTGCAATTCAATTATGTTCATCAGCTTTTCAATCTGAAAAGTTGAGAAATTTCAATTTGGCGTTGAAGGGTCAAAAGTCAGTGTTAAAAAAAGCGATGTGGACGGCGCTAGCAACTTTAGCGCTATTGAGTTTTCCAGTGGTGGGTAGTGCCCTTGCTGAACCAGCAACGGCTGACGCTGCACAAAAAGCAGCAGATCAGGCAACAATTCAGGGCGATACGGCGTGGATGTTAGTGTCAGCCGCACTTGTGTTGCTGATGACACCGGGTTTGGCGTTCTTCTATGGTGGGTTTGTGCGATCGCGCAATGTCCTGAATACGATGATGATGAGCTTCATCCTTATGGGGATCGTCGGAGTCACCTGGATTTTGTGGGGCTATAGTCTGGCGTTTGCTCCAGGCAACAAGATTATTGGGGGATTGCACTGGTTGTTCATGAACAACGTGGGCACTGATGCGGGATTTTACATTCCCAAAGCTGATATCGATGCACTAGGCAATGTTGGCGCATTAGCCACTGATAAAGCCACTGGAAATGGAACCTACGCGGGTACGATTCCACACCAGTTGTTCATGATTTATCAAGCGATGTTCGCGATCATCACGCCTGCGCTGATTTCGGGCGCGATCGTCGAACGCATCAGCTTCAAAGCTTATTTCTGGTTCATGCTGTTGTGGTCTTCGATCTTGTACCCGATCTTTGCCCACATGGTGTGGGGGATTGGGGGCTTTTTGGGCGGCTACGGTGGACTCGGTGCGCTTGACTTTGCAGGCGGAACCGTGGTCCACATTAGCTCCGGAGTGTCGGCATTAGTGGCAGCTTGGGTGATTGGTTCACGCAAAACGTTTCCGAATCAGCCCGCCGCACCGCATAACGTGCCTTACATTCTGTTGGGTGCGGGTTTGCTGTGGTTTGGTTGGTTTGGGTTCAATGGCGGAAGTGCTTTAGCTTCTGGATCATTGGCGACTGCGGCTTTTGTGGCAACGACGACCGCAGCATCGGCAGCAGGTCTGATGTGGGTGATTTTGGAATGGGTGCTGCGCGGTAAGCCAACGGCAGTTGGGATTGCGACGGGTGCGGTTGCAGGCTTAGTTGGCATTACTCCGGCGGCGGGATTTGTGACTCCGGTTGCGGCACTGTTGGTTGGAGCAATTACTGCTACCGCTTGCTTCTTTGCGGTGAGTTTGAAAGCGAAACTTCAGTTTGATGACTCGCTTGATACGTTTCCGGTGCACGGTATTGGCGGAACAACTGGGGCACTTTTAACGGGAATCTTTGCGACGAAAACGGTGAATCCTGCTGGAGCAGATGGATTGCTGTATGGCAATCCCGGACAGTTGGTGACTCAGATTATTGCAGTTCTAATCACGTATGTGATTGCTGGAGTCGGAACATTCGTGATTCTAAAGGGGCTACAAGCTGTGTTTGGAACATTACGGGTTGAGGCGGATGCTGAATACCAAGGCGTGGATGTCAACGAACATGGTGAAGAGGGCTACGGCGAAGAACTGGGTGCAGGCTTCACGATGAGCCGAGTCGAGTAAGACTGATTTGAAGCGGTGAATTTACCATAAAGGCTCCAGGTGTGAATTTCCTGGAG
>CAXTDB010000126.1:0-12508 GCA_964242045.1 uncultured Leptolyngbya sp. | reverse complement strand
TAAGGGTTCGTTCCGTTTCAACAGACTTCGTTCTGTCAGCCCGGAATCCCATTCACAGGCGGAACAAAATCGAAGTGAGAGAACTTGTTGAGTTTGCGTGAATTTATGCGGAACGATCGAGATGACCTCCACACGAAATCTTTGCAAAAAAATCAGCACCGCATAGAAGAATAGAATTCTTTGGTGCTGTCTTCCTATATTCACCTTTGATGCCGCAAGCTTTTCTCTAAAGCCCTAACTGACAAACACAGGCACACTCGCCAAAACTTGAGCCAACAGACTCGGAATCAACTGCATCGCAATTTGAAGCGCAAAGATTGCCAAAATTGCCGAAAAATCAATCCCACCCATCGGCGGAATAACGCGACGAAATAGATTCAAATACGGATCGGTCAACTGGCTCAAAATCGCAAAAGGCTGCTTATACCAATCGATCGTGGGAAACCAACTAAGCAAGATTCTAATAATTAGCAGCGCAAAATAGATTCCTAGAAACTGATTAATTGTCGTGATGAGCAAAATGGCTGGATTCATAACCTTTCCGTTTCCTTAATGATGTAGGGTTCTGCGATTCACTCTCAGAACAGTTTAAGCGATTTTTCTAGGGGTTGTACTCTTGCCCCAGATGCACCTCACTCTTCTCGAATAATTTCTCGCGCTCCGGGTAAATCGCTCTCAACTGCGCGCCCGTTCACCGTACCCAACTGCTGACGCACATCATCGATCGCATCATTTAGCTGTGCGATCTTATCTTCCAAACCCCGACGCGCCAACTCAATGTTTTGTTCAGTCGAGCCGCGCATCCGACGTTTCGGCTTTGCTTGCAGTTCTGGCTTTGCCTGCACTTCTCCCGACTCCTCCGCCAATCGTTGAGCAGTCACCACCGAGCCGATAATTCCACCCACAATGCCGCCCACGATCGCGCCGAGAACAAATCCACCCGAAAAATTATCTTGCTGACTCATCGGTGATCGTTCCTCAAGTTCTGCTCTTTCATTCTATCGATCCTCAAGTGCCAAAAATGCGATCGCCCGCATCTCCCAACCCCGGCACAATAAATCCGCGATCGTTCAATATTTCATCGATTCCCGCCGTATAAATCGTCAAACTCGGATATGCGGTTCCCAACTTTTGCAAAGCAGGAGGAGCCGCAACCACCGCAACAATTCTCACCATTGCCGGATCGACTCCGCGCTTGGTTAATTCTTCCATTGCCGCGATTGAGGTTCCTCCAGTCGCCAACATCGGATCAACGATTAAAACGCGCGTCTGTGAATCAAGCTGATCCGGCAATTTGTTTAAATAGCAACTCGCTTCGAGGGTTTCTTCGTTTCGCACCAGTCCCAAATGATAAATCGATGCCAACGGCAGCAACGATTGTGCGCCATCGAGTAAACCGAGTCCCGCCCGCAAAATCGGCACAACCACGACCGGAACTTCAGGATTAATAAATGTGGCAGGACAAGGAGCCAGCGGAGTCTCGATCGTCATGTCGATCGTCGGCAACCAATCGCGTACCGCTTCGTAAGTTAACCATCGTCCTAATTCTGTAACGGCGGTACGAAAGAGCGTCGAGGGCGTAGAAGCATCCCGCGCAACACCGAGCCAATGTTTGATTAGAGGATGAGGCGGAACGTATACACGCAGTTGCAGAGTCATAAGCGCTGATCAAGAATCAATCTGAATCATCATACTCTTTCTCTCTCGATATTTTCGGTTATTTGTTTGGGAATGGGCGATCGTTCCCGCAGATTTTATTGAAAGTCTTTCTCATTAGTATTGACAGAAATTTTCAAGAAGCCTTATAGTAACGTTCAGTGTTCTCCTCTCTAGAGGATCGGCGGACGCAAGACCAACGAGTTTTGCGTCCGATTTTTTTAAGCGTAAAACATACGATCGACATTTCAGATCCTTAAACATTTTGCAATTCCCCCTAAAGATTGAGATCAGAGATGGGTTGAACCTTTGCCCCGATCGACCTGTCTGACGTAATACAATTTTGAGGATGTTCCATCATGAACCGTAAAATTGCATTAGCAACGCTTGTTCTTCCCGTTGGCATGATTGCCTTTGCGAAGTCTGCTTCTGCCGCAAAAGTTCGTTCTGTTGAAGTCAGCCAAGCTCCGATGACGATCGCTCAGCGCTACGACGATCAGCGGATTGACGAACGCATTGATCAACGTATCGAGCTTCGTCGCGAAGCCATTCAACGTGAGCAAGCTCGACGCGAAGCCCTCCGACGCGACGAAATTCGACAACGGGAAGCCATTCGACGCGACCAAGCTCGAAGAGTCTGGATTCCAGGACACTATGAACCGGGATTCCTGGGAATTGGTCGGAAATGGGTTGAGGGACACTGGGAAAATCGCTAAGCGAGTTTTTGTCGCCTTTTAGAACGAACGGCATAGATGAAGTACTGGAGCCAGAGTAAACATTGCGATCGCGCTTTGGTTCCAGTCTACGCAGCACTTTAACATTCTGAGCGTTGATGATGAAACGCTCTGTCATCAGCGTCGTTCTTTAGTAAAGCCAGAAGTAAGTTAGGGTTAAAGTCACGATCGTCAACGGCAAACCAAACCGCAAATGCTCCCCAAACGTTAGCGGAAATCCTGATTTTTTAACTGCCTCTGCCACAATCAAGTTTGCCACTGATCCGAGTAGCGTTAAATTTCCCGCTAGGGTTGAGGCTGCCGCTAAAAGTAACCAAGTGCGCGAATCGGGTTGAGGAATCAAATGTCGTAAAAGCAAAATTGCAGGCACATTAGAAACCAAATTCGATAACAGGGTTGTAACCGCTAAGATACTCAGCGGCGTGTGAACGAAGGGAGATAATCGATCGAGAAATCCCATTTTTTGAACGCCTTCGGTCAGAATAAACAATCCAGAAAACATCACAAGCAGATCCCAATCCACTTTATGTAGAGAGCGTTCTGGTTTCACCCGACGAGTAATCAACAATAATGCTGCTGCAATCAGGGTTGCTTCTGCGGTGGGAACACCGATCAAAAATGCAATCAACAATGCTGCTGTAATCAGTAAACTCTTGATCAGAAGCGGCTTAAATAAACGATGATGCCGAAGAGAAACATCGAAAGGCTTGATCGGTTTGCTTCGCCAGTCCTGAAGAGAACGTACTTCTGGATATAGCACCCAGAGCAATCCAATCTGAATCAATAAACTCATCAGTGCCAACGGCGTTAATGCTTTCGCAAACTCTAAATAGCTGATTCCAGAAAAAGAACCAATCAGAATGTTCTGTGGATTACCGCTTAAGGTTGCAACAGAACCACAATTTGTTGCACCTGCTAATGCAAGCAGGTAAGGAATCGGATTGAGCGAAAGCGATCGCGTTAACCCCAAAACCAACGGCGTAAGAATAAGCGCGATCGTATCATTCAAAAACAATGCGGAAAGAATGCCGCTGCCAAATGTGATCACAACCAGCAATCCTAGCGGACTGTGAACAGAGCGCATCAGATAGTTCAGCGACAATTGAAAAAAGCCCGCCGCTTCTAGATTGGCGCTAATGATCATCATGCCGAATAAAAAGATTAGCGTTTGATCGTCGATCGCGCTCCAGGCTTCTTTGAGATTTAGCACATCGAGCGCCATCAGCAATGCTGCACTAGAAATGGCAATGCTTGCCCGATTCATCCGCAGTCCTGGTAGATAACCGAGTCCGATCCCGATGTAGCTCAGTGTAATGACAAAGTATCGAAGAATAATGATCATGAAAGCTTTCTTGCTTACAAGCACCTTGAAAACGTATTGACCTGAGCCACTGCCTCAAGGGTATAGCTTAGGCTACACGAACATTGTGCGCGATGGCATAAGTGTGAGGCTATTTCTTGATCGCAACGATCGGTTAGCGGGAATCAATAGACGATTAAGCTATCCGATGCAAAGCGATCGAGCCTTGATCTTTGAAGACTTGCAAAAACCGATCGCCATACTATCAAGTCCCGCAGACTTCGCTTGAATGATTTAAGAGTCAATAAAAACGAGTCATATACCGAGTTCACGCTGCTGTGGTTTTCACGAACACTACGGAAGTGAGGCTAGTAAAAAGTCTGTAATCACACTTACAAAACAGGATGAGCAGGAATTGAAATTCGCTGACTTTTAGTAGAACATGAACTGACTTTTAGTAAGACATTAGGCAGTAGCAAGCAATTCAGCAAAAGTCGATCGAAACTTAATCGCTAAATGGTTCCGCAGAAATACGGACAGCCTACGCAGACTTCTCAGTAAATACTAGGCGACTGATAGAATTCAGGACAGCCATTTGTGCTGATGACAACTCAACACGACGATCGCACGATGAAGTAACAAAGCAAAGTCCGAAGATTTGCGTAAGACTGGATTTAATTAAGAACGGCGGCGACTATGATTTTGGATGCAGAGACGAAAGGCGCAATTCTGTTGGTGGATGACGATGTTAATTTCGTAACGCTGATGTCTGGATATCTGACCTACCAGGGATATGAAGTCACGACAGCAGAAACGGGAATACAAGCGATCGAGCTATTGGGCGATGTCAGACCAGATTTGATTATCTCTGATATTGTCATGCCCGAAATGAACGGATACAAATTTGCCGAGACGGTACGCAAGTCGCCGGAGATTAATTGGATTCCGATTATCTTTCTGTCTGCGCGGGATCAAAGTCACGATCGAGTCCGGGGTTTAAGTTCCGGTGCGACTGTCTATATGGTCAAGCCGTTTGAACTAACCGAGTTGACGGCGCAGATCGAATCAGCGCTGCGATCGTCTCAGTTAATGCGGCAAAATCGAGCTAAACGCGCAGAATCTAAAATTTCAGTCCCCGATGGCGTGAAGCTGACGAATACAGAATTAACGGTGGCGCGATTGGTTGCACAGGGACTATCGAATTTGGAGATTGCTCAGCGGTTGAACGCAAGTAAGCGCACGATCGAAAGTCACATCAGCCATATGTTGAAAAAGACGCTGTTGAGCAATCGAACGGAACTATCGCGCTGGATCATTGAGAATAATATGGAATGAGGCGCAGAAGTTTCCGAAAGGCTCTGAGTAAGCGTGATGCGATCGCGGTGAACTGATTCCAGAGCTTCCAGCTAAGCCATTCAAGGCGTTCAATTGGAGTAAGGTGCTGTCGATATTTCCGCAATAGTTGACGAACCCGCTGTTCAGCGGTTCCATCTGCCATTGCGATAAACGTTTTTGTGCCTTCGATTCTGCGATAGTTTCCCCAGATTTGATCGACATATTTAATATGAGCGACCTGCACCGCGCGTAAGATGAAATCGAGATCCATCGCGTGGTGATCGTCGATCGAATATTCACCGATTTGGTCGTGTAGCGATCGGTGGTAAAAGTAAGCGCAGGGATTACAAGGATAAGGGTTAACATTCAGCCCAACAACGAGATCGAGCAATCTAAGTTTTGCAGGCTTGTTGAGATCAATCACTTGGTTGCGATCGTCCCAAATCCGACAGTTTCCCACAATGAAACTCGGTTCGGGTAGCGTTTTGAAAAGTTGACTCACTTGGTTTAGAACGTTGGGTTCATAGTAGTCATCGACATTGAGAAACGTAATGATGCTGCCGTTTGCAAGTTTAATGCCTTTGTTCATCGCGTCGGATTGACCGCGATCGGGTTCAGAAATCCAGCGAATGTGCGGATATTGTTGTGCATAATTTTTAATGATGTTTACGGTATTGTCCGTAGAGCCGCCATCAATTAAAAGATGCTCAAGATTGTTGCAGTGCTGAGCAATTACGGTTTGAAGGCACGATTCGATAAATTTTTCTCCGTTGTGAACGGGTGTAACAATACTAATCATGATCGATAGACAAAACCTGACAGATGATTCATATCATGTTGTGCCACGAATTCAAAGTCGCGCGATCGCATTGTGTAAAGTCTGCTCATGTTCTAATCGGGCTGCGACAAATTCTGGATTAAAGTAGCGAGTCGTTAGATCCGCACCAAAACCAATAAAGCTAGGAACATCAAATAAAAGCTTTAGCGATAAGCAAGCGGAACTAAATGCAAACACGCGAATTTCGCAGTTTTGGAACGCTTTTAGAAAGAAGACCTCAAACGGCAAAAAGAATAGATTCGGAGCAGTAAGAATTACAATCTCAGTATATAAATCCGATAAATCTTCTTTTAGTCGATCGATCTTATTTAAGTCATCTCTAGGATGAGGTTTGATGATCAAAACACTACTCGGTAAGATTTCATGCAGAGTTAGAAATTCCCGATACGCTTTGATTTCTTGTTCCTCAGATAAGCGATCGCCTTCGGAGAAATTAGAAGTGAGCAGAATCGAAACGGGTGAATTGCTGCTCGCAGTTTGAACTTCTGTAACCTGAGCCGAATCGATAAAAGTGGTGAACTGCTGGAATCGCGCGAGTAAATCGGCGGGTTCTAGTTTGACGATCGACATCGGTGGCGTTTCACCAAAGATGTCTGGTAAGACAAAGTAGCCCGTCTCAAACGGCATCGAATAGAGCTTGGTTTTCAGGTGTAACCGTTCGCGGATTCGATGAAACAGCGATCGAGCTTTCCACCAAGTCCAGTCAAATATCTGATCAGGAGTCGGTGGTGGCGTAAAGGGGCGACGCACGACAGCAGAATGCTCGGAGAAATACAACCCAATGCCATCACCGTAACAAATCCGACTTGCAGTAGGATAGGCATTGCTGATCAGTTGATTGGTAAACTGCCAGTTTCGACAGAGATAGAGTTCATCGGTGTGATTCAAGCCAATCCACTGATGCACGATGTTGTAAATACGATCGGGCGGTGTGGAATCTAATTGATGTCCGATCGCGTCGAGTTGTTTTGGTGTGAGATAAACGATTGCTTCCCAATCACAAACGGATTCTGCCATTTGCTGAATGAATGCGGCGAACTCATGATGCTGTTGGTCGGGTGCGTAAAGCTCATAAATGACAAGATAGTTTTGAGCCGTTGCGGTTTGACTCCTGTGAAACAGTGCTGACAGGGCTGCGATGAGCTGAATGCTTCCTTGACAAGTGATGATGCGCTTCATTTCTGGATCGGTAGAATGCGAAACAATTTATCTTTATAGATATCTTGAAGTTGGTAAGACTGCTGAAGTTCTCGTTTGAGATCAGCAAAAGGCTTGTAAAGGTAAACATCCGATTGATCAAGAACGCGAGGAACTTGGGGCTGAATCACAAGCTGAAATTGTGTTTCGGGTCGAATTAAATGACTCAAAGCTAAGATGTCACCGATCGTACCTCCACCTTGGATAGAAGCTTCATTGCTGATCACGATCGCGTTTTGCGATCGATTAATCATTCGAGCAATCACTTTATTGTCGCTGAACTGATTCTGAAACACTTGCGCTGAGCATGATAGTACGCCTGCTGTAAGAATTGCCAACAGTACAAACTTCCAATAAGTTCGCTGAAGCCGATTGCCTTGTTCGATCCGAGTCGCTAACCCACGAGCAACGGTAAGCTGAATTCCTAGATAGACGGGCACAAAGTAGCGGCTATTTGTCGATCGAAGTCCACCCCAGATTAAGTCAGGCAGTGCAATACTAAGAAACAACGGCAGAATCAACAGAATCACGAAGCCCCAGACTGATTTTTGTGTTTCTTGAATCAAGGATTTGATCGATAAGATTACGAGAATTGCGATCGACAGTGCAAACATCAAGTTCAGCCTTCCCATGATGTTTTCTGTGAGAAAGGTGAACTGAAAATTTGTGATCCAGTGACTAAATAACTCTTGAATTGGAATGGATCGAAACATCCAAGCGCTTGTGGCTTCGACTTGGGAGCGATTAATTACGGTAAAAGCTAACCAAGGCAGAGCAATACCGATTCCGATCGAGAACGCTTTTAGGAAAGCACGAATTTTTTGCCTGTCCGTCTGGAATACAAAAATGTAAACAGCATGACTCACGACAAGCGGAACCGATAAAATCAAGGTGTAGAGTGTTGAAACCACAGATAAACTATAGAAGCTCCAAGCTGATTTTGTCTGAAGTCGAATGGCTCGTAGAAATGCTGCAGACATTACTAAAATTGTCACTGTCCACAACGAGTATTCTCTAGCTTCTTGAGCATAATAGACATGAAACGGAGAAACAGCAATTAGCATGATTGCGATCCATGCGGTAAATGGTTGTGCGAATAGCTCAACACAAAGCCAATAGAGGGCAGGAAACACAAATAAACTGATCAGTGCAGAAAGCGATCGCAGTGCAACCACATCACTTCCAAACCATTCCATCCAGCCGCGCGCGATCGCATAATACAACGGCGCGCGATGCGGCTCTTCAATGATCAAAGAGCGAATCATATCGAGCCAAGATTTTTCTGGTGCAATTTGCTGAAACTTGAGAAGAGTTGCACGATCGATCAATTGTCCATTAAAAGCCTGTGTGGTGATTTCAGCGATCGTGTGTCCTGATGCTCTCAACAGCGTGTAGGTTTCATCGTGCCAATAAGGGCGTTCTGCAAGGGATGTGAACCGGAAAAAAATCCCCAGTGCGAATATGATCACGACGAGAGTTTTGAACGCACTGTTAAGGCTATTCCAATCTTGAAGTGGCTTTGTGTTCATAAACGAATTACCAACGAAACAGAGAGCGAATCGAACGCAACACGCGCAATGAGGCACGAACGATCGATTGATTCTTAATCTGTTGTTGTATCACTTTGCTAAGAGAAATTCTGTTCACTGCTAAACTTGCCACACGATCGCGATTCTCGATATACCCTTCAGGCATGATTTTCTGATAAATCAGTCCGTGTCCGCCAAGATCTAAAAAATACGTTTGTGCAAACAAGTTTACTGATAGCTGAATCGATACGCAGTGATGCTTTTCTAAGCACTGATTGAATTGCTGAATTGTATTTAAGCGAGGTTGTACAACAATGAGAAAGCCAAACTGAGTTAAACAAGAAACACTATCCTCGATCTGTTGCTGAAATGACTCGATGGATTGAGTTCCATCAAGCAGGATCACTTGGAAAGCAGAATCTGACGGCAAGGCACACTGTAAGTTGATCTGAATTTTCGCCTGAGTGTATGCTGCTTTAAGTTGTGCAATGTTGGTCGGTTCAACAACGTGGGTGATGTGCGATCGTGATAAATCCGCTAAGTCCGCCACGATTTCGGGACAGATTCGATAACACAGAATGCTTAAGGTTGTGCGAAGGCGATGAAGCTCCTGAATCAGTTCGTATAGCTTCATTCGTGTACGCAGTTTAAGCTGCGTTTGCGATCGTCGATCGTGTTCTAATCGAAATGGAGCTTCGATTTCATTGTTGAAGATATAGTGATACAGCTTTTGTTGAACTGTCTGTGGGGAATAGCGATCGAGAAACTGTTGATGTCCTGCGGCAGCAATTCGGGCAGCTTGCTGAGGATATGCGAGATAGAACTGAATTTTTTCGATTAGCTCTGTTTTGTTTCCATAACATTCAAAGTGAACGCCTTCTTCAAATAAATCAAATAAACCTGTTTGTGAACGAATGCGATCGGTCAGCAAAAAGCCCCCTGCCATCAGCACTTCAAACACTCGTCGATTCAAATCGCCATTCAAGCTTGTATTAATAACGATCTGCGATTTTGCGTAATCTTGTAGAGAACTAAAGTAATCTTTTGTTTGAATATCAATATTAATGTTGGAGTTGTAGAGTTCATCTAAAATGTGATTCCGATAGCAATGTAACTCTGATTTTGAACCCCGAAAAATCACATCATAGGATTTTTCGGAAGCAAACGGAATGGATTGATCAAGCACGATCGATGCTGGCAACCAAAACACATTTTCCAGTCCTGCTTCAGCAAAGAAATGAAGATGCTGTGCGCTTTGGTATGTCCAGTGATAATCACAATCGAGTTGCTGACAGTACCGAATCATTTCGCTTAATCCGCCGTCTCCAAGATGAAACGTATCGCCTAGCTTCATCACGGTTGGACAGTTGAGCGCGTGGAGTCCGCGAGGTTGGAAGGTCATCACGCGCGCGGACAAGCTTACAAGATCGGGCTGAAAACCATTAGGAAGCTGTTTGATCAGCTGCCGAACATCAAACGTATTGCTAGGAAGTGCGATCGCGTGTCCCGCCTCAACTGCTTCGGTTGGCGGATTGAGACACGCAATGATACGCGAGGGGTTCGATTGAACGAGGTCAAATTCCGCAAGTGAAACGGGCTTCGGGCGCAGAATCAGTTCCTTGGGGATCAACATTCGGAGGAATTGCGATGACGGAGAAAATAAAGATAGACAAACAGTAACATAATCCCTTTCCGCAATTTAGAAAGATGAGCGCACCGAATGATTGAGTAGAACGTTTCAAATTCTGCCTGAGTGGGACGAGGAATGGAACAAAATTCTGAATCAGCGAATTGATCTAAATTTTCAGAATAGTTGAACTTAGTGCTCCAAAACTTGAATAAGCGATCGACTGCTTGATCGTATTGTTGGAAATATTCGGACGATCGCGTTTTAGATTTTCCATAGTGCCCATTGTTTCCATGCACTCGATACTTTACTAGCGGTTGATTGAGATAGAACTTACGAGCATTCGCGATCGAGGCTCCATAAACTAAACAATCATCTGCCCGAATTCGCCAATCTTCTAAATAAGGAATCGGAAAGATCTGCTCTAATACCTGTCGCTTCATCGAAAGCGTAGAAGTACGATGTCCGATCCAAGTTCTACGGTAGATTGTGCTGATTTTTGAGTAGCCGAGATCGCGAGTACGATCGTAACAAGTTGCAATTCGCTCTTCGTTTCCAAATAGTTCTGCGCTAGTAAATAGGAATTCGCAATCTGGATGATTTTGATAGAAACCTAGAACAGTTTCAATATAAGTCTCTTGATATAAGTCATCGGCATCTAGAAAGAAGATGATTTCTCCGGTTGATGCGCCGAATCCAGTTTGGAATGCAGAAAGCTGTCCCTCGTTTTTATCTTTGAGAATAAGGTGAACTTGATCGGCTTGAGCAAATTTATTGTTTAGAATTTGAGCGGATTGATCTGACGAAAAATCATCGACAATGATGATCTCGTTGGCGGGAATGGTTTGATTTAGTACACTCTCGATCGCATCAACTACATAATGTTGGTAGTTATAATTGTTAATAATAATAGAAGTCTTCATTTGAACAATTTCCTAAGAAAAGATTGCAGCGATTTCTTAGAAGAATTGCCTTGGCGAATATCAGGGCGAACATACGATCGAAGAATGCTCAGTTCAATTTCTCTTTCAGTTAAGACTCCCGCCTCTAAAGCTTCATTAAAATACTGAAACCACAATTTGCCAAATGGATGATCTGAAGATTTCCAGGGTTGAGTATAGAGATTCGTATAGTGAATTAACTTAGTTTCAGAATTGCAAAAGTCAAGCTGGTTCCAGTTTGGGTCAAGTTCAGCGATCGAGAAACAATGATATTGCAAAAACCGAGAATTCATCTGATTAAAATCAGCATAACTGTACAAACCTTGATCAATCTCAGCGCAATACGTTTCTAGATCAAATCGGCATTTTTCACAATCGATTAGCATTACGCTCAGTCCCCAGCTTTCTACTGATTCTTGTTTAGCCAAAAAATCGTTTCCGGCTAAATCAGTTTCAAACAGTTCACCAATATCGGATAAACAAATGGTATCAGAATCGATATAAATTGCTCGACCTTGATAATTGCAGATTTGCGGAATTAGATAACGATACAAACTAAATTCAGTCACATTACGGTATTTAATCTTGAGCGACATCGGCGCGAGAAATGGATCTTGGTCATTTAGCTCGATCGCATTGTGTGTACCATTAATCACATAAATATCTAAGTCGCGTTTTGTGTGTTTTCGCAGCGAGTAAACTGCAACTTTACGCTCAACTAAACTCGCCTCTCCAGAACCGATAAATACTCTAATTGGCTGACTCATTACTCACCTACCACCAAATTCCAAGCTTGGCGAAGTTGAACATCGCGCATTTTCTCAGTTTCTAAAACTGCCAGTGTATCTCTTGAAGTTGGAAGGAGTTGATAGCCTAAATCCTGAAGATATTGATCACATAAAATACGATCTTCGTCGCTCAGATGTTTATGCTCATAAAGCACGATCGTAGGATTCAGTTTCTGAAAGTCAATGAGTTTAATCACTTCAAAATCGTAGCCCTCCGTATCAATGTGAATCACATCAACGGATTGGACATCATACTTTTGACAAAGTGCCTCAATCGTTAGACAAGGAACATCGATCGTCATCAAACGCTCTTGTAAATCAGGAATCCACTGAGAATGTTTTAAAAGCGTTGGGAGCGAAAACGAGCCAAGCTGACTGTACCATTCGGGGGCTTCTTCATCTTGCTTCAAGTAGTAAAATGCTTGAAATCCATTCTCTTTCGCGATCGCGCTATTTTCTAAAATAATATTTGGCAAATTCTGAAAATTCACCTTTAGTTTGCTAAAGACATAGCTTACAGGCTCAATCTTAATTCCTGCCCAATTCCACTTTAGAATAAACTC
>CAXTDB010000125.1:0-12538 GCA_964242045.1 uncultured Leptolyngbya sp. | reverse complement strand
TTGCCCGATGGATGAAATGCAACCGATCGCAGTCGTCCCCGATGTCCTCGTAATGCTGTGCGGCACTCGCCTGTTTTCACATTCCAAAGCCGCGCTAGGTGGTCATCGCTACCACTCGCTAACAATCGACTGTCCGGACTAAACATAACCGAATAAACACCGCGAGTCGAACCTTGTAGCACATTCAGCAAATCGCCCGTGTCTACGTTCCACAATCGCGCGGTTTGATCATCGCTGCTGCTCAATAACGTTCCACCATCTGGACTAAACGCGATCGACCAAACTTGACTGGTATGTCCCGTGAGTGTCTTTAAACAGTCTCCGGTCTGCACATCCCAGAGTTTAATCGTTCGATCTTCGCCGCTGCTTGCGAGAAGTTGACCATTTGGACTGAAGCGAATTGAATAAATCTTCTTGCGATGACCATCCAGCGACTTCAAGCATTTTCCAGTTCGCACTTCCCAAAGTTTGACGATTTCATCTTCGCCACTACTAGCAAGAAGTTGTCCATCTGGATGAAATGCGATCGAATAAACTTGTTTACGATGTCCCTTGAGCGTCTTGATACAGTCTCCGGTGCTGACATTCCAAAGTTTGATTGTTAGATCAGCGCTGGCACTCGCGATCGTTTGTCCATCCGGGCTAAATACGACTGCCCACACGCCGTCTGTATGCCCGCTCAAGGTTCGCAAACACTGATTCTGCTGAACATCCCAAAGCTTGATCGTTTGGTCTGCACTCGCGCTAGCAAGCATTTTTCCATCTGGACTAAAGTTCACAGAAAAGACTTTGTTTTGATGCTGATCTTGAGTCTGTTCGCCGAGAACCGTGCATTCTTCAGTTTGTCGATTCCAGAGTTTAACGGTGTGGTCGTCACTACCACTTGCCAGCAGTTGACTATCCGGACTGAAGGCAAGCGTCCAAACCCAGACATTATGTTCTTTGTAGCTTTGAATTTGCTTATGGTCTGAAGCTTGCCACAGTCGAATTTCACCATCACCCATGCCTGTTGCAAACACAGTTCCATCAGGACTAAATCGAACGCTGACAAGACTCATCATGGTTTCAGTAAACACCGATCCAGTTAAGTCTGAATCATTGAACAATGTTCCTTCTAAGCTCACATTCTTGAAGTTGACTTGCCAGAGTGTTAGATCCGAGAAGTCACTGCCGTTTAAGTTAATTTTGGGATTGCCGATTTGAAGTTGGCAAAGTAAGCGAACAATGTTTCCAGCGATATACTTCTTTCTGAGAAATGCCTGTCCTTTCATCGCTGCGATCGAGCGCCACAATAACGGTTCTAGCTCGTCTCCAAGTACGCTTAGGAGCTTATTTTTTAGAGGTTCAAGGATTCTCTGCTTCTGAGATCCTTCAATGTAATCGAGCGCGCTTGCTTTACTCAAAGCATAGTTATTCAATAAGCTAAATTTTCTCCAATCAACGCTCTCGTCTTTGGGTTGAAGAAGCTGCAAGATTTCTGCATAAGCTTGATCGATCAACTGCTCGGTGACATATTCTAGAATCACCGGAGATAGCCTTATTTTCCCGGTCTTGCCGTCTTTGATGATCAGCGATCGGCGCGACAATGATTCGACCGCATCTAGAATTCGGGTTAGTTGTTGAAGTGGAACAATATCATTTTGCAGCTCGGTTAAATCAACGTAGACTCGATCGATCGCAAGCCAATACATCACCTGCTTTTCGAGCCTTGATAAGCGATTAAATTGATTTTCTAATAAGATGCGAATATCGCCGTAAACCGCAGTTTCTTCGCGAATTTGTGATAAGAACTGTCCAACATTATTTCCGAACAAATCATAAATCGTGGTTGCCACAATTTTGAGGGCTAAAGGATTGCCAGAATATCGCTCGACTAATTCGCGAAGCTCTGCTTCTGATCCTGAAAAGCCTTTATTTCTAAGCATTTCTCGTGCTTCTTGTTGATTTAATCCAGCAAGCTGCAACACTTTAACGGGTAGTTCTTTTCCTTCTAGTGCAGCAATTTCTTTCGGCTTTTCTCGGCTAGTCAGCAGTAAACAGCTTTGATGCGCGGTTTCTCCTACTTTTTTGAAAAAATCTCCATAGCCTTCGTAGTCTTCTTCGTACTCTCCAGCTTGCTCGTGGTCTTTGTCTTGACCGCTCCGTAGAATCGATTCCACATTGTCTAGAACGATCAAGCAGCGATGATCGCGCAAAGCATTCAGGAGCCGCAGCAAGCGAGTATTCTCATTGTCGGGTGAATCAAGTTCTGACTTGCTAGGAAGGAATTTTAATAATTCTGCCAGTATGTCTTTCAAAGGAGGAGCATTCAGGAGCGATCGCCAAATTAAATAATCAAACTGAGGCTGCATGGTTTTTGCAAGCTTGGCGGCTAACGTCGTTTTGCCAATGCCTCCCATGCCCAACACTGCCACTAATCGACGCGGCTTCGAGCCAAATTCAACCGCATCACCAAGAATCCACTGTTCTAGCTCGGTTAGTTGTGCTTCTCGTCCACAAAAGTCTTCTACATCGACTGCTTCTCCCCAATCCTGATGCTTGCCTTCAGGCTGGCTCGATTGATAAGCCGTTAGTAACTGCTGTTTCAAGTGGCTCAGTTTTTTATTACCACCGACCTCGATCTGAAATTTCTTGTAGCTTTCGCCTAGTCTTTTTCTCACCGCAGCTTCACTAATCTCAAGACGCTTTGCGATCTCAATTCCAGAATGATTCGCGAGCGCCAACAGCAGGGCATCGAGTTCAGTTTGTGTTACTCCTTGCCGTTTCGCGGTTTCTTGAACAAAGGTATCAGGAACAGAGAACATTAACATTACTCTCCTTTCCAGGGTTGTGAGATGAATCGGGGCTTGGGCATCGATCGCAGTTAAGTCGCGGCATGAGAAAACCTGCAATTTTCCAAAAGAACGCGGTTTCAGTGCCCACTATACCGCTAAATCTAAAAGTAGCTCACAAATGTGAGGGGGACTTAACCGAACCTTCAAACGTGGCTAGGTTCAATGAACCAGGCGATTTTGTAGCGAAAGTAACAACTTAAATTCTAGGCATGTGAGATTAAAGTTATAGGAGTAGCGGGCAAGTTTCTTAATTACAAGCGCGGTTAGGAGAAGTCCAGAATTCTTCCTTGCAAATTTAGAGATTTAGCTTTATGCTGTACGCTAAGTATAGCTTTCATTAGTGGTTTGTGAGAAAAGTGTAATCGATTGTATTGAGGTCTGAGAACCCAACTCCTGATTGAGCAGGTTTAACAGATCTTGGACTGTAAACAACACCGATAGAGGAGGTTCGTTATGCCTTTTACGACCGCTGCCTCCAGTTTCCCCAGAGGTGGAGATGCGATTCAGCTATTCGCAAAAATTGGAGATCAAGACGCTGTTACCTCGCCCAGTCGGGATTTGAAGAAAACGGAGCCATCTGCGCTGATTGCATTGCCTTCAGTATTTTCTCACACGACCTTCCGCCTGATTGAAATGCTCTCGATTACGCAACACGGCGCGTATGAAACTCGATCGAAGCAAGGCAATCATCAAACGATCGTGGAATTAGGAGGACACATCGGAGAGCGTCACTTGCTGAATGAACCAGAGCTTCACACAGTGATGAAGCTGCATCAGCAAATTGTGGAATCTCAAATGCGCTGGTGGCGTTCTTGATCTGACGTGCCAGATTAAGCTTTGTTGCGCGTCTGTGCGAAACCTAGACCGCTGATTGATAGACAACTAGATCCAACTTTCGTTTGGCTTTAGAGGCTAGAAGCCTACCCGCCGACAAATGCTACGTCATTGCGTCGGCTTTTTTGATCTAAAAAACCCTCACACAAGGATGATTATGAACTCGAATCTGTTTAAACCAAGAACGATCGAAGCTTTACCACAACGCATTCCTGCCAATCTCGAAGCGACGCACAACGGGCAATTAATCGTGTCTCACGCCGGAACGTACTGGCAATTCAAGCTGCTGGTGTCGGTCGGTCAAATCATTCAGTTAGTTCCTGGGCAGCCTGTCACGATCGTCGGTGTCGAAGACACGCTGACATTGATTATCGAGGTTTAGTACACGCTGTCTGCTGGATCGATGGCGATCCAGCAGACAGGTACACACCTTCTTTGAAGTTTGACTCCAACTCACTTGTCAACGGGAGCATCCCCATTGTGCAAAAATCCAAGATTGCCCTCACCCTAACCCTCTCCCTGGGGAGAGGGAACCAGAGTTCTTGCTCCCTTCTCCCTGGGGAGAAGGGTTGGGGATGAGGGCGGAGAGACGCTAATGCACAATGGGGATGCTCCCCTTGTCAACTCACTTGTTAACTCACTGGTCATCAGGAGCATCTTTATGTCAGGAAAACGCAGGTTGAAGAAATGGATTGATAAACTGTTTGGCAAAAAGCAATCGTTAGCGCTGAAAGGAGAGCCTGTCTTTTTATACTCAACGCTACCAACAATTTATCTAGATCAACCCTCGGACGCGATCGAGAGTGCGACGAGAAAAGCGCAAACGCTCTTACAAGAGCAGAACATTCCATGTGAGGTTACAGGCAAGTTTGACGAAGCGACCATGCAAGCTGTTCGCACGTTTCAAATTCAGCGCAAACTGGTTGTCGATGGAGTAGTTGGCAGTCTCACTTGGTCTGCATTACTTTATCCAAAACTGAGTCGCAGCAATGCAGCACTTTCTCCCGAAACTCAGCATCGGGTCGAACAACTTCAAGCATTCCTCGCTGAAGAGGGATTTCCGAGTCGCGATCGATCCGGCTACTTTGGCAAAGACACCGAAAAAGCACTCAAAGCGTTTCAGAGAAAATATGGCTTGCAAGCAGATGGAATTGCTGACGAAATGACGATGGCGGTGTTGAGCGGCGTACTGCAAAGACCTGAAGAACGAAACCGTTTACAAAATTCATTTCGGATGCTGTGGGGGATTTACTCGCCGCCGTCGATTCTTGCGGCTCGATTGGAAGAAATTACGATCGTCACTTGTACAGCCATTGGAATGCAGTTTGAGTTTCGCGGGCAGTCAACCGTTCAACTTGGGTTCGGGTTTTCAACTTGGGTGTATGCGATCGCGATTTCGTGGCTCGTCCCGCGACTTTTAGAGCACTTTTTTCCAAATCAGCGTCACTCCTCGAACTCACTGCTTGATCTGTACGGACCTTATTTTCTGATTGGTGCTTTGTGGCGGCAAGTGTTAAATGCACTGTTTGGCTTGATTAGTTCGCACTAGGCTTTAGATGGGGACTTCTTGAATTTCTGCCAGCGTAAGCAGTGATTCAGAAGGGGCTAAAACTTGGCTCGATCGCTGACACCGAATCGCAAAACTACAATCCGGGCATTCTGGCGCAGTGTCAGAAATTTGAGGAAAAAACTCGCCGTTTGTTTCGTATCGATCGAGCCATTCACTCAACTGATTTAGCGATCGCGTTAATTCCTGCCGCGTTTCCTCGTGCTGTTTCGCACTATAGGGAAGCTTTAAACTCTGCGGCAATTCTGCTTCTCGCTTCGCTTGAAAAAACCAGTACGTCATCGAGATTTGTTCGGGGGCGTAATCGCTCGTTTCAGCCAGCACAAACGGATACAAGCGAGACTGCCAGCTTTGCGATAAATCATTTCTTGACGGCTTCGGATAAGTTTTCCAATCGAGAATCTGCGCCTCTTGCTCGGTCAAAATCAGCAAATCATACACCACCGTTAAAATGTGCCCTTGAAACTCCAGCATTCGTAGTTGTTCACTTTCTCGAAACAGCGGATTGTGAATCTGTAAAATCTGCGGAGCGGCTGCCACAAACGCATGAAACCATTGTCTCAGTTGCGGATCTTCTTGTAGAAAAGGCTCGATCGGTAAATCCATCTCCCACTGCTGCATCAACGCATGAAACCGACTGCCCGCCAAGAGCCGCTCTTGCTGATCCGGCGAATTCGGTGATCCCAACTGCTCTAGATACGTATGCTGAAATTTGCGCGGACACAGTTTCAGTAGATTGAGATGACCTTGAGAAAGTCGCATCGCTTATTCTTTGGTTAAAACGAACACACTGCCTTCGTTGCCGCGTCCAATCCGCAAGTCTTCATCGAGATAAGTAATATCGAGCCAGCCCTGCTGATTTCGGTTCTCGATGCTAAAGTCGATCGCCGCAAACTTCTTATCGGATTCTAGCTGCTGAATAAAGTAGCTGGGTGATTGATAGTCAATTAAGCGCTGGAGTCCGATTAGCGATCGTTCAAACTTGACATCGACTCGCCGTTCTGACAGCGGACGAAACCGCGCCACCACTGAGACGATTCCTTCTAAAAATGGCAGTCCCGAAACTTCTGCAATGTTATACACCTTTGCCTCCGGGGCGCGAATACATTGATACACCTGCCCCAAAGTGAGAAGCGGAAACTGATCAATGCCGAGAATGCCGCGACTGGTCGTATAAAGCAATCGCCAATCGCCATCGAGCAAACTCAGCGCTTCGATCGGTCGCGGGGTCGGATTTCGATCTTCAAGTTGTGCGATCGCTGCCAGAATTCCCTGTTTCTGGGCATCATTGGCAAGAATGCCGCGATTTTTTCCCGCGATCACTTCAAGTAAAGCAGCCTTCCCGATCATGACCCACTCCTGGAGTAAACAGAATTAATCGTAATCGCTCTCTCCGACTCTGTTTCAGTTTGAAAACCTTTCTTAAATCAACGTCGATCGATCTTTGGGAATAGATTGCTTGACATTTTCAGAAAAACGTAGAAAATGCTTTGAATCTAAAACGAAATTAGATCAGGCTAAAAAATTGCTCAAATTCGAGCAAAATCAATGTCCCAAGCGTGATCGCAAGTGGTACACTCTGGGTGCTTTGGTCGATCTAAGATAGAAATAGATCATCTCGACTGCTGGAGTTACAACCGTTCAATGATTTACAATCCCTCTTTACGTCAAGAAACTCGAACTCAGCGCGCAGCGGTAATTCCGATGCAGCAAGAGTCGTCGATTCTTGACTGGCTTGAAAGCTCAGGTCGGCTTTTAGCCCGTGACAATGCCGATTTCGACTACCTCGACGATGAGGAAGAAATCAACGAACTGATGGAAAATGATGGCGGTACGTTTGATACCGACGACGATGACGACGATTTGGATTTAGAAGATTAGGCAATGAAGGACTAGGTTCTGTCTGGAATCTAGTCCGCTGTGAGTGTGGTGTACTGTGCGGAGTGAAGTGACAGACCTGTGGACGCAAAACTATTTACAGGAAGAACCTTGAATTTTTCAGGAACACGCTTGTTCCTTGTATTGGCGATCAGCATGACGATCGCTGCGATCTCGCTGGATCATTTCAGCGGTCGCGTTTGGAGTCAGAGTGCATCGCTGACACTGCCGATGTGGATGAGCGGACTGGCTACTGCGGGAGTCGGTTTTTGGGCGGTTCCGTTCCTCAAAGCGCTGAAAGCGGGGCAGATTATTCGCGAAGATGGACCGCAATCGCATTTAAAGAAGGCTGGAACTCCGACGATGGGAGGGGCTTTCTTTGTTCCCGTGGCAGTCGCGATCGGACTGGTTTTATCTGAATTTTCTAGTAACGCGATCGCGGTTTCAGCCTTGACACTTTCCTACGCTGCGATCGGCTTTTTCGACGATTGGCAAATTATTCGCCGCAAGTCGAACAAAGGCATTTCACCGAAAACTAAGATGGGACTGCAAATCTTTTTTGCGGCTGCCTTTTGTGTCTGGTTGATGGTGACAAACTCAGGGTTAACCACGATCGCGCTGCCGTTTGGGTTGATGTTGCCGCTGGGTGCGCTGTTTTGGGGGTTGGCTTGCTTTGTTTTGGTTGCAGAAAGTAACGCAACGAATCTGACCGATGGCATGGATGGCTTAGCGGGTGGAACGGTCGCGATCGCGTTTCTCGGTTTGGGTGCATTGATTTTTCCTCAGCACGCTGATTTAGCGATCTTTTGCGCGGCATTAAGCGGGGGATGTCTTGGTTTTCTCGTTCACAATCGCAATCCGGCACGAGTGTTTATGGGCGATACGGGATCGCTAGCACTGGGAGGCGCGCTTGCTGCGGTGGGCTTGCTGACAAATTCGCTGTTTGCACTGTTGATTTTGAGCGGTCTATTTTTCTTAGAAACGCTTTCTGTGATTGCACAAGTGAGTTACTACAAAGCGACAAAAGACGCGAATGGGATCGGTAAACGACTGTTCAAGATGTCGCCGTTTCACAATCATCTAGAGTTAACGGGCTGGACAGAAACACAGGTTGTCGGCTGGTTTTATGCGATCGCGGCACTGCTCGCAGCGTTTAGCTTCACACTTCATTAAGGTTCATTTCCGCACAAAAAACTGCGATCGAGTCACTAAAACCTGTTATGATAGTGACTCATCACTTGGAGAGATGGCTGAGTGGTCGAAAGCGGCAGATTGCTAATCTGTTGTACGGTCTTGAACCGTACCGAGGGTTCGAATCCCTCTCTCTCCGTTTTGTTTGATATTTACCCCAATTGCAGCATGGTAGAAATGCGGCTGCAAGCTTTTTCTGTGTTCGAGCGCGAATCACTAGCCCCATAGGTAGAGGCAGCAATCGATCAGTTATTCAGAATAGGGTGATCGAGCTTCGATGTTTAGAAGCTTGTTCGCGTTGTGAATTTGACTTTAAGGAATAGAAATCTATGACAAATCTTCCCAAGATTTTTTCTGCAAGCGCGATCGCCCTTAGCCTTGCAATATTACCGTTAGGATTGCCTGCTTCGGCTCAGAGCAGCGGTTCGGGTAGCTCATCCGGCAGTGGTGCTGGTTCTACAAGCGGTACAACCAGTGGAACGACGAGTACAAGTGGAACCGGAACCAGTAGCGCACCTGGCGCAACTGGAACTACAACCGCTCCTGGTGCAACCGGAACCACGGGAACAGGGACAGGAACCACGGGAACAGGCGGAACCGATGCAACTGGAACCACGGGAACTACAGGAACCACGGGTACGGGGACTACGGGAACCACAGGGACGGGTACAGGAACCACGGGAACCACAGGAACAGGTGGAACCGATGCAACCGGAACCACGGGAACTACCGGAACTACCGGAACTACAGGGACAGGAACCACTGGAACTACAGGAACCACTGGCACTACGGGAACTACTGGCACTACGGGAACTACAGGAACCACTGGAACCACAGGGACAACGACTACTTCCCCAACAGGTGTAAACAATGCCGCTGCGGGTGGCGGCGATCGAGATTCTGGAGGTAACTGGGGACTGTTAGGCGTGTTAGGGCTGGCTGGATTGGTAGGCTTGCTCAGCAGAGGTAAAAGACAAACGACTTGAGCATTGATCTTGGAGCGATCGTTTTCGATCTGAATGGCGCGATCGCTCCAAGATTCAAAGGAGCGCTAAACAAATGATTGCATCCCGTAATTTGGGCAGACAGCTTGTATTTATTTCAAGTGGCATTTTCTGCTAAACAACTGGCAGATATGATGAATTCAATTTTGAATGGAACACTCGAATGATCGTCTGCCCAAATTGCAGTCATCCCAATCCAGAAGGTGCAGTTCAGTGTGAATCTTGCTACACTCCGCTGCCCGCTACGATCGCTTGTCCTAACTGCCAAGCTGAGATTCAAGCCGATGCTAGCTTTTGTGGACAGTGCGGCTTTAATTTGAAACCTGTGAGCGCTCCTATGCTATCGACCCCTGAATCCTCGATTCCTGATCCGCAAGAACTTCCTCCGTTAGTGGTGCCCGATTCTTTGATCGAGCCTGAACCGATCGTGCTGCCGACTCAAGCGACTCCCGCTTCAATTCCGCAAGCAAACTCAAGAACTCAGATTCAACAAATTTACGCTCGATTGTTAAATCTACAAACCAGTACCGAGATTGAGATCCCGCCTGGATTGCCCGTGATTCATATCGGCAAGCCCAACGATCGCATTCCACCGGATATTGATGTGTCTGGCTTTCCTAATGCCGAAGTCGTTTCGCGAATTCATGCGGATATTCGCATCGAAGGGGATGCCTATTACATCGAAGATGTCGGTAGCTCAAATGGCACGTATATCAATAATTCGCCGCTTCCGATGGGCAATCGGCATCGACTGAGAGCCGGAGATCGCATCTCGCTAGGGAAAGGCGATAAGGTTTCATTTCTGTTCCAGATTTAAAGCACCCACGGCAAACGCGATCGTAGCGATCGCGCTCAGGATCGTCATGAGTCCAGCGGGCATGAATCTACGAGTTTGTGCCCAGCGAAAGCTAAAGAAGATACCGAGTGAAATCGCAATTAGTGTGGCAAAGAGCAATCCGCTCATTCGATTCGTTAAAGTCGCGTATGCCGCAATCCAAAGTGCAACAGCGCTACTCAATCCTGCAATGAGTGAAATGCGGCTTCTGGCTTTGAAGTAGCCGATGATGCCACCGATCGCGACAAATAATCCATACAGAGCAATCAGAACTGTCCAAATCATCGGATAGCTTCAGCCACGATTAAACCGATTTGCTTACCGTATTGTAGAACGTTTGGAGCGATCGCAATCTTCCCGGTCGCCGTTTATCAATCAAAGGGTACTCTGAAGGTTGAAATTCACCCTTCATCTGGTCTTCATGAAAAACTGGTGGCAGCAACTCCAAGCGCAAATTCAGGCAATCCCAGAAGCGAAGCCAGAAGAATCGATTCTGTTTCGAGTTCTTACACAGTCGCTTGTGAGTGTCGGAATCTTAGCAACGGATTTGGCGGCGGAAACGCAGTTGGCGCTGTGGGCAATTCCATTGAGCGCGATCGGGGCATGTTGGAGTTGGCATCGACGACGCAAGAAGAATACTGGATTTAAGTTTTTATTAGCGATCGCCATGACGATCGTGCTGTTTAGTTTTTTTGGCAAGATGATCGGTGGCGCACAGTCGGGAGATAATCGGCTGCTGCTGGCAGAGTTTTTAATTCAGATTCAGGTGCTACATAGCTTCGATATGCCGCGTCGTAAAGATCTGGGATATTCGATGATCATTGGACTGGTGCTGCTGTCGGTCGCGAGTACGCTGAGTCAGACGATGCTGTTTGGAGCGATGCTGCTGGTATTTTTGGCGATCGCGCTTCCGGTATTGATGCTCGATTATTGTTCGCGCTTGGGCGTGGATGTAGTGAAGCTAGAGCGCACCAGTTTTAAGCAGGTGAATTTTCGAGTTTTGCCTGCGATTTTTGCGATCGTACTCGCACTAGGATTAGTGATTTTTGCACTGATGCCCAGACTGCCAGGGTATCAGTTGCGAATATTTCCGGTCAGTTCTCCGGTGAGTGTGCAAGCGCAGTTTGATAATCGGGTGATCACGAATCCGGGCTTCGGACAGCGCGGAGAACCACGGGTGGGAATGCGTGGCGGCAATGGACAGGGACAAGGAAGGGCGCAATCGAGCGATCGCAGCGACGAATTTTATGCGGGCTTTGGCGACAAGATTAATCAAAATCAGCGGGGGAAACTAAAGCCACGGGTGATCATGCGAGTGCGATCGCAGATTGAAGGATTTTGGCGGGTGATGGCATTCGATCGCTATACCGGGCAAGGTTGGGAAGTGTCGCGCAACGAGAAGACGCAGACGATTAAACGATTGCCTTGGTCGTATCGGTTTTTCATGCCGAATCCGGTAACGCTGAGTAGAACGCGCGAAGTTGTGCAAACCTTTACGATCGTTTCGGATATGCCGAATTTGATTCCAGCGCTTTCGACCGTAAAGGAAGTGTATTTTCCCACCGATGAGATTGCGATCGATCCAGAAGCGGGATTGCGCGCACCGATCGAACTGCGCGATGGCATGACCTATAGCGTTGTATCTGAAGTGCCGTATCGCGATCGAACGTTGCTGCGGCTGAATTCATTAAAGGCGAACTATGCGCGCAACAGTCCCTATTTGCAGATTCCACCGGGAATTGCTAAACGAGTTGAGCAAGAAACCTCTCGAATTTTAGAGACTTCTGCCAATCCATTAGACTCAGATTACGAAAAAGCGCTTTACCTCGGACAGTATTTGAAACAGCGTTACCGAGTGCGGCAAGATCTCGACTTGTTGAAACCGGGTGAAGATTTGGTTGAGGCGTTTTTGCAGAATCAAGGCGGCGATCGCGATCATTTTTCGACGACGCTGACAATGATGCTGCGATCGATTGGCATTCCAGCAAGGTTAGTCGCGGGATATGCACCGGGACAGTTCAATCCGTTCACTGGATTGTATGTGGTGCAAAACACCGATGCTTATGCGATGACGGAAGTGTTTGTCCCGCGAATGGGATGGTTTACGATCGACCCAATTCCTGGACATGAATTGATTCCGCCGTCGATCGAAGACTATCAGCCGTTTAGTCTATTGCAGCGGTTTTGGAATTGGGTAGCAGGATGGTTGCCTTTACCTGTGACCGCTTGGATTAGCGAAGTGATTCGGATTTTGGGAAGCGCGATCGCTTGGTTTTTGGCACTTTTTACTCAAGGATTGCGAGGATTCTTTACCGCTTGTTTGCTGACGATCGGGGCTTGTTTGCTCGTTTGGCTAATCGGACAAGGCTGGCAGAAATGGCGGACTTATCGACGT
>CAXTDB010000124.1:0-12635 GCA_964242045.1 uncultured Leptolyngbya sp. | reverse complement strand
TGTAACCAACCTTGAGCATCGATCGCGGCTTCAGTCGCTTCAGGATTTTGATAATATCCGCGCATCAGATAAACCCCCCGCACCAAGATTTCGTGATCGGGCGCGATTGCAACCCCCACCCCTTCGATTAACTTCCCCACTGTTCCCGCACGATTGGCGCGATCTCGATTACAACTCACCACCGCACTCGCCTGCGTTAACCCATACCCTTGATAGATATCCACGCCCGCTGCTGCAAACACGGTCGCTAACTCTGGTTTCAAAGCTGCCCCACCGCACAGCACATACTTTAATCGATCGCCAAACAGCGATCGCCACTGTGACAACCCAAACCGAGCTACAAATTTCTGCAATAGCGGATCGATTCTTGACTGTCCGAGCTTGTGTCGTTTTGCCAGCCGCAACGCAAATTTGAATGCAATCCGTTCCTGCCGAGACGTTAATTTCGCTACCTGTTCTAGCGTTTTGCTATAAACCCGCTCTAAGAGCAAAGGCACTGTTGCTAAAATCGTCGGCTTAACTTCTTTAAGATGTTTGAACACTCGATTCGCAGTTGAAAAATAAATTGTATGTCCGTAGTAGAAATGACCATAGATCAAGCATCGAGCAAACACATGAGTGAGAGGCAGAAATGAGAGCGAAGTTTCCTCGATGCCCCATTGCAGTCGCGATAAAGTGGCAAACGCAGCTAAAGCATTTCCAGCAAGGCTTTCATGCGTGAGCATAACTCCAAGCCATTCTCCATCGGCTCCAGGAACATACACGATCGTAGCTAAATCTTGGGGAGAAAGCGATCGATACAGCGCATTGATTCGCTCAACCGGATGCGCCTTGCAACTGATTTGAGCAAACGAATAGAGATGCTGTGGATCATCAGAATGCCAGTTTTCGGGAACTTCGGCTAAAAGAATATATTGCAACGGATCAAGATGCGGTAGAACCTGCTGAAGCAAGTCCAGATTTGAAACGATCAACGCCTTTGAGCCGCTTTGTTTCAAAATTAAAACAATCGTTTCCGGGGTTTGAGTCAGATCAATCGGAACATCAATTAATCCGGCGATCGCACATCCCATATCTGCGATCGCAAAGTTCACATCACTTGACATTAACAACGCCACTCGATCGCCCCGCACCAATCCGAGATCGAGCAAGCCTAGCGCTAAAGCTTCCGCCTTTGTCTGAAAAGCTCGATTCGAGAGCGATCGCCATCCTGCCTCTGTCCATTGATTCAAGGCAGTCGGATTCGGATGTAGAGTGCAGGCATCGGCTAACAATGACGGTAAAGTACGACCTAACAGAGTAGTTCTTTGATCAAGTTTCTCAGCATCAATCATCTTCTCCAAGAAGAAACAGTTCTTCTCCTCCGGTGAATTACTTTCAAGCTTCAGTCATCAGTGGTTGACAAGTCTTTGCTCCAATTAAATGCCGTTTCAACCAATTTTCGAGATCCAAAAACACCAGTTCATAGTCCGTATCCACGAATAGATCGTGATAACTTCCTGGATATTCCCGATGCTCTTTATCTGTAAAAATTACCTGCTGGAAAAAGAGACGACTTCCTTCAGGCAACGTGACTTGATCGCTACTTCCATGCAAAATCAATAGCGGAATTTCCAATTCAGACGCATGACGATAGATCCAGCGAACTGCCGAAAAGTATTCCGTCGCGAGTCGAGCGCTACCATACTCATGCCGCAACGGATCGCGTCGATAAGCTTCGACGACTTCTGGATCGCGCGATCCAACATAGTCGTGAATCCCAAGTCGCAAGCTAAATCGCGGCGCAAATCGCGACATCAATCGCCCGATCGCCAGTTTCACTGGTGAAATGCTGACTTTGCCCAACGCAGGAGCCGTCACAATCAAACCTTGAACTTCGTCGGGAGAGCGCAAAACATAATCCAGCACAATCGTTCCGCCCAAACTATGTCCCCATAGAATGATCGGGCAACTAGTACGCTGCGATCGCACAAAGCGTAAAAACAGGCGTAAGTCTTCTCGAAACTCCGCCCAAGCATTAATATGTCCTCGTTGTTCTGTCGATCGTCCATGCCCGCGCAGATCGAAAGCATAGACTTCATAGCCTTGAGGTAGCAAATACTCTACGGCATTCTGAAACACATCACTGTGCCCACCCAATCCATGAACTAATGTCATTACTGCCTGACTTGGTTCGTCAGGATGCCAACTTTGATAATAGAGATTCACCCCCTGCCACCCGGCAAGAGTCCCTTCTCGGTGTTTCATAGCATTTAATCCTTATCTCACAGGTCGCTTTTGTAGGTGAAGAGTAAAGCAATGTCCCTGATGCGATCGAGTTAAATTGATTCAAGTTGAGAATGATATGACTAGTTATCGTATCCGGTGCAGTTGGCGTTCTGCACGTTTACATTCCTCCAAAATCGGCGATAGAATGCTTAACTTCACTTTAGTCAGTGAGACAGTCACCATCAAGGTTCTGAGTTAATTTTTAACAATCCTAATTTTTAACAATCTCGGTCAGCGGATTTACCATCTGATAACGACCATCAATCTCACCAATCAGTAAAGGCTGTTGACTCAAACGCCGCGTCTCTCGAACATAGCCTGATCCAACCGTCAGTGGTGGCAAGTGATGCTGTTCTAACACGGTTTGAATTCTGCAAAACGCTTCGGGCAATTGATCAAACGGAATGCTGGGGAATGCGTGGTGAATTGAATGATAATTTAACCCGCCAACAAACCAGGCAACGATCGGATGCACGGTTAAATTCCGACTGCTGTAAAGCTGCGTGAGTTGATGTCCCTCGGCTTTACTCCACATTCCGTAATGTTCAAGATGATCCCTTGCTTGAACGACAATCCCAACTACCCGTTCTAAAATCAGCCAGAACAAAATGTAGCGCCACAGGTGATTGGAAAGGATTGCCCAAGTAAAACAGCCTACCTGCACCAAGAAAATGCCCGTTGCATCAACAAACCACGATCGACGAATCGCCGGAATTTGCTCGCCCAATCGCCAGCCTTTGATCAAGGTTTTCCCGATCATGCCAAACCCACCCAGCACAAATAAGTCAATTTCCCACTGGTGTCTGACATACCACTGCATCCACGGACTTGCATTTTGATATTCTTTCAGTGTCCACTGCACTCGTTCTGGGTCGTGCAAATTTGTGCCATTCCAACCGTGATGCAGGCGATGCAGATGAGCATAAACGCCGTGCATCCACAGCATCGGATAGGAAATTAAGCGCGGCAGTCCTTCATCAAACCAGTTCCAACCTGTGAGCGTGTGATGGATAGCATCATGAGTGCAGATAAACCAAAGGGCATAGACAAATCCTGCGATCGCACTATATCCAACAAAGCCCCACAGATTCGGAGACTCCCACGCGAAGACCATCAAACTCAAACAGGCAATTCCTAAGCTACAAAATCGCAATAATCCTAGCCAGGAATTCACAGTATTCAAGTCGGCAATGCTCGATCGTAAGTCTTGCATTACCGGATTAAGCTGCAAATGATTTCTGTTCATAAATCACCTTCAGGGAATGGCAGGGATTTGTTTGGCGATCGCTTGAGTCAGTCGCTGCAATGCGATTGAAATGTCATGAGAATCGAGATGAACATCAAGAATGCAGAAACCGTCTGAACGCGATCGACTTTCTATCAGTGCTGCTTCTAACTCGGTTTCGGTACGAACATCAAATCCGTATCCCGCATCCATGAGTTCAGGGATTTTGCTGTATTGCCAAAGCCCAATGTCGTTAAATGCACCATCCAGCATCGGTCGCTCGGTTGCATAACCACCATTATTCAGAACAATCACAATCGGATTGAGTCCATAGCGAGCGATCGTCGAAAGTTCCATTCCGGTCATTTGGAACGCACCATCGCCAACCAAGACCAGTGGGCGTAGATGAGGACTGGCAAATTGAACACCGATCGCAGCGGGAATAGCAAAGCCTACAGACGCATAGTACGCAGGAGAAAGAAAGCGCGTTTTATCATGCACTGACAGTTCTAATCCGCCAAATAAAGTGTCTCCGATGTCAGCAAGCACAATCATATCGTTGCGGATAAAAGTATTTAACCGCTCGAACAAGCGTTTTACTGTCATCGCTTGATTCGGCAGCGGAAAGCCTAATGTAGCAGGTTTAGATCGAGCCGCGAGATTTAGTTCTCGTTTGCGAATATTCGCTTGAACCAATTCTTGAACAAAATCCTGTAAGCGAATTCCTGAGTAGTTCTGCGATTGAATCGATGTTCTTTCACTCGTGACATAAATAGCGCGATCGGGATCTAGATGCGCCGTAAACTCACCGAGATTGAAATCGATCAAGAATACGCCGAGCATGATCACACAATCGCTCGATTCTACATACTGCCTTGCAGATTCACTGCCTAATGCACCTGCATACAGTCCAAGATAGTGAGGATGTTGTTCACTGATCACCGATTTGCCTAACACGGTTTCTGCTACTGGAATGTTTGTTTTCTCAGTCAATTGCAGAAGTTGATCTTGCAATCCAAAGCGATGAATTTCCACATCTGCCAAAATCACAGGTTGATGTGCCGCATTAATTAACTTCGCTGCTCGATCGAGCGCGAATGCTAATGTATCAGGGTCACTCACGTCCAGTTGAGCAACAGTCTGATAGTTGGGATTGCCCGCTTGATTCAATCGATCGCGCGGAATTTCGATATATCCCGGACGCTTGTAGCAAAGAACGGCATCGAGAACGCGATCGATTTCCTCGAATGCAGTATTCGGATCATCGAGTACCGCAGCAGCAACGGTGAGTTCTTGAAAGATTTTGTATTGTGTATTGAAGTCACGAACTTTGTGATGCAAAAGCGGATGCTGAATGCGTTCACTCATTCCAGGCGCACCGCTAATGACCACGACCGGAGACTTTTCTGCATACGCCTGTGCCGTTGTATTCGCAAGCTTTAATCCTCCGACTGAATAAGTCACACAAGCCGCCCCTAATCCGCGTAGTCGAGCATAAGCATCAGCAGCAAATCCAGCCCCCTGTTCATCGCAAGTATTAATCAATGCGATCGGACTCTGCTCTAGCATTTTGTCAAACCCTAGAACATAATCACCCGGTACACCAAACACATGATGCACCCCCTGTTCATAAAGCCGTTGAATTAGGTATGCTCCTATCGAAGTTGGTTGTGCAGTCACCATGATGTTTTCTCCATTTTCATGCGTCGCGATCGACATCGGCAATTAAGACCCTGCACACTGATCGTCAACAGTTCTGGAACCAAAGACTTGTGAGAAAATTATGAGGAACTCAGTGCGACTTCTTGAATCGGCAGCGGATCTGTTGCCTTTCGATGCCAGACGGATTGCCCTGTGATTAGTTCTGTGACATCCATGCCATTGCCAATCACACCTGGAACACTCGGATATCCCGCACTAGCACCCACAAAGAAGAGATTCGGCAATTCGGTTTTGTACCCTAATCGATTTAATCCCACTTGTCGCGGCATCAACTTTGCACCATAAATGTTGCCTTGCGGTTGTCCCAAGTAAAACTCGCTGGTTGTGGGTGTACCATAAACTTTCATCCGAGCGTAGCGATCGACATCCGGAATCAAATCGCGCACACTGGTCATGAGGTGCTGATAGGTTTCGCGTTTCTTCGCTTTGTAAGCTTGCAGATCGGTATTGTGAAGCTGCTCGTATGGCTCGTATGGGCAGACCGTAGCAATCTCTAACACATGATGTCCAGGCGGAGCCATGCCGGGTTCTGATGATTTGAGAGTCGGGCAAGATAAAAAGATCCACGGATGACTCAGATCGCCTGCTAATTGTTTTTGATACTCCTGATTTAAGTCTCCGGTGGGATAGTACCAAATATTCCAGTTTCCAATGCCATAATGAGTCGGATCAAAGCGCTCATCTAGACCCAGGTAAATGTTAAATGCACTTGCTGAATACTCATATTGAGTTAAGCGATCGCGTTCTTTGCGCGAAAGGGCTTCTGAATTGTGCATGAGCGTTACGGTCAACTTCGGATCAAGGTCGCTGATGTAGCCGTTTCTAGCTTGGTAAGTTTTACCTTTTGCAAGAACGCTTGTCACTTGCTGATGCGAGACTTGAATCTGTTCAACCGGAGTGGAATAAAGAATGATGCTTCCATTTTCTGTAATCGCATCTGCGATTGTCTCGACAAAATGCTTAAAGTGATGTTTTGGATAGTAAGCTCCTTCTGAATAGTCCCAGACCAAAGCAGTGTGAGTTAAAAGCGCGATTTCGCTGGGCGGTAGTGCATAATCTCCACTTTGACCTGCAAGAATCGCTTGCAGCTTGGGAGAGAGTCCGACACGATCGTACAGAGTTTGCAATGTCCAGTTGCGCCGCTGAAAAAGCTGCCAGTACTTCGGTAGTTTGAGCCAGTCTATCCACTGTTGGTCATACCAGCGAATGTCACGCACGAGATCATGAACTTGCTGATGAATTAGTTTGATTTCATCACAATAAGCATTGATTGCATTGACTTCTTCAGGAAAGGTGTGGATTAAACGATCGCGCAACCTTTCCCAACCGAGCGGAATGCGAAAATCAGCTTGATCGGTGACCACGCGATCAATACAATCGGGGTCGAGACTGTTAAACTCAACGGCGCGATCGATATAGTGCAAAAATTGATCGATCGTCTGACCAGAGCCGCATTGAGAAATGTAATGTACATCCGCGCAGAAGCGGTAGTTGCCATAATCAAAGGTATGACAACAGCCGCCGGGAATATCATGTTGTTCCAGAACAAGAACGCGGTAGCCTTGACGCGAGAGACAAGCGGCGGCAGAGAGTCCACCCAGTCCTGCCCCTAAAACAATATAGTCAAAAGAATAGTCAAAAGATTCCATGTCAATCTCCTGAGCAATAAAAAAACTTGCATGACTCTAAGAGGATGTTTGAAAAGTATCGTTTATTGCATCACCCGCCCCGGACTGGAAGTCGGGGCTAGTAGAACGAAGTCCACTGAAGGGGACTGAAAGCCAGTTAGAGATGATGTTTCAGTCTGTTTTAACAGACTTCGCACCGTTAGCCCCGACTTCCAGTCCGGGGTGGGATAGGCGATCGACGACCACTTTTCAAACACCCTCTAAACGATTCCTGCTACTTGCAGCGATCGTAGAAATACCCTTCGCTCAATCAATTCCTGAAGCTAAGCGTTGAGCAGTCTAATTCTGTTGTTCTTCGCTCGATTTCAGACGATTCAGAAACTACTGATAGGATTGAAGATGAACACGCCCATAGCCTAAAAACAGACCAGAGGATTGATCTCCTTCAGGGTAAGCTGTCACTCCAAACAAGTAGACTCCTCCATGCCAGGGATTTGCCGTTGCATCTAGCGCAACAGTCACTGTCTGTCCGGGTTGAATCGGCGGATTAAATGTGACGGTTGTCTCATTCTGAGGCTTTGGTAGGTCGCCACCGATCGCAGCTAACGAAACCGATTGTCCTCCTGCAATGTTGTCTCCTAGAAATGCACGGCTGTGAGTCGAATCAAAACTAATGCGATCGAGGTTTTGTTCCTGAACGATTCTGACAGTTTGCAAAGCTGCTCCAGCGTCAACGGGTATGCGAATTGTGAACTGATACGTTGCTGAAGCATCAGCCAAAACATTACTCGCAACTGTCCGAACGAGACGAGGCGAGTGATCAAAGTAGCTTCGTCCTTCAATTTGTCCTGCTCTGGAAGTAGACGGCAAGACACCGAGCAGCACAGCACTCATCGCCAATAAAGAGACGAAGCGCGATCGCGCTTTTAACAAAGATAATGTTCTCAACATCTTTCACTCCAATACTTTTGCGATCGTTACAAAAATCTGCTGAGATTACCTCTCAGCCATCGGAGTAGGTGAAGAAATGCAATAGACTCTTGAGATTTAATCGTTCAGGAACAGTAAATTACCCCTGCGAGTAAAACGCCATCAGTAGCACAAGGACTGCAACACCAAGCGCTAAGATGACTAAGCTTCCCCAACTTGCTGAATCAGAGATAAGCTTTTCTTTGAGCGTTTTAAGGTATTTAGAAGCTTCCATCTCAGCCTCTCCAATCGATGCAAATTTGTATTCAATCAATAGGTTTTAGAAGTCAATGAGAAGCACGCCGGGTTGAGTGAGGTCTGAAGCGTTAGAAACCGCTCAGCAGAACGACAACTGTAAATAGACTGAGTGAAACAGCTACGATCGTGGTACAAAGAGCGCGATTGCTATCGATCGAGGTACTGATTTGCTTTTTCGCCTTTTCGTTCAGGCAGCTAAGTTGTCGGCTTCGTGATGTACACCGCTTGAAGCGAGTAAAGTGTATCGTTCTATTTCTAACTCTAAATGGTTTTCCAATGACCGCTTGAAAAGTCAAGAGAAACTTTATGCTTATTCTCAAAAGTTCATGGAAAAGCTGCGGCACGTTTTTCGTAAAGTCTTGGCAGAAAGGAATTGATTAGCGGGAAGCTTTAGAAGGGTTAGCCAGCAATTTCAGCAGGATTGCTCGATAGATCGTTTTACCAGCTTCATTCAGATGCACACCGTCGATCGTCAGCGACTCCTTTAACGCCTTCTGCTCAAAAAGTGGCTCAAGCACATTCCCTTCAAAAAGAATCTGTTGTTGGGCAGCTACGTTTCGCAGTAGCGTATTGATTTGATCAACTCTCTGAATCGACCCTGCTAATTCTGGGTTTTGACTCGCGGCAACAGTGGAATAAAAAGCAGGTAAAACATAAATATGCTTTGCCGAGAGCGATCGCACCAGCGTAACAATCCGCGTCACATTCTGCTTGAACTGCTGATCGTTCATTTGATACCAAGCATCGTTCGTACCGATGGCAACAATCACCGTCTGGCACTGAACTTGTTGAGCGACGAGCGTTTGAAGCTGCTCGATCAGTGAAACCGTACTCATGCCGCCGATCGCAAAATTGAATCGATCCTCCCCGAAGCTGTTCCCCAAAGCTGACGAAATCGAGTCGCCAAACAAGCAGCCCTGATACTGCCGTCCTTGGCT
The DNA here is from genome assembly GCA_964242045.1 of uncultured Leptolyngbya sp. Classification (GTDB taxonomy): domain Bacteria; phylum Cyanobacteriota; class Cyanobacteriia; order Leptolyngbyales; family Leptolyngbyaceae; genus Leptolyngbya. The sequence continues at coordinate 3,627 of CAXTDB010000124.1, read as the reverse complement.
CACGACGGCTTGATACTCTACCAAGGTCTGCCAAGCTGGAATCATCGGCAATCGATCGTGTGGGGGCTGCGGTGTGGATTGAGCAAGCACTTGTAAGGCTTTGGGCAGGTTAATCGTTAGCCGTGGATTCGGGTAGGCTTCTAGAGCGTTTAGGACGTTGATCTCACCGGATTTTATGCCGAGAATCAAAGCGGCTCGGAGTGCCTGCACTCCCGCAGTATCTTGACGATCGTCTGCCTCAGCAAGCTGTGTTAGAAATCGTTTTCCCGTTGTCGCATTCAGAACGCGATCGAGTGCGATCAAATCTACGGGGATCGAGGTTTGTAGGGCACTCCGCAGAGCGATTCGATCTGCTTGATTCACATATCGCAGAAAGTCTTGTAGGGCGATCGACGCTTTGCCCGTTTCCGCGTACTGACGCAAATCTGCGATCGGGACTGATTGAGTGAACAAACCATAGCGCACCGTGATCACTTCAGCCGCTAAAGTGCCTGGAGCGCTCAAAATCTGACAACCGAATAGAAGGTTCATCAGCGTCAGACCTTGCATGAGGCGATTCCAAATCCTGTTTGTCATGGTTGAATCAGTCCACTTATTGATTAAAAATCAGGAGCATCACTATACCAGGCACAATTTTGGGTCGAGCGTTCGCCTGCCCTGCAACCAAAGAAGGTGACGGTTCACACTTTAACTCGATTCTCTAAGCAATATCGCTCCTCACAATTCCGACGACTGCGAATACACCCCGTCTCAGAATACCTTTGCCTACTTAGGACTTTAGATTTATTAATATACAAACTCTCCACCCTCACCCCAGCCCTCTCCCATCCAGGGAGAGGGAGCCAGAACTTTAAGTTAACGATCGCTGGTCAATCTTCGTTTCGCCACCTGGTACAAATTCGATCGTGCGATAGCCTAACGCAGCGAGCAGATCGTTTTCTGGCAGCTTCACCGGAGCAGGCTTTTCGCCTTTTCCTGGTGCGGGTAACGGATAGGCAGTAGCGGCAGCCGTCAAAAAGCGGATATTGCCCTCGGTATGTTGAATGACTTGATGAATATGTCCACTTAAGACCGTGACCGACGAAAAGCGAGACAATAACGCCAGCGCCTTGGCAGAGTCTCCGGTTGCCCAACCCCATTTTGGATAAAGGTCATAAAGGGGAATGTGGCTAAAGACAACGATCGGGGTTTCTCGTTTTTGGGCAGTCAAATCTTTTTCGAGCAAGTCTAATTGAGCTTGACCTAGCTCTCCTTTTCCAGTTTCGCCAAAATCTACAACATTCGTGAGTGAGACAAAATGCACCCCGCTGTGATCCCAAAGCTGCAAGCCTTCTTTCACGTCTTTCGGGTTGAACATTTCAGCATAGACTTTGCCGCGATCGCCGATCGTGTCATGCTCTCCAGGCAAGGTAAACAACGGCACTTTCAACTGTGATAAAAGTTGCTTTGCTTGATCAAACTCTTCTGGCTTAGATAGATGGCTAATATCTCCCGTGTGAACAACAAAAGCGGGAGGTGTCGGAAGTGCATTGATCGCATGAATTGCTTTCTGAAGCGTATCAGTGACATGCTCGTTTGCAGGCTTATTGAAGCCAATGTGCGTATCGCTGATCTGCACAAAAGATAAGGGAGACGCATTCAGAGCTTCTTGATCGGTTGCGTCTCTAACTTGGCAAGAAGTCAATAAGCCGTTTTCTCCGACTGCCCACAGCACTCCCAAACCTGTCCAACCAATGTGTTCAATAAATTTTCTGCGTTTCATGGTGTGTTCCTCTTGGGCGTGACGGTGACTGTTCCTTGCATAAAGGGATGAATCGAGCAAACATAGGGAAAGGTTCCGGGCTTTGTAAAGGTCGATGTCCAGGTCTGGTCAGTATCCAAGGCTTTAGAGTCAAAGGAACCATCTTTGGCAGTGACAGTATGCGGTTCCTCATCCTTGTTGACAAACTGAACGGACTCACCGACATTTAGCTTTAGGTCAGCGGGTTGGTATTTGAAGTTCGCAATCTTAACGGTTACATTCGGAGTCGCCGTATTGGTAGTAGGTTGATTTACGGCGACCTTCGGTGTGTCTGTAGCAGTTGTTGCTTGCGGAGCTGAATGACTACAAGAGGATAGTGACAGCAAGATGACTAGCAGTGTGGATGCGATCGCCATCGAGAGATAGGTAATGTATTTCATCAGCGTCCTCGGCTGCGTAAGTTTGAATGTTTGTTAGAAAACAGTCCGGTCATACTTAGACCTGTTGCGAGTAAGCCGAGCAAGCCTAATCCATTCAGAACGGGTAGAATTGCTGCTAATCCGAAGATTTCAAACGTATGGACTTTCAGCAAGAAGCCAACGATTTCTTCTTGCTGTAACCATTCATCGGCGATCGCGAGACTGATTCCGCTCATCGCGGTTACGAGTAACGGCAAGCAAAGCGCGATCGCAATGCGTCGATGATATTTTCGCAATGTTAATTTCATCAGCAATCTCCAAACAGGGGACGGATCATTCTTAAGAAAGAGTAGGAAGGCATTAACATGGACAGTGCGCTTTGGAGCAAAGTAATAGCTGTCTTCTATTCCTGAAGACGTTTGGAATTTGACAGTGGATTTAAAGTTCGGAAATGTCTTGAAGCATTGTTCAACTCACGTCAGGTACTGCGTGATATCTTCTCCACACACCTCGGTTAGATAGTTGAGTGCCCGGAAGCGTAAAGCAACAAGGTCATCATAGAGCGGGTTCAGGTTGCAGAGCGCGGGAATGTGAACGGTGCGATGAAACAAGGAAACATTACGTTCAAAGGGACAAGTCGAAGGAATCAGGGCACAAATGAGGTGCGCTGTTCTAGTGTTATCAATTTCAAAGTGAGCGAGCCATTGACTAACGATCGGTGGGTATGGAAAGCCGCTTGAATCGGCACGAATAGAATGATGGGTAAAGAGGCTCATAGAACTAAGAGAATGAAGGACGGGGAAACAACGACTTTAGAAAACGTCTATTTGGGGCATCTGAACACAATGAATGCTCTAAACAGACGTTTAATCTTCTAAAAACACTTCCAGTTGACTTTCAAGCGAGTGCAGGTATCCGTTATCCGTTAGCGTCTGTTCCGAAAGTCGATGTGCTTTGATTGCACCTTGAACAATCTCTTTAGCGCTCAGGTTGCCAGCTTCTAGCTCTGAGACTAGCAACTGCCCGCTGGGAATGCCTTGATCTTCCAGATAGCCTCGATAAGCAAAAAATGCCAGATCGAACGGAGATAGCTGACTGTCAGCATTGCTCACAACCGGACGGGATACTGACGAATCGACTGTCTCGGACTGTGCTTTTACAGCAGATGGGCTGGCGACAGCGATCAACAGCGTAGACAAAATAGCAGGAATGAAACGTTGCATCACAAGACCTCATTCGTTAGTTGTTTTCTAGCTTCGGCACGGTGATTCTACTCAGCGATCGCAAGCGTTTCTTAGACAGGAAAAACTGCCTCCGAGTCTAAGTAGCTTGCACTGAGGAAAAGCTGTAGGAGAAATGCGGTGCGCCGCAGTCTAGAAGAGTTTTTCTGAAGATTGCGCTGGCAATTGGCTCCTTCTATTCATCCAGACGACCGAACTGAACGGTTGGATTTAAACGATTCAGAAC
>CAXTDB010000123.1:0-12675 GCA_964242045.1 uncultured Leptolyngbya sp. | reverse complement strand
GGCGCAAAAACGGGACGAAAATCTTCCGCCGTAAATCCGCGATCGCCTGCTTGCAAGACTAAGCTAATCTGCCGCAGCAATCGAGCCTTTACCGCATTATCAAGCGTTGGATGGTCTTCGATTTGGTCGATCGCTCTCATACAGAGATACGCCGAAGTAACGGCTTCTTGCAATCCAGCAGGCAGCCGACTAATCGGAATATAAAAAGTTCGACTCGTTTCCTTTAGCAAATCCAACGCGCTTCTGTGTAAGTTCATGTGATATTCACTCCTCTCTCGAAACTTTTATAACAGGTTGCGTTCTCGAAAAACTGTTTCTACAGATCCGATGATGCAAACTAGCGACTTCTGCGGTTTAGCAACACGCTCAAACTCGTGGCTTTGAGTGCGGTAGACTGCCCGCAGGATTGAGATTGTATGATGCAGTATTGGTTGATGAAATCAGAGCCAGACGTTTACGGGATAGCAGATTTAGAACGCGATCGCCTCACCGTTTGGGACGGGGTTCGCAATTATCAAGCCCGCAACTACCTTAGAACGATGAAATCGGGAGATGTTGCGTTTTTCTATCATTCCAATGCAAGTCCTCCTGGTATTGCAGGCTTAATGAAGATTGTGGAATCTAATATCGCAGATCCAACCCAGTTTGATCCCGATAGCAAATATTACGACGCGAAATCGTCGATCGATTCTCCCCGGTGGCAGACGGTTCAAGTCGAATTTATAAAGAAATTGCCGCTGATCTCGCTCGATGTGTTACGGCAGACATTTACATCCGATGAACTTGCGGTCGTGCGTCAAGGCAATCGCTTATCAGTCCTGCCTGTGGAGGCAGCGATCGTCGATCGAATTTTGGCACTGATTCCTGAACAAGTTCCCAATCAAACGTGAAGCCGCTAGGATAGAATTGTTAAGGCTTTTTACGATTTCTTTCAACCCTTACGGTCGTATTTATGACTCTTCCCATTCGCAACGTTGCCATTATTGCTCACGTTGACCACGGTAAAACTACGCTTGTCGATGCCCTTCTTAAGCAGGCGGGAACGTTCCGCGAAGGAGAAGAAGTCCCGGACTGCGTGATGGACTCGAATGATCTCGAACGCGAGCGCGGTATTACAATTTTGTCAAAAAATACAGCGGTTCGTTACAAAGACACGCTGATCAATATTGTGGATACGCCTGGACACGCGGATTTTGGCGGTGAAGTCGAGCGCGTTTTAGGCATGGTCGATGGCTGTCTGCTGATTGTCGATGCCAACGAAGGTCCGATGCCGCAGACTCGATTCGTGCTGAAGAAAGCGCTAGAGAAAGGACTGCGCCCGATCGTGTTTGTGAATAAAATCGATCGTCCCCGCGCTAATCCGATGATCGCAGTTGATAAAGTGCTAGATCTGTTTATCGAACTTGGCGCAGATGATGACCAGTGCGAGTTTCCGTACTTGTTCGGTTCTGGTTTGTCGGCGTTTGCAAAAAACACGCTTGAAGAAGAATCGAGCGATATGAAGCCTCTGTTTGATGCGATTTTGCGCCATGTTCCGCCGCCAATCGGAGATGCGAACAAACCCCTTCAGTTGCAAGTGACAACGCTAGATTATTCGGATTATCTCGGTCGAATCGTAATCGGCAAGATTCACAACGGCACGATCAGACTGGGACAACAAGCGGCGATCGTTACGGATACGGGCGCGATCGTTAAGTCAAAAATCTCGAAGCTGATGGGCTTTGAAGGACTGAAGCGGATCGAAATCGAAGAAGCGACCGCTGGAAACTTGGTGGCAGTCGCCGGATTTGCAAACGCAAACATCGGCGAAACGATTACCGATCCCAACGATCCGCAGGCGTTACCGCTGATCAAAGTCGATGAGCCGACTTTGCAAATGACTTTCTCGGTGAACGATTCGCCGTTTGCAGGTCAAGAGGGGAGTTTTGTGACTTCGCGGCAATTGCGCGATCGACTCTACCGCGAACTCGAAACGAACGTCGCACTCCGAATCGAAGACACCGATTCGCCGGATAAACTCGCGGTTTCTGGTCGGGGTGAATTGCACTTAGGCATTCTGATCGAAACGATGCGTCGTGAAGGGTATGAATTCCAGGTGTCTCAGCCGCAGGTAATTTTCCGCGAAGTGAATGGTCAGCCTTGTGAGCCGTTTGAAACCTTGCTGCTAGATGTGCCAGAAGAAGCGGTTGGAGGCTGTATCGAGCGCCTCGGACAGCGTAAAGGCGAGATGCAAGATATGCAGGTGGGAACCAACGGACGCACGAATCTAGAATTTGTGATTCCAGCGCGGGGGCTGATCGGTTTCCGAGGTGAGTGTATGCGTTTGACTCGCGGCGCAGGAATTGTGAACCACAGCTTTCTAGAGTACCGTCCGATGAGCGGTGATATTGAAGCGCGTCGTAATGGTGTTCTGATTTCGTTTGAAGAAGGAGTCGCAACCTTCTACTCGATGCAGAACGCGGAAGATCGGGGCGTATTCTTTATTCGACCCGGTACGAAAGTCTACAAAGGCATGATTTTGGGCGAACATAACCGACCCCAAGATCTTGAACTCAATGTCTGTAAGACGAAGCAATTGACCAACCATCGCGCGTCTGGCGGCGAAGAATTGGTGCAGTTGAAAGAGCCGATCGACATGAGCTTGGAGCGCGCTCTAGAATACATCGGACCTGATGAACTGCTAGAAGTCACTCCTGCATCGATTCGCCTGCGAAAAGTCGCGAAAGCGAAGAAGCTAGCGAAGAAGTAAGCACTTGGATCTGATGGCTAAACGTCAGCAAAAAGGAACGATCGACATCATCGATCGTTCCTTTTTGTTTATGCAACTACAACTTCCCCATCTGCCTGAACCCAGGCAATTTGAGAAATCCGTCGTTGTTGTGCGTAGGCTTGAATTTCTTCACGAGTTCCAGAACTCAGATCCACCTCAACTCGCTCGCCCATTTCCCGCAGCTTCTGAGCATGAGCAAACGCTAGTTGCGGCACTTCTGAGACGACGAGCCAATCGCATGATCGCGTTTGCTTTGGTAATTGTCCACTCGTGAGTAAAACTTGATGTAGATTTTCAAGCTGAAGCGAAAAGCCGATCCCCGGAATCGATTCGCCTTGCGGATGAAACTGTCCGAGTAAGCGATCGTATCTTCCCCCCTGTCCGAGTACAATCTGCCCCGATTCTGTCACCACTTCAAACACAATCCCGGTGTAGTAATCAAACGTGCGAATTAAACTTAGATCCAGCACGATACGAATATCAAGGCTGGCTTGCAAGAGTTCGATCAAGGATTTGAGATTGTTGACGATTGCTCGCTCTGTTTCGTTGAGATTCAAACTGCTGACTTTTTGCAGCACATCCGCAGGCTTGCCGCGTAAATCCAAAAGCAGCAAGGCGCGATCGCGATCCGCATCCGATAATGGCAATGCTTCTAATTCCAACCGATCGAGATGAGCGATCGCACGACGAACTTTTGAACGCATCGGTTCGGGAAATACGGAAAGCAGCGATCGCGTTAATCCCGCTTCGCCTAAAATTAGCTGCCCTGAAAGATCTAAATGCTTGAGACAGTCGATCAGCAGTAGAAGAATTTCGGCATCCGATCGCAATCCTCCCCCACCGAGTAGTTCTACTCCAGCTTGATAAAATTCCTGCTGATGCGTGTGACTGCCTTCTTGAGCGCGACGAAACACATTGGCGTTGTAGTAGAGTCGCTGCGGGAAGGTGCTGTTTGAGAGCCGAGTAGCCACCGTGCGAGCGATCGAAGCCGTTAATTCTGGGCGTAAACCGAGCGGATCTTCTTCGAGCTGATGCAGTTGAATCACGGTTGATCGCTCGATCGCGCCTCCTGCCATTAGCGTATCTAAACGTTCCAGCGTCGAGGTAATAATGCGGTGATAGCCCCAACCATGAAATACCTGCTGGAGCCGATCTTCAATCCAGTGTTTTTGGGCGACATCCAGGGGCAGGAGGTCGCGCGCACCTGCGGGGGGCTGGTAAACCATTGAGTCTGTGTAATGTTATGAGTCTGTGTAATGTTACTTTTTCTTACCAAAAAGATTGCCAAACAGACCGCCGCTCGGTTTTGTTGAATCAGCTTTTGTCGGGTTGGGCTTCACTGTGGGTTTACTGGTCGCCTTACTGACGGGCAGTTTGGCAGCGGGTTCGAGCTTTTGTTTGCCGTCCAACGCGATCGGGTCTTGTGGGTCAACAGAGAGCGCTTTGGTGAAATGAATCTTCGCCATCGTCGGTTGATTCTGCCGCAAATACACCATGCCCATCAAACTGTGACAGCGGCTACTGTTTGGCTCAATTTTTAAGGCATCTCGCAATTCTATCGTTGCTTGAGCATAATTTCCCTTTGCCGCAAATCCTTCTGCTCGACGGTAATACTGATCGCTGAGCGATTCCGGGCGAGGTGGAGCGGGTGGAGCAGGCTTTTTTGTTGCGGTTGTTGTGTAGATTTGGCTTTTGGGTGAATTGCTTTCTGAACTGCCGTCGCGACAAATCAGGTATGCCAAATTCAGTTCACTAATTTGAGCGGTGAGTTCGATCGCCTGATCCAATTGTTCGTATTGTCGATCGGATAAATCCTTCAGCGCTGTGCGGTAGAAATAGTCGGCGTTACTAGACAATAAAAGCTGCTTTGCCAAATTACTGCCGAGTTCGAGTTCGTGTCGCTTGCGGGCGGCTCCTTGCCCTTTCATTTTTAAAACCAGCAGATGATCAGTACGGCTTTTTTCTTGAGAAAGATTCTGCCATGCAGGATTGACGAGTTTTGATAGCAGTTGTTCTGCAAGCTGTCTGTCCCCTTCACGATCGGCAACACAGCTATCGGGATGTAAACGACGCGCGATCTTCAGGTATTGTTTGCGGATCTCTTTGACATCAGCTTCGATCGACACGCCTAAAATCGCATGGAAGTCAGAAAAGTCGAGAAGAAATAGCCCGCGATCAATCTGGAAGCTCATGGGTTAACCTGTGATTTCAAGGAACGAATGACCTGAACAAAAAGTTCATCGTCTTTATAGTTCCTTCAAATCGGCTGAACACGACATCCAGAGCGCGATCTATTTGCGTCGAACATCAGTAACGCGCCAACTGAGTTTGAGGTTGATCCAGAAATTCCAAAAGGTGACAATCACGATCGCGATCAGATTCGCCACATAGCGATTGATGCCGAAAGCGTTGTAGAGCAGATTCAGAATCAAGACATTGAGAATCAGCCCCATCAAGCAAATTACGTTGAACTTGATAAAGCGCTTTAGCCGAGTTCGATTCCCCCGCTGACTGCGAGAAATGTCACCGAATGTCCACGAATCATTCCAAAGGAAATTATTGATGATCGCTAGTTCCGAAGCGATGATTTTACTGCGGGTGAGATTCCAAGCAAGGGTTGTCGGATCACTCAGTAAGTAGAGGACGACCATATCGACAAACACGCCGCTAAAGCCAACTAAGCCAAATCGTAAGAAGCGTCCAAGCTGAAACTTCTCGCGTAATCGACCGATTCGACCGCGCGATCGCAGTTTCCCCAAGTGCATCAAATACTCGACATACTGTCGCCACGTGACTTTACTTTCGCCTTCTTGCCGCTCTTGGAACACATAGCCTACTTCCGTCACGCGATCGACGTTTCCTCGACCCAGAACTTCGAGCAGAATTTTATATCCGAGCGGACTCATGAGACAATCGGCGATCGCGCTGCGTCTCACCATAAAATAGCCGCTCATCGGATCAGAAACGCGACCCACAACGCTCGGCAGAATCACCAACCCGATCAATTGCGCGCCACGAGATAACATGCGTCGAATGAAGCCCCAATCGCTCGTGCCCCCTCCTTCAACGTGACGACTCGCGACCGCTAGATCTGCGCCATTTTTCACTGCTTGAATCAGTTTCAGCAACACTTCGGGCGGATGCTGCAAATCACCATCGATTACGGCTAATACTTCTCCACGTGCTGCTTGCCAACCTCGAATTACAGCGGTAGATAATCCCCGTTCTTCCTGTCGCCGCATCACCCGCAAATTCGGATATTCAACCGTCATCTGCTGCGCGATTTCCCAAGTGCGATCGGGACTATCATCGTCCACGATAATCAGTTCGTAATCGTTCGGGAGCGCATGATCAAGCAGACTCGATAAAATTCGTACCACTTGTTCGATATTCCGCCCTTCGTTGTAAGTCGGAACGACTAGCGAAAAGTAGACCGACTTCGGAGATCGATCGACTTCCAAGGCATTAGGGATTCTCAGTTCACCAGAAGGCGGATTCAGAAGCGAAGGGGGCACAATCATGCTGCGGTTTAGGTAAGACGATAGAGATTATTGGGCAGTTTGATACAGGTTGAGTTGAAACTCATCAAGGCTCATGGTTCCCACGAGAAATTGAGTCTTGGCGATCGAGAATCGTTCCTCTAAAACCTGCTGAATTTGTTGATGTTCTTGAACGGTTGCAGGCAGTGACCAGACTGGAGCAGCACTTTCAAGCCAAATCACTCGACGATAAGCAGAATGCTTTAACGCGGCTTTGAGGCTGGTGCGTAGCTGACTTGCGGGTTGAGCAAGCAGATCGACACGGCTGGTGGGCGGAATGTAATACGCTAAGCGGTTCACATGCCCCCAAGCTTGAGAATCCATGGCAATCAGGACAGGAGCTGAGTCGAGTTGAACAGTTTCTGCCACTTGATGAAACACCGATCGAGGTCTCAAAGTCAAATCTCCGATATCGATCGCTAAGTACAGCAACAGTAGCATTAATGCTACGATGCTTTGTCGCGCTTTAAGTTGACGAATCGCGATCGTCATCAGCAGTAAACACCCTGGCAGCACAAAGATCAGCGCGCGACCCCAACCGAATCCCAGCGTATATTTTCGCGTCAAAACATCGACCCAAAATGCTAGGAGCAGAGGGAATATACTCATCCCCAACCCTACCGTTAAGCTCCATTTTTGACCACACTTCCAAAGATAGATCGCAGCCGTTGCAAGTCCGAGGCTTGCAACGATACCTGTGATCGCGGTGGTTCCCGATGCTAAGCCTGTCGCCCAATCTCCGATAAGTAGATGCGTTCCTATTGTTTGAAACAGATCTTGAGTATGTAAAAAGACAGGGTTGCCTTCTCGCACACCAAAGCGATCGAGGTCAGCATTTCTTAACTGTTTCAAGGTTCCTGAAATCGCCCAAGGCAAAGTGAGCGATCCCGCGATCGTCATTCTCGCTGCGTGTTGAAACCAGCGTTTTCGATCCAGCACGAGAATCAACGCTGCTAAAACAACAATCCAATAAATGAATAGGTAAAACGTGAGCAGACCGAACGTGATCGACAGCACAAACGCAATCTGCCACTTCCAACGTGGGCGCGCGATCAGTTCTAACAGTGCCCAAACGCTCAAAATCGCCCACAGTACTAATGGTGTGTACATGCGGACGTTTAGCGAGTGAAATAAGTAAAAGGGATTTGTTGCCAATAGTGCTGCAAACAGTAAGCCGCTCCGATGATCGAGTAGTTTTCGTCCTAAACCGTAAGCCGCTGCGATCGCACCAACGCTCCACAGGGTAGGTAAACTTCGCATCGCAACTTCGCTGTTACCGAACAAGCGTAACCATAAGTGCTGAGTTAGAAAGAAGATTGGGGGATGAGGTTCTCCGCTGTAGAGTCCACGCATTAAGCCTTGTAGGGTTTTGGCGATCGCCAAAACTGATCCTTCAGGTGGCAGATTTAACAATGCTGTATATTGAGCAAGTGCGATCGGGCTTCCTTCAGGTGACGAGTATTGCAGTCTTTGACCTGTTGAAAGCAGCAGTGATAACACTTCGTCGTACCAAAACTCGCGGGTTCCGAGATTGAGCAGGCGTAAGAAGAGTCCGATCGCGATCGCGCATCCAAAGAGAATTTCTAAGGTGAACGCCTTCCGCCAGTAGAGCAGGTTTCGATTCAGCATAATTCGAGTCGATCAAGGGCTGCAATTAGTCTTCCCGATCGAGCGTTTTCGGCTATGATTCAGGTGCTTAATTTGACAGCGGTATGCGTATTGTCCGGCTCTTATGGCGAAAAAGCGGAAAGGCAAATCCTCGATCGATGCAGACTCGACGCTGACGTTAAAAGAGCGTTTAGCCGAAAAGCGTAAAGCAATTCAAGCCCGTAAAGCAGCGGTTAACTTTATTTCAATGTCCACAGTGATTTCACTCGTGGCGGGAATGCTGCTGTTTGCCGTGGGCGGAATCAAAGGCGGTGGCGGTGGATTCGTCGGGATTCTGACCTTGATGCTGTCGTTTAAGTTTCCTTGGTATGCACTGCACGCTTTTCTAATTTATATGCCGTTTGGCGGCACAATCACTTATGCAACCGTGGGAAACAATCCCTTGATGCAGTTGGCAAAAGACGGAATGTACATTCCTGCGTTGATTGCAATTTATCAGTCTTGTAAGCGGCGGAATCTAACGATGATGATTCCGAAGTCGCTGAAGACTCCGCTGCTGTTGCTATTCGTTTATTGTATTTTGGTGCTGCTATTTGTGAATGGAGCGCAACAGTTCACGAGCAAGCCTTCTGAGAAGCCCTTTCTGATGGGAGTTTTGGGCTTGAAAGTGCTGCTGGGCTATGCGCCACTGATTCCTTGCGCGTACTATCTGATGAAGAAAAAGCAGGATGTCTACAACGTGATGCGAATTACGGTGGTCGTGGTGATCATTTGTTGCGGGTTGGCGTTTGTGCAGTACATGATGCTCAAAACTGGACGGTGTAAAGGAACGGTTGGAGAAGGAGCGGCATTGTTCAAGGCTTCGCTCGATGCGCGCTGTTTCGTGGGTGGATCGCTGCTTTATACACCCGAACAAGGAGTGATTCGGCTGCCTGGAACGTTTGTAGCTCCGTGGCAATGGGGCTGGTATCTGATTGCGAGTACATTTACGACTTATGCGGTGACGTTTTTCGATCGCAATTTGATCTGGAAAATCATCGGCGGCATCGGAATGCTGGGAACGATCGTTATGGCGGTGATTTGCGGACAGCGAATCGCATTAATGCTGGTTCCTGTGATGATTGTGATTCAGCTATTTACGACCGGGCAGATTGTGAATCTGAAGCGATTTTTGCCGATCGGGGTGGGACTTGCGGGCGCGATCGTGGTGGCAATGGCATCGAATCCAGCGGTCGTGCAAGAGCGGATCGATAGTGCGGTGGGTCGGTGGAATGCGTCTCCGCCAGATGCGTTTATTAGCGAGCAGTTTAATACGGTGGTGCGGGGAGCGAGTCTGCTAGGGAAAGGATTAGGACGGGCGACGAATGCGGCGCGGGCACTCGGAGAGACGGAACTGATTGAGACTTACTTTCCTAAAGTGATGTATGAGATTGGCCCGATCGGGGTGATTTTGTTTCTGGTGATGGTGACGACGTTAACGATCGCGTGTTTCAAGGCGTATCGATCGGTCAAAGATAAGAATCTGCGAGGCTACGGGGCAGTATTTTGGACGTTCGTTTTGGTGATTAGCTACAACACTTATTACTATCCGCTCGATGTCGATCCAGTGGCGGTTTACTACTGGTTTTTCGCCGGAGTAGCGCTGAAGTTGCCGGAACTCGATCGATTAGAGCCAGTTCCCGTTGAAGATCCGAAGAAGAAACGAAAGCGATGAGTTATTGATCGATCGCGTATCTGCTCACCCAACGGCGAAACAGTTCAACTCTGATGCACCATTTTCTCAATGGCGTACGTAGAGTCGTACTTTTCGCTGATTTCATGAGGTCGATCGTATTCTTCAACCGAGCATTTGAAGCTCGATCGTTCACCGCATCAGGCTACTCGGATTCTAACGGCAGTCCAATTTGCGGTTTGCAATCTGTAAACGTCAAGGATTCAGGATCGAGGAAATTTGCTAAAGCCATTTCCAAAACCAATTCAACACTGTAGCTAATCTGCTGAACGTGATTGATGTAAGCATCCCGAATATGATCAGGCAACACAGCCAGCAACATTAATGCAGCATCGTGACTGAGATGCTTCTTACTCGTCTCTGGAAGCGTCTGCATAATTCTGTCTTTTTAGTTTCTAACGAAAACTCCGATCGCACTAACCAACAATACGATCAACAGGACGAAATCTTCGATCGACATCATAAACATCATCTCTGTCGTCACGAACATCGTAACGTTCTCAACGAACGCGATCCCTGTCGTCACGACCGCCGTAATTTTTTCCGTGAAAACCGCAGCCGTCGTCACGAATGTCGTCCCCGTCGTCACGAACGCGATCCCTGTCGTCACGACCGCCGTAATTTTTCAGTAAAAATACTTTCTTACCCGTATTGATACTGACGATACAGATCGTAGCGCCCGCGCATCAACCGTTTCGGATACCCTCCCACTCTCTTCAATCAATCGCCTGACTTCCTCGGACGTAAACTGAATCGCTGATTCCTACAATCGTCCCATCACAAACGATTGTATCCCCCGCTCTCCGCAATCGCTCCTCCAAACAAATCCCTGTGAGCGGCGGAATCATTCCATTTCTTTTGTTCAACGTTTAGAGTCTGAGTCTCTGGGAACACTAATGGCGTTGTTTCCTAGCGCATCATGCCTCAGCCATTTATCTCTGTGGTCATTCCGACCTATGGACGAGAAGAACCGCTCCGAGAGACACTCATCGACGTTCTAAAACAGGACTATCCGAACTACGAAATTTTGGTCGTTGATCAAACGCCCGTGCATGAACCGGATATTCAGCAATTTCTAGAAGACTTGGCACAAGTCGGGAAGATTCAATGGTTTCGGCTCGATTGGGCGAGTTTGCCGGGCGCGAGAAACTACGCGGTTCGGCGATCGAGCGGTGAAATCCTCTTGTTTATCGATGATGATGTGCAGCTAGAGCCAGGATATTTGGCGGCACATGCGAAGAACTATCAACGATCGGACATTGGAGCGGTTGCGGGGCGGGTGTTCGATCGCATGAAGTTAGCCGACTTCGCACCTGGATTAGAAATTCAAGATTTGCCACCAGAGGCGCATGATCCGGGGGTCGCTTGGTATCACTTAAACCTTGTGCATACCGTGAAACCGCAACAGGTTTTAAGTGCGCGGGGCTGCAATATGTCTTACCGACGCGAAATCTTCGAGAAGTATGGCATCTGGTTTGATGAGCGGTTTCGAGGCAGCGCAGTCCGGGAAGAGTCTGATTTCTGTTTGAAGCTGCGTCGGACAGGATTGATCGTTTGGTACGACCCAGAAGCTTCGTTAGTGCATTTAGGTGAAGAAACAGGCGGCTGTCATGATATCAGCACTAAATCGCTGAAATATCAGATGACGTTCTATCACAATCACTTTTTAATGGGCTTGAACAATTTAACAATTTCACAGGCAGCGCGATTCTTTTTCCGCTTGTTTGATTGTCATGTATTGGGTCGTCCGCCTTGTCATAAAAGTGGTTCTTTGATCAAAATTGTGACGCGATTCGGGTTTTATACGTTGGGCTTTTTGAGCGCGATCGCAACAGTCATTCGCTCACTTTGGAACGACGGGCAAATCTACACGCAGCAAGACAAGGTGAAGTCATGAGAATCCTCGTTGCTAGCCATTCATATATTGTTGACCTCAACTGTGAAAAGCTCAGAGCCTTAGCGAATTTAGAACCGGGAATCGAAGTCACGATCGTTGTTCCCAAACGGTGGAAACCGGGCGGCGTGATGAAAGATACGATCGAGACTCGCTATCAAGAAGAAGGCTCGTTTCGAGTCGTTCCCGTTTCTAACTTCAGCCAAAACAATCAAGGGTTACTCACATTTGGCGCTGATTTAATCTCGTTACTCAAAGAGTTTCGTCCGAATATTATTCAAGTCGAACAAGGCTCGAAATCATTGGCGTATGCTCAGTTGATTACGCTAAATCGTTTACTTAAGCTAAAAGCGAAGAATCTCTTCTTTACTTGGTGGAATTTACCTTACGAATTGAAGTTCCCGATTTCGCTGCTCGAAGCTTACAACCTCAAAAATACTGATGGAATTGTGGTTGGCAACCAAGACGGAGAGAAGATTTTACGCGATCGCGGATACACCGGAAAAATGAGTATCATGCCGCAGTTGGGTGTTGATGATTTGCTCTTTTGTCCTCAATCTCAGCCAGAACTTGCAGCAAAACTTGGAATTCAGCCCGATGATTTTGTTGTAGGATTTGTCGGGCGATTCGTGCCTGAAAAAGGAATTTTGACATTGATCAAAGCATTGGAGAAGATTCGCGATCGCAACTGGAAACTTCTCCTACTCGGACGTGGCGAACTCAAAGCAGAAGTGCAAAAACAAGCGGAACAATTTGGATTTAACGATCGATTAATTTGGATCGAAAGCGTTCCCCATGCCGATGTTTATCGCTATATCAATTTGATGAATACCCTTGTTTTGGCTTCTGAAACAACTGATCGATTCAAGACGCTCACATCGGCGGGATGGAAGGAGCAATTTGGTCATGTGTTAATCGAAGCGATGGCGTGTCAGGTTCCCGTGATTGGCTCAGATTCCGGAGAGATTCCAAATGTGATTGGAAAGGCGGGATTAGTGTTTCCAGAGGGAAATGTTGAGGAATTGAGCGATCGACTAAGAAGCCTGA
Source organism: uncultured Leptolyngbya sp. (assembly GCA_964242045.1). Classification (GTDB taxonomy): domain Bacteria; phylum Cyanobacteriota; class Cyanobacteriia; order Leptolyngbyales; family Leptolyngbyaceae; genus Leptolyngbya. The sequence goes on along the minus strand of CAXTDB010000123.1, from coordinate 85 downwards.
TGGACGATCGCAGCCTTGCTGAGGATTTGGGACAGCAGGGATATCAGCGAGCGATCGCGAAATATACGAATCGGGCATTGGCGAA
>CAXTDB010000122.1:0-12682 GCA_964242045.1 uncultured Leptolyngbya sp. | reverse complement strand
GCCATATTCAGAGCGGCACTGTTGCACTTCGTTCAGCACTTCTTGAGGAGAAGTTGCGTTAAACAAAGGCAGCTTCCACATCGTCCAATAATAGATTTCCGGCGCAGAAGATTCGTTGAACTCAACGCAAGGGAAATAACCTTGGTCGATCGTATATTGAATCTGACGTGCGATCTGAGCGTCGGTCAGCGCAGGCAAATAGGAAAACGTCTCAAAACGCTGCTCTTTGGGTAGAGTTTTCATGAAGTCCTCAATGATGTTAGCTTTCAGGTTCGGAATCTTGCGGTTCGATCGTCAAATCGAGTTGCGTCATTCGTTCTAGCTGCTTGCGGCGTTGTTCCATGTTCGCTTGCTGCATTGACGATCGCAGCATTTCCGGCAGTACGTCCGCGATTTCTTCAGCCAGATGCTCTCTTACTGTCAAAATCCGAAACGCTAAATCTTGCCGTTCTCGAAACATCGCTTCCATAAAAGCCTCACCGTCTGTGATGCTTTCCCGTGAGGAAAACTTGTGCAGCCAGTAAGCCTTTTTCGGATCAGTTTCGTCTAGCTGAGCATAAACAACCCGGACAGCCTGATACGTCAAATAGCTAGTCAGCGTTTTCGACGTATCTTTCGCAATTCGCTTCAGATCCATAAGTTGGATTGTGGAGGTTAGATTTTAGACTTTGGATCATTGTGTAATCCAAAATCTAAAATCTGCAATCAAAAGGTCATCAGACGGTATCAACGGCTTCAAACTCGAACTTGATTTCTTTCCAAAGTTCACAAGCAGCAGCCAATTCAGGCGACCAGCGGCAAGCTTCGCGGATGACATCTCCACCTTCACGCATTAAGTCGCGACCTTCGTTTCGTGCTTGGACGCAAGCTTCAAGCGCAACCCGGTTTGCGGTCGCACCCGGAGCGTTACCCCAAGGGTGTCCCAAGGTTCCACCACCAAACTGAAGAACGGAATCGTCTCCAAAGATTTCAACTAGTGCGGGCATGTGCCAAACGTGAATACCACCCGAAGCCACTGCCATCACACCCGGCATCGAAGCCCAGTCTTGAGTGAAGTAAACCCCACGAGACGGATCGCGTTCGATGTAGTTTTCACGCAGCAAATCGATGAAACCTAACGTGATTGCTTTGTCGCCTTCGAGTTTACCGACGACGGTTCCGGTGTGGATGTGGTCTCCACCCGACATCCGTAAGCACTTCGCCAACACGCGGAAGTGAATCCCGTGGTTTTTCTGACGATCGATAACCGCGTGCATCGCGCGGTGAATGTGCAACAGTAAACCATTCGCGCGGCACCATTTCGCCAAGGTCGTGTTTGCAGTGAAGCCTGCGGTCAAAAAGTCGTGCATGACGATCGGCATGTCGAGTTCTTTCGCGAATGCCGCCCGCTCTAGCATGTCTTCACAGGTTGCAGCGGTCACATTAAGGTAGTGACCTTTGATTTCGCCTGTTTCCGCTTGCGACTTGTGGATCGCGTCAGCCACGAACAAGAAGCGATCGCGCCATCTTTGGAATGGCTGCGAGTTGATGTTTTCGTCGTCTTTAGTGAAGTCCAAACCGCCGCGTAGACATTCATAAACCGCACGACCATAGTTCTTTGCAGACAAACCAAGCTTCGGTTTAATCGTACAGCCGAGCAGCGGACGACCGTATTTGTTGATTTTGTCGCGCTCGACTTGAATTCCGTGCGGAGGTCCTTGGAAGGTTTTCAAGTAAGCAACTGGAATCCGAAGATCTTCGAGACGCAGCGCTTTCAAGGCTTTGAACCCGAAGACGTTACCCACCAACGAGGTGAGCAAGTTAGTCACAGATCCTTCTTCAAACAGATCCAGCGGATAAGCGATATATGCGATAAATTGGCTATCTTCGCCACGGACAGGCTCGATATCGTAGCAGCGTCCTTTGTAGCGATCGAGGTCGGTCAACAAGTCCGTCCACACGGTCGTCCATGTACCCGTTGAGGATTCAGCAGCAACCGCAGCAGCAGCTTCTTCGGGAGGAACGCCAGGTTGAGGAGTCACCCGGAACGCTGCCAAAATATCAGTATCTTTAGGCGTGTAGTCTGGGGTGTAATACGTTAAACGGTAATCTTGTACCCCAGCCTTATACCCAGCTTTCGACTGGGTTTTGGTTTGAGCGTAGGACATATCTCCCTTCCTGTAATCAAAAACGATGGAAAACCTTGAGCAGACGTTACCAACAGTGACCAGGAAATTTTCCTGACCGATGTGGTCGGCATCAAATTACCTTGTCACTGGGGATCAGCTTGCCATTCATGATCCCATGTTTGGAGACAGTTTACGAATCTCGACTGTTCTCCTGTGCATAGGCTCGGACTGATCTGAATCATATCAGGATTTCAATAAGCCTTACTTTAGAGAAACTGTGTTTATTAATAAAAAAATGTTATCCAATAAATCCAAATGTTGCGCTTAGCATATTGAAGCTTAAGAAAAGTTTAAATTACTCATTTGCTTCAGAAAGTGTGATCGAAGTCAACGGGATCAAAGCAGGAATTTCCCAAATTTGCAGTGATTTTTGATGCTTTGTGAAGCGCGATCGCCTTGAGTAAATTGAAGCTGACTGAGCAAAGATCTACTCTAAACTCTGGACTGTCCTCATTCTGCTTCTCGTGAGAAAAACATTAAACAATTACTTCTATCCACACAGAATCGAGCAATTCTTTAGACCGACTTAAGTTTCTACCAGGGCGGTGTGTCATAAAATAAGTGCGACTCTTCCGTAGCAGCTCTTATTTTCTTCTGAGAATAGACAAAGAATATACTGTTTGTCCCCGTGGTAGTTTATTGTCTCTATAGTTCTAATACGTTCCTGACTCGAATTGAGTCGTGCTTTATTCATCCCGTAGAAATCACTTAATAAATCAACAGAGCGAGGCTGAAGTTATGTCTCTTTTTAAACGGTGTGCAGCAGAGTTCTTAGGAACGCTGTGGCTTGTGTTTGGCGGTTGTGGAAGCGCGGTGCTGGCGGCTGCCTTTACTGCTGATGCCGCTAAGATTAGCGACAATACGGTATTTCCTTTAGGGATTGGATTGCTAGGTGTGTCGTTGGCGTTTGGCTTAACGGTGCTGACGATGGCATATGCGGTTGGCGGTATTTCCGGCGGGCACTTTAATCCAGCGGTGTCTTTTGGGCTGTTTGTGGCAAAGCGGTTCCGAGGCGGACAAAACTTGTTGGCTTACATTGTGGCGCAGGTTTTAGGCGGGATCGTTGGGGCTGGAATCCTTTATCTAATTGCATCAGGTAAAGCAGGCTTTGCGCTGAGTGGAGGAAATCCTTTAGCGACGAACGGCTTCGGAGCGCATTCTCCCGGTGGGTATTCGCTTGGTGCTTGCTTTATTGCTGAAACGTTTTTGACGTTTTTCTTTTTGATGATCATTTTGGGCGTGACCGATCGACGAGTTGCCAGCGGCTTTGCGCCCGTTGCGATCGGACTCGCACTCACCTTAATTCACTTAATCAGCATTCCGGTCACAAATACCTCTGTGAATCCCGCGCGCAGTTTAGCGCCCGCTGTTTTTGTCGGAGGCGAACTGCTCGGACAAGTTTGGTTATTTTGGGTGGCTCCAATTTTGGGAGCAGTGATAGCGGGATTTGTTTACTCATCGCTATTTGATGAATCAACCACTTCGGACGAGCCTGAGCGAATTAAGGAAATGGTCTAATTGATTCGAGTTGCGGAGGTAGAATCTCTACCTCCGCTTACGGTTGTCGAGTTGCGATTGCCAATCGAATTCCCGGAATCGATCGCAATCGATCCATTACCGTAATCACTTGCCCGTGTGTGACTCGTTCATCGGCATTAATCACGACGATCGCTTGCCGATTGCGGCTTAATGTCTCTCGTACCGCAGCAGGCAACGTATCAAGAATGATTGGCTTTTTATCGATCGCAATTTCTCCTCGTTGATCAATCGTCACAACAATCTGAGCCACTTTTTGCGATTCAGCCGTAACCGCCTTCGGCAAAGCAACCGGGAGACCTTGCGATCGCGTGAGATATAAAGTGGACATGATAAAAAATGTCAGCAGCGCAAAGACCACATCGATCAGCGGTGCGAGATAAATTTGAGGGGGCAGATCAGGCTCTTCAGGAAGACGCATCGGAAACTCCTCGAACAGATTTACTCAGTTGTTAGACAGCGTGGCGACGACGGTACAGCAATTCTAGTTGCCCACCGTATTCTTGAATGAGTGCAATTTGTTGGGTGTACAAACCGCGAAAGATATTCGCAAAAAATAGCGTAAAAATTGCGACGACTAAGCCAGATGCGGTTGAAATCAAAGCTTCACTGATTCCACCCGTGACACCGAGCGTATTCGTCCCGCCAACATCTCCGAGACGCAACGAAGCAAACGAAGTAATTAATCCCGTTACCGTTCCGAGCAAACCGAGCAGCGGAGCAAGTCCCACGATCGTATCAAACATCGTATTAAAGCGTTTGAGCAGTGGAATTTCTGCGAGTCCAGCACTTTCGAGCGCTAATCGAAACTCTTCAGGAGTTGCTTGTTCTAGTTCCAATGCAGCAAGGAAGATTCGAGCGATCGGTAAATCTGCATTCTTTTCCAACATTTGAAAGGCAGCGATCGGATTCCGTTTGTAAACGCTTAACACTTCTTTGGCGACTCGCTGTTGACGCTGAGAAATTTTCACCCAAAACAGCGATCGTTCGAGAATTAGTACCACTGCCAGAATTGAGAACAGCAGCAGCGGAATCATCACCAGTCCGCCAGAGGTCAACCAGTTGGGCATGAGAAATCGCGATCGTTTGAACAATCACCCATTATGAATGAAGGAGGTTCGATCGTGGCGATTTGGACAGAGTGTTTTTCGCGATCGTTCTTTTCTAAATCAGCTTTCTGATACACTCCTTTGATATGTTTTGAAATTTTTTGCTTGCCAACACCACAACAATCAGAAGCCGCTATTCGATTGTGCCAATTGCTTTCAAACTTTTACCAACCGATTCACGTTTTCCGCTATGACCAGAAGCTGAAGACGCTTTACATTCAGGCTGGCAGCTTTGATGAAATCGTTGTCATAATTGATCAAAATGGCAAATGGGAGTTTGTTTGATGACGAATGACCTGAATCAAATGACCACTTCTGAGTTAAAGCGCTATATCTCCGAGAACCGGAACGATGATGAATCATTTCGAGCCGCTCTACAAGTGCTGATGAGTCGTCCCACTATCAAAATGCCATACCCAGATGGTTCAGAAGAGTCGCAGCATCAAATTGAGGAATTTTTTCGAGAAAAGCTAGGTTTATCGGATCAAGATGGTTTCAATAACTTGAAGGCAACAGAGTAGGGAAGCGTTTGGCATATAAACAATTCCTGTTCAGTTCTCGCAAGTTCAGCCCGATCGAAGGACAGTCGCGGCTCCTCAAACTCGATCACATTGAAGCCCGCCGCTTTGAATGCTTTCCAGTAGTCTGATAAAGGTCGGTGGAACCAAATAAAAGGACTTGTAAAGTGGTTCCACGGTTGGTCTTGGCGTTTTTGACGATCGAAATAAGATTCCTTCCAAAGATAAGTAATCGATCGATCGTCATTCAGAGTCGCTTGCTCTCCTTGAGGAAAACAAGGATGAGAAAACACGATAACTGCGGTTCCACCCGGCTTCAGTACGCGATGAAATGCCAGCACTGCGCCTTCTAAATCTGGCAAATCTATCAGAACATAGTTAGAAACCAGCAAATCAAAGTATTTATCAGGAAGTGTCTTGAGTTCTGAGCAAGAATCTTCTCGAAAGTCGATCGATAATTCTTCTGATCGTGCTTTTTGTTGCGCGATTGCTAACATTTTCGGCGAAAAATCGATCCCGGTGACGATCGCACCTTTCCGACAAAGCTGACGCGACAAATACCCAGTACCGCATCCTGCATCTAGAACAACGCGCCCGTTTACCGCGCCCAAAAATTGCCACAACACTGGATCAGAATTGAGAATACGATTGCGATCGCCCAAATCCCCGACCTGCACATCCCAGTCCTGAGCTTTTTGATTCCACAGTTCGCAAGTTTCGTGATCCATAAGCAGACAAACTCTTAGCCCTGTTTTGGGAAATGCGTGACTTCCGCATATCCACTAAAAATCAGCTTGTCGTCTTCAGTCTCTAGCCGATTCAGCCGCATCGTAACTCCATCGAGGTTAAAGCGATCGAGATCAACCATATTATTTAGAATCTCAGCAAACGCATGACTTAAAAGCGCCGAAACACCGCGCTGAGCTTCGGGAATATCATCACCAATGAACTGAGGATTTTGGAAAAGAATGCGGCGGCGACGTTCGATCGCGATCGTAGCGGTTAAACAAATCGGAATTAGTCCATTCGGTAAGCTTGCCTTGGCAAAAAGCCGAATCTGATTTTCAGGCAACAGCTTCAATTCAACCTCCGAAAAGGCAACAGGCTCACCGCCTGAAAGAGCCATCAAACTTGATTCTGTCACGTTTTCCATTCGAGGCTTCACGAGTTCGGATTGAAACGCCTTGTTGAGTCCTGCTTCGGTCAAAATCACCTTTGCCACCGCTTGTACTGCTTGCTTCAGGCGGATCTTACCCGACAGCACCGAGCCGAAATCGATCGCCACCGCATCGGTTTCAAACCACATTTCTTCGACCCAAAATTCACGGCGAATCAGCAATCCTCGCCCGCTCATCTTGAAACTGTCGATACTGCCTTGCAGCAACTTACTCGATGGAAAACACTTCAGTGCAACATCCACAGATTCACTTTGCGTGAACAAATGGCGAATTGACTGACTCAACACGGAGTTCAGCATCTGTTCGCCGAAATCCGTTTTGTTGGAGGGGGGCTTAAAACCAGTAAATCCGCCAAACATAAGCACTTTCTGAATGTTCCTCCACCCATTATGTAACAGAGTATTAAGACTAGCAACAAACGGCAACTTGGGAGCAATGATGCAGGGCTTTAGTAATCTGAGTTATTAGCAATCTGAATCATTCGTCGTCTAGAATTCTGCGATTGTTCTCTTTGTAAAAAAATTGTGAACTTTATTGACGCTCCCCGAAAATCTCAGCAGAATTACGGAAAAAGGGTAAAGCATTACGTGCCACCCTACTGGTGTTTTGAGCTAGTAATCAGCGTTAATGCTGACTTCTACTGAGCGTTCAGAGACTAGATTGAATGTCCCCGAACTGGGTTGCATCACCTTCACGTAATCAAACAATAACTTAATCAAGGCACTAAATCTGTATTTAGCGTGATTTGGAGGTGCTATGACAGAGATAAGCTGCGACGCAAAAGACGCTTCTCAAGATTGGTTGGGACGCGCGATCGCACTTGCACCCGGTTATCGAGAAATTGCCACAAACGATTCGGTGTTTGAAAAGTCGCGGCAAGACCTCCGGTTTCAAGCGTTGATTCATTGTTGGTCTGTCGCAAGCGTGATGACGTAAATTTACTGAGCAAGTTCGATCAAACAAAGACCGGAAATCGAACGTTATGAAAAATTTTCTTGTCATTGTTGGCATTACGATCTTGATTCTAATCGTGACCCAACTGTTTACCCCTGCTGATGCACAAATTGGACTAGTAGAATCGCGACTTGCAAGAGTCGAATCTGAATTGGTCGGAATTCAGTCGCAGCTTAACCAACTCTCTGTACCCCGTGGAGGCGTTTCCGTCCCATCGCCCTTCTCGGTCTCTCGAACTCCCGTGCGTTCTGCAAAATATACAGATGCCGAATTCGATCGACTTGCAACTTTAGTGATTGAATCGCGCGATCGTATTCAAGCACTCGAAGAAAAAGTCGCAAAATTAGAGAAGCGTTAATTCACACGATCGCTTTTTACAATCGATCAAGATCAACTTCACTTTGGAACTAAACTCGAAAAAGCTCTATCTTGTTTCACAATGAATAAACGTTAATTTCCAACTACTCCAAAGCATGAAGAGGCTTTTTCAGGTTCTTGCGATCGTTTTAACTGGGTTGGCTGCATTTTTGCTCACGATTCAAGCTGGACAAGCTGAATGGCTCGACGGTCTTCGCATCAAGACTTCTCCACTTCAATTCCTCAGCTTTCAACAAGATATTGCAGATGCCAGCGACCTACTCTCTAGTGCTTGTGCGATTAAACCTATTCCGCGAGGTGGCAGGCTGAGAAACCTTCCTGCAATTCAAGGAACTCCCCCCCTCAGTCGATTTCGACAAGACTCTTTTCCTGCAAGCTCAACCTACCAGCCGAGAGAAGAAGTCGCTTTAGCTCATCCCTCAAACTTTGGGCGACGATTTACTCAAGATCTTTCTGGTCGCCCAGCTAGCAATGAAGCGATCGTCGTTCTACACGAAACCGTTGGCTCAGGCAGTTCCGCCATTAGTTTCTTCCGAACTTCTCATCCAAGAGACGACGATCAAGTCAGTTACCACACCTTGATTCGAGAGAATGGAGACGTAGTGTATCTAGTTCCCCCCGATCGACGCGCCTTTGGAGCCGGAAACTCAATCTTCAACGGCAACAAAGGCGAGGAAGCGGTCAAAACAAATCCTGCCTTTCCGCCTTCTGTCAACAATTTCGCTTATCACATTTCGCTGGTAACTCCTCCAGACGGACGGGATGACGGAGCGAGTCACAGCGGATACACCCGCGCACAGTATCAATCCTTGGCTTGGCTCGTAGCAAAAACGGGCGTACCCAACGATCGTATTACCACTCATCGACTTGTCGATCGATCGCGGACTCGGCGCGATCCTCGTAGCTTCAATCCTCAACTCTTCGCACAATTCTTAGCGACTTTCCCGAAGACAAATGATATTTCAATGCAGTGTACTTTACCTGCGATCGCGCAAGAAGAATAGAAAAACAGGAATGTATGAGCGACATCCCTGTTTTCTATTGATCAACTTCAGTTGATTAGGAGAGCGTGAACTTAACGTAGTTTTTATTAAGCGTATCGTCTGGTGTACCTACTGTTGCTGGATCAATCTTGTTATTGCTCACATTTGCTTCACCCGGAATGGTGAGCTCCTGAGCGAGCCAAGACGTAATGTAGAACGTTCTCATGCCTGTTCCCCAATTCCAATCAGTCGTGGACGGGAGCTTCAACTGGAACTGAATGGTTTTCGAGCTTGATCCGCTCTTTGCCGCTCCTAGAATGGTAGAAGAACTATCCGGAGGTCGGAGATAATATAGGCTTGAATTCAGCGGTTGATTGTCCACCGTCAAGATGGTTAGAGCAGCATCCACAGTCGGATCGATACTAGGATCTGGAGATAGATAAAACTCGATCGGCAGTTGCGTTGCATCCGGGAATGCTCTGTTCCCAATGTTGCTCACCGTGAAGGATACGTTGATCGTTTTTCCTGGACCAACATCACCGCTTATCTGCATATTTGAACCAATCAAGTCAAGCGTTTCGGTTTTGGTGATGTTGAGCGCTGCTTTGTCTGTACCGAGTCCAACGTTAAAATTATTCAATTCATTGGCTTCAGACAGTTTGTTGTTTGGATCAACTACCATTCCAACCGTGTACGTACCATCCACGTACCAGAATGACTCCGCAGTATCCGGCAAGCGCAGTTGAACAGTAATCAAATCACTGGTCTGTCCCGGAGCAAGGGGAGTTGCAAGCGTATAAACGTCTGAATCCGTTCCGTCTAGTTTCAAGGTTGGATCAACCGAAGTCATCTCGATCGATCCATTTCGAGAAAGGCGGAAGCCAACTTCGAGCTTGCTAATTGAAGTAGAACTGTTGTTCTTAACTTTGAAGCTTGCGCTAACGACATTCTTTTGATTCGTGCCAGTTTCGTTTTCTGGATTCGTGGGTGATGGATTCAGTGCAAGTGAGGGAACAGCCAGAGAGAATTCGGCTCCCGCAACATCCGTCGTCTTGGGTTTGCCAACCGCACTCAGCGTATAAAGGGAAAATGCGTTATTTGACTTTGCAGAAACTTTAATAACGTAGTCTCCGCTGCTCAACAGCATTCCATCGCTGATTGCGATCGCGCTTCCCAAAGTACCATTTTGCAGCTTAAAAAGTTCTAAATTCGCTCCGGGTTCTGCGACGCTCAAGCTCACATTCGATTCTGTGGAGACATTAAACTTGAAGTAGTCGGGCATCCCCGGATCAACTCTGTCTTTGTAGGTTGCACTGCCGTCCATCAAGCCGAGATCAAATGCAGTAGCAGCACTGAAGTCACCAGTTGAAGAACGTCCGCTAATCTCAAACGACTCGGCATAAACCTGACGTTGCATAATGCCCTGAACCTTCCAATCACCAGGAACGCTTGGCAGCGTTGCCTTGCTAACAACGTTTAATCCATCCATCAGCAAGACTTCCAAACTTGACTGCTGCTCGCTGCGGTAGAGAATGTCTTCTTTGCCATCCCTGTTAAAGTCACCGACACCTGCGATCGTCCAATTTGCACCGTTGTTGTAGGTCTGTCCGTTCAATTTAATCGCTTGAGCATTCAAAAGACTGCGTCCGTCAGACTTGAGTTGCCAAATAACCACCTCACCCGTTCTACGGTTACGCCACAGTAAATCATCATTGCCATTGCCTACATTTGGTTTGCCGTCAAAGTTTCCGATTGATTCGATCTGCCATTCTGCCGGAATCGGGTCGGTTGCCCAACCGAAATCGATTTTGACACCATTCATCAACCAAAATGCCAAAGCTCCAGAAGTGCGATCGCGCAGTAGGATGTCAGTCTTACCATCACCGTTAAAGTCACCGAAAAACTGCGGTTCCCATGAGGCTCCTGTCTTCACTACTGCCCCAGCAGTCACCTTAGCCCCATCCATCTGCCAGAGTGCTATCTCGCCAGTGACCGAGTTTTGCAAAACGATGTCCCCTTTCGTGTCCCCGTTGAGATCAGGGGCGGCAACTGGTTTCCAACCGACACCCGTATTCATCAAACTACCATTGGCGAGTTTCCCATCTCTGAGCGTCCAGACTGCAACTAACCCAGCGCTAGCATTGTTCCAGACAATATCTGCCTGTCCATCTCCATCTAAATCTTTCACCGTGGAAATCTGCCATTCCTTTGGAATTGAGAGGTCACAAACATATCCACTACTGACCCTCTCTCCTCCTTTGAATAGCCAGTAGGCAACTGACCCACTATTTGCATCCCGCCACAGCAGATCGTCTTCTCCATCGCCGTTTAAATCAGCAACGCCTTGAACCTGCCATGAAGCCGGAATCCCAGAATCGAGTGCACCACTTGTGAGCGCGACTCCGTCCATTTTCCAGCTTGCAACTTGAGCGGCAGGAGCATTACGCCACAGAATATTGCTCAGGTTAGCATCAGCGTTGACGGCAACATTCAGATTGTAGTTTGCGATAGGAGTGTTTGTACCTAGAGTGACTTCTATCGTATAAATTCCAGGAGTTAAATCATTAGTACCAATCAGAACCGACTCGGAAAGCTTTCCCTGGTTTTTAGATTCTCCAACTTGTACTCTGGCTCCTCCAGCGGACGCAGGTTCTCGAAAAACCCGGAGATCTGCGTCACCGGAAAGACCTGTTAATGAGAAATTTGCAGCACTGCTCTGAAAGCCTCTTGTATCAATCTGAAAGGCATTGGTGGGAGTTGTTGTATTAAGAGAGCCGCTAAGGGTAGATGGAATTAGCGGATTTTGAATGATTTTTGGGGAAGACATACTGTATTGATTTAGGCTGAATTGCTTACCGAATTTCGCTTTAGTATTTCCTGGGTTAGGAAGTCAAAAAGCGTCTTGTTTTGCGAATCTCAGTTCAGCCGAAATCAACAGAGCGGTTCACCACTTATAGAAATTTATACATGAACAGCCGAAGTTCCTTCAGAGCGAATACTGAAAAATAAGGTTGCACTGAAAATGAGTACTCGCGGATTCAGTGAGGCTCCGGAGCGTGTATTACTAATCCAGCAAAATGATCAGAACTCGATTCCTGGCTGTGCCTTGATTGCCTGTTCACGGAAGGGGTGTTTCACTAGCGTCATTTCAGTTACGAGATCTGCCTGCTCGATCAACGCTGTAGGTGCGCCTCGCCCAGTTAGGATGACGTGAGAATCTTCCGGTTTTTGAGCAAGCCCTGCTAAAACGGTTTCCACTTCAAGGTAGCCAAGCTTCAGAGCGATGTTGACTTCATCGAGTAAGACTAGCCGAAAGTCGGGGTCTTGAATGTATGAGAGTGCGGTTTCCCAAGCTTCTGTGGCTTTGAGAATATCACGATCGCGATCCTGAGTTTCCCAAGTGAAGCCTTCTCCCATTGCGTGAAATTCAATCTGATCGCCCCAGCGCTCGAATGCTGCTTTCTCAGCCGGTTCCCACGCTCCTTTAATAAATTGCACGATCGCGACTTTGTAGCCATGACCGAGCGATCGTAAAACCATTCCCAAAGCTGCGGTCGTTTTACCTTTTCCGTTTCCGGTGTTGACAATGATTAATCCTTTTTCGCCCGTGCGATCGGCAATTCGCTGGTCTTGGACTTCTTTGCGGCGCTGCATTTTGAGGCGATGCTGTTCAGTGGGGTCTGACATAAATCGGAATGATAGGGGGATCGATCTTAGCGTATTTGTACCGAGTCAAATGTAGGATTGAATAATAAATGTGACATTTTTGTGAATGGTGTTAGGATGAAAGCGTCTGTAGGAGTTGCAGGTTAAGAAAGCAGAATTGAAGAGTTTTTCTTTAACTGGATATCCTTGGCG
>CAXTDB010000121.1:0-12830 GCA_964242045.1 uncultured Leptolyngbya sp. | reverse complement strand
CATCACTCGCGAAATTAGAGCACTGCTGCTGGCTAGAAAACGAATAATTCAAGCAGCGGGTTTTCGCTTTTGTCTCTGGATGCTTCGATATCACGGAAAAAATTCTTCTTTGCTACAGAGGCAATTTGGTTGATTATACTGTTTCACTTTACTTAAAGGAAAGATGAACTTGCAAAAAACCGCTTGCCTTAGACTGAAGAAATTATCTAGACTCCACCTACGTATTAATGTCACAGTAAGACGAGATTTGTTCACATGAAAGTATTGATTACTGGCTCTAGTGGCTTGATCGGTTCGGAAGCAGTAGAGTATTACGATCGCACTGGACATCAGGTGGTTGGAATCGACAACAACATGAGAGCTAAGTTCTTTGGGGTTCAAGGTGATACGCTTTGGAATCTCAAGCGACTGCAAAGCAATACCGCTCAGTTTGAGCATTACAGCATTGACATTCGCGATCGCGATCGCGTGTTTGAGCTGTTTCAAGCCCATTCCTTTGATTTGATCATTCACTGCGCCGCGCAGCCGTCGCACGACAAAGCTTGTCAAATTCCACTGCTGGACTTTGAAGTCAATGCGCTCGGAACCGTGAATCTGCTCGAAGCCACCCGCCAGTTTTGTCCGGATGCTGTGTTCATTCACATGAGTACAAATAAGGTGTATGGAGACTCGCCTAACGAAATCCCACGGGTTGAACTAGAAAAGCGGTATGACTATGCCAATGCTGAAGACTTCCACGGAGTCGCTGAAACCTGCCGCATCGATCGCACTCTGCATTCACTGTTTGGAGCATCGAAGACCGCAGCCGATGTCGTCGCGCAAGAGTACGGGCGATATTTTGGCATGAAAGTTGGCGTGTTTCGGGGCGGTTGTTTAACTGGACCGTCGCATTCAGGAGTCGAACTGCACGGATTCTTGTCCTACTTAGTAAAAGTTGCACTAACTGGAGGAACCTACAAAGTCTTTGGGTATCAAGGCAAGCAAGTTCGCGACAACATTCACAGCTATGACGTGATTCAAGCATTTGAAGCATTCCGTCGGAGTCCCAAACCTGGAGAAGTTTACAACCTGGGGGGCGGACGCGACAACAGTGTTTCAGTGCTAGAAGCATTCGACTGGGTAGAGTCGATCAGCGGTCGGAAAGTGAACTGGGTTTATGTTGATCAAAACCGGATCGGCGATCACATTTGCTATATCTCTGACCTACGCAAAATGAAAGCGGATTTCCCTGATTGGACAATCACACGCAGTTTGACGAACATCTTTGAAGAAATGGTTGCAGCAGAAGTTGAGCGACTGAGCGTGCCAGTCTAGCTGATGACGGACAGTTAAACGCTACGCATCAACGACCATAATGAGTTGGGTTGATGCAAATTTGAGCAGAATATCCTTGAGAAGATTGCTTATCTGCTCTATCGAGATTTTGGGTTGCATCTAGTTCGGGCATGAACACAGCCAGCAAATCTGCTTGGAATATCTAAGCATCTCAGATTGCTGTATCACTTCCAGAAGCGAACTGTTTAACGCTTTTGGAGTCGAGTAATGCCATGCTTTGAAGCTTGCGTAGTCACTGCTACTGCACGAGTGATACGTCTAATCAGTTGAATTACAACGCTGCGAGAGTGAGGTGCTTAGTTATATGTCGGAAATGTATGCGATGCGATCGATGACAAGTTCAAGGCAGCCCGGAGATCAAGATCGGTTTATGCTGTTCGATCTCGATGCGCGTGGACACCATCCCGGCTACATTCAGCATTTGGTCAAATATTGGTGTCAGCACGACCTTCCTGGTCATTTGGATGTGCTAGTTTCGCAGACCTTTATGCAGCGGCACGCCAATATTGTCAGTCTCGCAAACGACTGCCCTAGCGTCCGGTTTGTGCCAATTACCAAGGCTGAACAAGCGAAATTGGTCAGCAGTGATGATTTAGCAAGTTCGTTTCGAGGTCGGATCGTGCGGGCGTTTCAAGAATGGCGCTTGTTACGCAAGTATGCTATCTCACTCGGCACAACCCACATCTTTTTGATGTACCTCGATAGTATTCTGCTGCGGTTGGCGCTAGGAATCAAGTTTCCCTGTCCGGTGAGTGCGATTTACTTTCGTCCATTGCTGCACTATGCGCTGTTCCCAAACTACAATCCTGAAGGTAAAGAAGGATTTTGGCAGTGGCGCGATCGCGTCTGTTTAGCTCGATTTTTACCGCAGTCAAAGCTGCAAACCTTGTTCTGTCTTGATCAGTTTGCGGTTGAGTACATCAATCAAGTGTATGGCAGCACCAAAGCGGTTCATCTTCCTGATCCCGTACAGCGCTACGCTCACAGTGATGCTGAGGCAGAGCAGCTCAGAACTCAACTCGGCATTGAACCCGGTCGCAGCGTCTTTCTGATGTTTGGTGCATTAGAAAACGATCGCAAAGGGCTAAGTCAAATTTTAGATGCGATCGCCTCATTGCCCCCCGCATTGTGTCGGCGAATGACGCTTTTACTTTCAGGAACGATCACGGCTGGAGAACGGCAAAAGCTAGATGCGCGCATCGCTCAATTAACTGAAACACTGCCGATTCAGATTGTGACTCAGTACGGATTTGTTTCCGATGAAGCGATTCATCCTTATTTTCAGATTTCTGATGTAGTCTTAGTGCCGTATCAGCGACATATCGGCATGAGTGCGATTTTAGTCCGCGCTGCTGCGGCTCAAAAGCCTGTTCTTGCAACAGATTTTGGGGTGATCGGAGAACTAACGCGACACTATCAGCTAGGACTCGCGGTTGATTCAACCTCACCCGAAGAGATTGCTGAAGCGATGATGCGCTATTTGCTGGAGATCCCCAGCGAGTTATGCAATCGATCGCTGCAAAAACAGTTCGCCGATCGCAATACGGCTGAGCAGTTTGCAAGCCAAATTTTCCAGTCTTTGTATGATGCCAGTTCTCGTGATAATCGCGTATTTGCGAATCCGACCTCGAACTATCCGCAACTCAGCAACTCGCATAGAACATGAATCCTGTAACTTCACGCGACAAACGATTCGAGGAGATTTTTCTCTTAAACACAAGGTTCCACAAGCTCACAGTTGATGATTTAATTGAATCAATTGTTCAGTCTGCTCAGCAGAGTGACAAGACAGTCATTGCGAATGTCAACGTGCGCGGCATGAACTTTGCCTGCTCAATGCCTTGGTATCGTCGCTTTATCAATCATGCAGATCTCGTCTTTTGCGATGGGTTTGGCGTGTTGATCGGCGCGAAGCTCAACGGCTATGATGTTTGCTCGTGTCATCGCATGACTTGCCCTGATTACATTGAGTCTTTGGCAAAAGCTTGTGAGCAACAAGGTGTGTCGCTGTTTTTGTTAGCAGGTAAACCGGGTGTAACAGATCAAGCGATCGCCAAGCTGAGCGCGATCGCACCGAATCTTAAAATTCAAGGGCATCACGGCTATTTTGCCAAAACAGGAGCCGAAAACGATGCGGTAATCGAGCAGATTAACCGTTTCAAGCCTGATGTACTGTACGTCGGGTTTGGAATGCCGCTGCAAGAACGCTGGATTGTGGATTACTACGATCGTATCGATACTCGCGTTTTTCTGCCGCTCGGAGCTTGCCTTGATTTTTACACCGGAGCGGTTTATCGCGGCCCACGCTGGTTAACTGACTTGGGATTTGAATGGTTAACCCGACTGATCACCAAACCCAGTCAACTTTGGCAGCGCTACATCTTAGGAAATCCCTTGTTCTTGTCCCGCATCTTGCTGGAGTCTTTCAAGAAGCGCCTTGGTGCTATCAAGCTGTAGTCCTGTCGATTCGAGGGTTTAACCCTGCAACGATTCATTCACTTTATTTCTGAAACAGCTGATTTACGGCTTTGTACCGTTTTTTTACGAGGTTCCCATGCCATCTTTGCAAACTTTAAACACAGTCAAAGTCATTCGCGATCCTTTTCCCTACATCATCATCGACAACTTTTTAGATGCTGATTTAGCTCAGCAAGTCGAGCGAGAATTTCCCAAGCTCGAAGAAATGCCGCGACACTCTCCCGATTACGGCTTGTTGGATGGATGGCACACCAATCCCCACGATGCCACGATCGCCAATCGCTCTGGTCTCAAGCGCATGTTCAAGCTGCTTGAATCAGCGGAGTTCAGAGCGCAACTCGGCGAAGTGTTTGGAGTCGAACAGGCTCTATATTGCGATCCAGAGTATCAAGGAGCAGGATTGCTGGCGGCGAAAAAGGGAGGAGTCCACAAAATCCACCGCGATCGCAATCGTCATCTAAACACTCACTTTTATCGCCGTTTGACGCTGCTGGTTTACTTTAATGTCGGTTGGCAACCTGGGTACGGCGGCGAACTCAATCTGTGGGATCAAAAAATCACAACCAACATCAATCTTCCGCCGTTGTTCAATCGCTGTATTGTGTTTGAGAACACGCGGCACGCTTTCCACAGCATCTCTGACGTGAACATGCCACCCGGCATGATCCGTAAAGCGATCAATTTCTACTATTACACTGAAAAGCCTGCTCCTGCAGAGCGGCACACTCACATTCACGATACCGAGTTCTTTGCCTCACCTGGAAAGAGATTAGAGTTTTGGAGCTATGTAGCTTCTACTCGTTTTCCACTGCTCTTGATTGATACTGCAATTAATCGCAACGAAGTCGCTGCTAAATTCTTGCAAAAAAGTGGACTCCGGGCGCTTTCTTTGCGGCTTACTGCTGCTGCACTACGGGTCACTTCTCCAAGAAAGTACCAAAAGCTGATGGCTTCTAGCCGATGGAACTTGTTCCAGGAACCAGACCAGAAATTGATTCAATACTGGAAAGACTATAACCGGGTGTAAATTTAGTTTCGCGATCGGTTTAGTTGCAAAAGGTCAGTTAACGAGTTCGTCCTCTCAGGCTTGTTAACCGACGATCGAGAGAGTTAGCCGCAAGAGCATCTGATTGTCATTTGATACTCAGGAGACAGACCATGACACTTTCTAGACGACGAACACTACAAATCGGATTAGGTGCGTTTGCAAGTGCAGGCTGTGCTGGAGGTAAGCTATCCAGTCAGACCTTGAGCGCACTGCCGAAGGATTTTCCGGTAAGCGGACAGATGCAGTTGAAACAGCGAGCGGCTGCCAAAGGAATCATTTATGGCGCAGCGGGAAGTTATTCAACGCTGACTCAGAATTCGGACTATGCTAAGCTCTTTGCTCGAACCTGTGGCATCTTAGTGCCCGAAAATGAGCTGAAATGGGCGGGGCTGCGTCCTGCACCCGATCGCTTTGACTTTACCCAAAGCGATTGGCTGGCTCAATTTGCCAAGCAGAACGGAATGCTGTTTCGGGGGCATACGCTAGCTTGGAATCAGTCAAATCCAGAGTGGTTAAAGGATGTCACTCCTCAGAACGCTGAGAAAGTTTTGACAAACCACATCAGCACGGTCGTCAAACACTACGCAGGACGAATTCATTCTTGGGATGTAGTGAACGAAGCGATCGCAGGCATCCCAAGCCCTCGTACGGATGGACTACAAACTTCGCCGTGGCTAGCGCTGCTCGACAAGTACTACATTGATATTGCTTTTCAAGCGGCTGCCGCTGCCGATCCTAAGGCTTTACTCGTTTATAACGACAACACGCTCGAATACGACAGACCCGAAGACAACAGGACGCGATCGGCAGTCCTAGACCTGCTGCAATCGCTCAAATCGCGCAAAATTCCGGTTCAGGCAGTAGGAATTCAGGCGCATCTGAATGGCGCAGAAACGCGATTCAACGCCAAAAAATTAAGGCAGTTTCTCAGCGATATTGCCAGCATGGGTCTCAAAATTTTGATCACAGAACTCGATGTTAGCGATCAACATCTTCCCGCAGATCTCGCAGTCCGCGATCGTGCGGTCGCTCATGCGTATGAAGAATTTCTCTCTGTGGTACTCGATGAACCTGCGGTGATTGCAGTGTTAACCTGGGGGCTTAGCGATCGCTATACCTGGCTTGCCAATTATACGCCTCGCAGTGATGGTAAGCCTGTGCGCGCGATGCCCTACGGTGAGGATTTGCGTCCTAAATTAGCTTGGAATGCGATCGCGCGGGCGTTCGATGGCGCACCTAAGCGGAGCTAGAGTAATCTAAGAGCCGCGAATTTCCGATCGCAGTTTTTCTAGCTCCGGATCGATCGGCGGGTTTGCAGCAGGTAATTTTCCACTGATTTGATCTTTCATCGCTGCTAATTCTGCATCGAGATCGTCGCCTTGCCCTAACGCTTCAAACCGCTTTTCGAGATCATCGCTGCCTAATTCTGCGATCGCCTCCGATCGCGCTTCAAGCTGCAATACTTTATCTTCCATCCGCTCAAACGCACTCATGGCGCTTCCGGTTCCCACACGGTTGAGCATTTCATTCAGTTGCTCGGAAGCTTTCGCTGATCGTGCCCGCGCAATGTACATATCTTTTTTGGTCTTCGCTTCAGCAATTTTGCCTTCAAGCTTCATCATGTTTTGCTTCAGTTGCGTCACTACAGACCCTTGCTGACTCAGTTGAGCTTCCATCGCGTTCGCAGTTTCGACATAGCTTTTGCGTCGGGCGAGGGCTTCTCGCGCCAAATTCTCATCGCCTTTTGAGAGGGCTAACTGAGCGCGGCGATACCATTCTTCGGCACTCGATCTCGCTTGAGCCGCTTGACGTTCGGTGCGTTTTTGTGTCGCGATCGCTTGCGCCACTGCTTGACGAAGCCGAATCAAATCATCCTGCATATCCAAAACAGTTTGTTCCAGAATTTTCTCTGGATCTTCCATCTGTCCGATCAGATGATTCAGATTTGCACGAATAGTCCGCCAGATTCGGTCAAACAGTCCCATATCAGCAACTCCCAGGAAGAATAAAGCGCACTGCCTCTTTTTCACTTCCCTAAATCCTACCGCACGAGACGGAATCGGTTCGTCTACCGATCGTCTTGATCAACGCTGTCGAACTTCTGCGGCAAGTCCACGATTTTTCAATTGCTGCGCTTTCTTTTGTGCGTCTCTTGCCGTTAAAGTTGCCGCAAGCTGAATCTTGCCGTCGGAGCGAACAAAAGCATCGGGCACAACTTGCCGCGCTGCCGCTAAAGATTGATCCCCAGTAAACGGAATTTCGATCTTATATTGCGGACCTTGAGGATTAACCGAAAGCGCAGGCGTTGTGGTCTGCGGTACAGAAACGGCGGGTAAAAGCACCGAGGAACTGGTTGCAGGCGCGATCGAGGGAGCAGGCGCAACGATCGCGCTCGGTGCAGCGGGCGATGGAGTCGGACTCGGAGACGGCGCGATCGCAACGGGCGCGGGCTTGGTTCGCAGCACAGAAAGCGTGTCTAACCCTAATTCGGAAAATTCATCGCGATCAAGCGGGGGCGAGTTTGGAATGTCTCCGGATGCCTGCTCGGATGCTGGAGCTTCGGACGTTTCGGGCTGTGCGGTTCGTTGAGCAAATCCATTTAAGATCGAAGGATTCATAATCACATAGCCCAACATGGCGCTAGAAAGCAGCAGCGTCAACATCGAGCCAATGCCAAACGGAGTCGACAAACTTTGCAAAAATCCGCGTTCGACTTCGACTTTTGCTTCTTCGCGCTTTAAGCTTTTGAGCAGATGTTCAGAAGATTCGAGGTAGTCATCGGGCGGCGCTTGATCTTCACCTGCCAATTCAAACAAGGCTGCGCCTGCGGTTTCTGGCTCGTAAGGAATCATGGCGCTGTCGTCGCTCTGAGGCGGATTCTCGCGAATTGCAGATGCACCGAGATCAAATGAAATTGCTTTTGGCGGCGCTTCAGACGGGGCGGGTTCAGAAGTCGGGGCGATCGCCACCGGATCGAGGGATTTTTTCGGCGGCTGCTTGGGACGCAACACGATCGGGGCAACACTCAATCCCGCGCGCTGCCGACGATAGCGCGTTAGTTCATCTTCGAGCCGCAAATCTAAACAGCTTAGCGCTTGTTGAAGTTTGGGGCTGGGGGTGTTGGCGGATCGATCGTGACGCATGGGGGTAGACTCCTCGATTGAAAGCCATTAAGGGAAAATCTGCGATTTCAGTGTAGTTCAGAGTTTCCCAATTGATGCAAAAATCTTGAAGTGCAATTGTTGTGCGATATCGATTTGAACCTAAGTACGCTTGAGCCTGTATGATCAAACAGTTTTTCTCTTCGAGTCTGGTTGCCGTCACTGTTGTCGCGGTGATGCAAGTTCCGATCGCGAAACCGCAAACGTTTCCGCTCGATCGTACAAATCAAGGCATGGTGACATCGGCGCATCCGTTAGCATCACAGGTTGGGCTAGAGATGCTCAAGCAAGGAGGAAACGCGATCGATGCTGCTGTTGCCACCACGTTAGCAATTTCGGTCGTAGAGCCGTTTTCAGCAGGGATCGGGGGCGGTGGATTTATGTTGATCTATCAGGCGCAGAACAATGACATGAAAGCGCTAGATTTTCGGGAGCGCGCGCCAATCAAAGCGACTCAGAATATGTATTTGGATGCTCAGGGAAAAGTTCGCCCGAATGCAAGTACAGATGGATATCTAGCGGTTGCGACACCGGGAACGATCGCAGGACTTTATCAAGCGCATCAGCGATATGGGAAGTTGCCTTGGAAAACTGTGGTTACACCCGCGATCGCATTAGCTGAATCTGGATTTCCGGTCAGTCATCGATTTACAGAAGCAACTCAAGTGCGGAAATTTCAAAATGCTGAAGCCCGCAGAATTTTTACCCACGATGGCAAACCTTATCAGCCGGGTGAAATTCTCAAACAGCCAGAGTTAGCAGCGACATTGAGCGCGATCGCGCGTGATCCAAACAGTTTTTATCAAGGCAAAATTGCTAGCGCGATCGCTCAAGATATGCGCGCGAATAACGGTTTGATTACGAGCGAAGATCTCAAACAATATCGTCCAACCTGGCGCGCTCCGGTGTGCGGAACCTTTCGACAGGCGCGCGTTTGCTCGATGCCGCCTCCTTCCTCTGGGGGTGTGCATTTGATTCAGATTCTCAATCTGATTGGCGACACTGATCTTAAATCGATGGGCTGGCACAATCCCGATGCCTTGCATCTACTGATCGAATCGATGCGAATCGCTTACGCCGATCGTGCTACTTATCTCGGTGATCCAGACTTTGTTAAAGTTCCGGTTGCGGCTTTGATTAGTCCTGAATATGCCCGAATTCGACGACGAGAAATCGATCCAAAAAAAGCGGCAACGCAAGTTAAACCGGGCGATCCAGCGATCTTACAAAAACTTTCGCGCGAATCGACAGAAACGAGTCATTTAACGGTTGTGGATCGCGATCGCAATGCAGTCAGTCTCACATTTACGATCAATCTTGGATTCGGTGCAGGCGTTGTTGCGAAAGGAACCGGAATTGTATTGAACAATGAAATGGATGATTTTGCGATCGCGCCAAATACGCCGAATGCGTTTGGATTAGTCGGGGGTCAAGCAAATGCGATCGCACCTCGAAAAGTTCCGCTTTCTAGCATGACTCCAACGATCATTACCGAAAACGGCAAGCTCCGAATGACAGTCGGCGCGCCCGGTGGCAGTACGATTATTACAACAGTTTTGCAAACAATCTTGAACGTGATGGTGTACGACATGGATATCCGTAGAGCGATCGCGGCTTCTCGGATTCATCATCAATGGCAACCAAATCAGGTCATGGTCGAGCAATGGGGACTTGATCCGTTGACGATCGCAGAATTGCAAAGCCGAGGACATCGGATTCAACAACGGGGAAAATGGGGAAATGCGAATGGTATTGTCGTGCTGCCCGATAACTCTATCGAGGGTGCGGCTGATCCACGTGGCGAAGGCGTTGCGGCAGGATATTAAACGGTTGCTTCTCGATCGCACTTAATACACCGATTTAAGCTGGATGATGCAAGTTAATGGAGGCTAAGCAATGTTTGTGAAAGCTGATCCGTATCCTTATCCATTCAATGGCGATCTGCGTCCTGAAAACACAGCGCTGATCGTGATTGATATGCAAACGGATTTTTGCGGCAAAGATGGATATGTAGACAAGATGGGCTATGACTTATCTTTGACGCGCGCACCGATCGAGCCAATCCGAAATCTTTTAGCCGTGATGCGATCGCTCAACTACACGATTCTGCACACCCGCGAAGGACATCGCCCTGACTTATCAGACTTGCCAGAAAATAAACGATGGCGATCGCAGCAAATCGGCGCGGGAATTGGCGATCCAGGTCCTTGCGGGCGCATTCTCGTGCGCGGTGAGCCAGGATGGGAAATCATTCCTGAACTTGCACCGCTGCCCGGAGAAGTCGTCATCGACAAACCGGGAAAAGGATCGTTTTATGCAACAGATTTGGATCTGATTTTGCACCGTAAAGGAATTCAGAATTTGATTTTAACGGGAATTACAACCGATGTCTGTGTGCATACTACGATGAGAGATGCCAACGATCGCGGTTATGAATGTTTGCTGCTGTCAGATTGCACTGGGGCAACGGATTATGGAAACTATTTAGCAGCCATCAAAATGATCAAAATGCAGGGGGGCGTATTTGGGGCGGTATCGGACTCGATCGAGCTAATTACGGTTCTAAAATCGGGATTGTGATAGACAATACAAATCGATCGGAAGAAACAGACTTCAATCGATCGCATTTAGTCAGTATCCAAAACAGGGACAAGCGATGAGTAAGAATGATCAGCGCAGTTCACGAGTTTCCCGTCGTCAGATTATTCGGGGACTTTTAGCAACCGGAGCCTTTGGCGCGACCTCGAAACTCTGGACAGGATGTACGCCTGCCAGCAATACTGCAAGCACAACTCCAGGAGCGAGTCCAGTCGCAAGTTCTGCAACCGCAAAAGAGCTTGTCATGGGATTCATTTACGTGGGACCAAAAGATGATTTTGGCTATAACCAAGCGCATTTTTTAGGCAAAGAAGGCTTGAAAAGTCTGAATGTCAAAACCGTTGACCAAGCTAGCGTTCCTGAAACGACCGAAGTCCAGGAAGCGATGCGAAACATGATCGAGCAAGATAAAGCAACGGTTTTGTTTCCAACCTCATTCGGCTATTTTGATCCACACATTCTCAAAGTAGCGAAAGACTATCCAGATGTTCAGTTCTTTCACTGCGGCGCGATGTATGATGCCGCAAAACATCCTAAAAACGTCGGCAGCTACTTTGGGTACATCGACGAAGCTCAGTACGTTGCAGGCGTGGTTGCTGGACACATGAGCAAATCCGGTAAACTCGGCTTCGTTGCAGCAAAACCGATTCCGCAAGTGCTGCGTAACATCAACAGCTTCACGTTGGGCGCGCGCAGCGTTAAGCCGACCATCACAACGCAGGTGATTTTCACCGGGGACTGGTCGCTTCCGGTGAAAGAAGCAGAAGCCACGAACAGTCTGATCGATCAAGGCGCGGATGTGATTACCTGCCATGTGGATAGTCCCAAAGTGGTGATGGAAACCGCAGAAAAGCGGGGCGTGTTTACGTCTGGCTATCACGCGAATCAGGCATCGCTCGCACCGAAAGGCTATTTAACGGGAGCAGAGTGGGACTGGACGAAGGTGTATACCGACTACGCCAAAATGATTCAAGAAGGCAAGACCTTGATGAATGGGGGTATTCCGCATTTGCTCAGAGGCGGATACAAGGATGGATTCGTGAAAATTTCGCCGTTCGGTTCTGCGGTTTCGGAGACAGCGAAAAAGGATGCAAATGCAGCCATTGCAAAAATGCAGACGGGAACGCTCGTGGTCTACAAAGGCGGACTAAAGGACAACACCGGAAAAACCGTAGTTCCAGACGGTAAAGATTACGGAGCAACGGCGATCGAGCTTGAATCGATGAACTGGCTGGTCGAGGGGGTCGTCGGCAAAACTGCCTAGAAACTCACTGCCACCGCTAAACTCATAAACGTGGTTAGCGGTGGCAGGCATGAATTTATTGGATTTGATGACAGGATTGGGTATCGGTTTTATCGGGGGATGGTTGGCACGAAAAGCTCCGAAACCGAATCAGTCGCTTGAATTGACGTACCGATCGCTACTCGAACAAGCTCAATTCAAAGCAGGATTTTTGGCGCGGACTTCGCACGAATTGCGATCGCCGTTAAACGGAATGATCGGCGCACATCAGCTTATTCTTGCGGACTTGTGTGAATCACCGGAAGAAGAACGCGAATTTATTGCCCAAGCGAATGAGTCTGCATTAAAACTGGTGAAGCTGCTCGATGAAGTAATTTATGTTTCCAAAGTTGAATACGGTACAGGTAAATTAGCATTGCAGTCTGTATCCGTTTCTGATGTGTTTGACAATGTGTTTTCTTTGACACATCTATTAGCGGAAAACCGCAGTTTAAGATTTCAGATTGTATTGCCAGAACCGGATCTCGATATGGTTGTCGATCGTAAATCGATCGAGCAAGTTTTAACGAGTTTGATTAGTAGCGCGATCGCCACGATGCAGGAAGGAACGCTGAAACTTTCCGCACAGGCTGATCCGAATTTTATCTATCTCGATCTAGAAGATGAACGCCCGATCGAGGTTTGGCGAGAAGCGATCGACTTACTTCAAGTAGAAGCGCCACCCGATTTAGAACCGCCCTCGTTGGGATTTAGCTTATTGTTGAATCAAAGCTTGATGGAGTTGATGAACGGTCGGTTAGAATTCGTGAAGATGCCGATCGGATCAGATGAAACTGTCACACAAATCCGATGCACTCTTCCCCGAAACGCAGTTCAATCATAGGCATGGATTCTCTCATCGGTAAAACGCTTTCAAACGGCAAATACACCCTGCAACAAGAAATCGGTCAGGGTGGATTTGGTGTGA
>CAXTDB010000120.1:0-12889 GCA_964242045.1 uncultured Leptolyngbya sp. | reverse complement strand
GTTTTAGAGTCGCCTAGATAGCTCATTCCCCAAATTTGCTCTAACAACTGTTCGCGTGAATAAACTCGACGCGGATTGTTCATAAACAATTCCAGCAGCGAGAACTCTTTCGGTGATAGATTGATTTCTTGTCCGCGCACGATCACTCGATACTCCTGCAAATACAGCGTAATGTCTTGATATTGTAAAATCGGCTGGGCTTCGGGTAGTTCCTGCGATCGACGACGCAATAGTGCCCGACAGCGCGCAATCAATTCTCTCAGTCCGAATGGCTTCCTCAGATAGTCATCTGCGCCCACTTCCAGACCCACTACAATATCGGTTTCACTCCCACGCGCACTCAGAATCAAAATCGGAACGGCGTTTCCTTGTTGACGTAAGACTCGACAGAAATCAAGCCCGCTCAACCGAGGTAACATTAAATCAAGAATGACAAGATCGATCGGTGGCTCTTCAGGCGGTCGGGATTGAAAGATATCAAGTCCTTGCCGTCCATCGCTGGCGGTGATGACTTGATATCCTTCTTGGGTCAAGGCTGAAGTGAGAGATTCGAGAATAATGGCTTCATCATCAATAATCAGAATAGTGGCTTGATAGAAGCTAGATGTCGAGGGTGATCCAGAAGATCGCATACAAAACCAAGTAACAGCGGTTTAGTTCAGCGATCGAGAGCAATTGAATGTTTGTATCGGTCGGCTGATAAACCAAACCCTTCAATACAATAAACAAACTCGCATTGCTCAAGGTTAAATTGGATTTAAAACTAGATTAAGCTTTGGTGACTTGAAACCGTTAAATTTAACGCTTTGGTTGCGT
Organism: uncultured Leptolyngbya sp.; assembly: GCA_964242045.1. Classification (GTDB taxonomy): domain Bacteria; phylum Cyanobacteriota; class Cyanobacteriia; order Leptolyngbyales; family Leptolyngbyaceae; genus Leptolyngbya. The sequence goes on along the minus strand of CAXTDB010000120.1, from coordinate 12,073 downwards.
AAAAAACATACGAATTGCAATAGAATATGCTTCAGTCTTAAACCATTCAAGATCATTGACTGAGATAATGTTGATAACGGGCTTCGAGTTGCTCGATCGATAAGTTTTGCGTCCAATATTCAGTTAGCGCATGACCAAACGCCCAAGCGACTCGATCGGGAGTTGATGCGTTATCAATCACTAAATTCCAGAGCGATTTTAGATCTAACGGAGTTTTAGGCTGAAGCAGTGTGTAGAGGTCGTACGCCATTTGTAGCTTACCAATCACGATCGGGAGTTGTTCGATCGGAATCCGTTCTGCTAAGAGAAATGCAAGGGTGGGTGAACCTGTAGCGATCGTCGAGATAAATCGCAAAATTGGACTTTTGAGGAATGTAGTCAATCCTTGCGTGGTTGCCATTTGGAACGTATAGCGATCGATAATTTTTGCAGCCGTAGTTGTGCGCGCGTCAATGTTTCGCATAAATCGCGCTAATCGAGCTTGTTTTGCCGGATCGATCGTGTTCAGAATCGACATTGATAACGCATCAATTCCCCAAGCTTCTCGATTGTTGCCAACCGTGACGATCGGCAATACATACGAGCAAACTTCTCCAAGCACTTCTTGACGATAAGCAACCGCTTCCCGAATCGAAACTTCTTTTGGTCGATTGCCAAACTGCCAGTTGTACGGCGGAGTCCATTCGCGAATCGGACGTAAGCGATCGACTTGAGTTACGACTGCAATGGTCGGTAGTGAAAGCGATTTTAGTTCGTTCAAAAAGTCTAAATCCATCTGCAATGCCGGATCGAGTGCAGGTGTAATCATTAAGACCAAATCAGTGTTAGCAGCGTATTCTAAAACTCGATCGCGCAATTCCGGATGTTCAACTTGCTCGTATCCGGGAGTATCCCAAAGCGTTAGCGTTTCTCCGGTTTCCGTCTCCCAGCGATAGTCTTGAATGCGATCGGTCGAAGGCAGTGCATCAACCTGCGCTTGTGCTTCGACAAACAAGGTATTAATCACGCTGCTTTTTCCAGCTCCGGTGCGACCGACTAACAATAAACTCACAGGTTTTTGTTCAACTACATCGGTTGGATTCGCTTGAGCAATGATTTCTCTCAGGGTTTGAAACTGAGGTTTTGCAGGTTCGATCGTTGTTAAAGCAGGCGGAGTTGTGCCGCTGTAAAGTGCGATCGCTTGTCGAGCTAAGTTTCGCAGTGCGGCTTCTCGTAAAAGCTGGCTGAGATTACCGAGGAGTTCCTGTGTAGCTTGATTGCCGCTGCGCTGAGTGACAGTTTTGGTGACGGCAACAGCGGGATTGAGTAGCCACTGTGCCCAACTCCAAGCTTTCAGTACCTTCCGCGCAGAAGGTTCGATTTTTTGATAAACCTCGTAGGCTTGAACTGCTTGCCCAATCGTGACTTGATTTAGAACTGGAGACAGTTGCCGCATCCATTGATCTAAGTCGTCTACTGTGCCCCGCAACAATGAATAAGCTTGTGGAACATAGATATTTAACAGTGGCTTTTTCGTTTCGGGATAGTACACCGATGCGATCGCTCGAATCATACTCAAGCATCGCTGCCAAAATGTGTTCCAGTCCTCCCACAAAGGCGGATCGGATTGTGCTTCGGTTAGAATCTTCCGAACTTCGGCTTCAACGGTTCGAGTAATTTCGGTTGCAGGGGAATCGGTTAACTCTGTTGATTCTTCTGACAGTTCAGCAACGATCGCTTCGACTTGCTTTAAGGCGGGCTGTGTCCATTTAACGAGTAACCATCGCCAACCGACAAACACAAGCCCAACGATCGCCCAAATCCAGTTAATTCGCCATTCGTGAATTTGCAACCCTGCCGCCACGAGCAAGAAACCGACCACAAGCGCGATCGGAAGTGCCAACACGATCCATTGCCAAATCCGCAGTCGCACCATATTTCGACTCCAACGCTTATTTTCTTCAGTTTACAGATTTGGGCTGGTTGATCGAGAGCAGATTCGATCAGGCTTTCCATTTACCTACAAGTTCAATAGCTTCTTTGCTTCAGCTAAAGAGACGCTCGGTTTATCTTTCTCATCCATTTTTGCCTGTCTCAAATCTTGCAAATCTTCAAAGTCCGCGAGGAATTCTTGTAACAGCAGAAATTCTTCGTAAGGTAGTACGACGAACTCTGGCTTGCCGTTTTTCTTTAGAAATTCGGGATTAAGCTGAATCATGATTTCTTCTCTAGTAATAGGCTTTACTACGATGTTTGATTCGATAAATGACGATCGCTTCTGCTTCAATTTCAAACAGAATGCGGTAGTCACCGACTCTAAGACGATACTCTGGAGTGAAATTTGTTAACCGTTTGACATCGCCTTGTAGATCGTCTTGCATGAGTTCTATTTTTTCAAGAATTCGAGCCTGTGCGTCGGATGGTAGTTTTTCTAGATCTTTGATTGCTTTTGGTTTTAGTGTAGCTTCGTATTTCAAGGGCAAGAATCATCCAGTTTGCAGACAAGCGACTTCGGGCACTTTTTAGTTTACCGTTGTGCTAACGCTCGATCGCGTTTTTTCACGGTTCGCACTGGCTGAGTCGGATTCATGCGGCGCTCTAAGTAGCTAAAGCCTTGAGACGAAAGCAGCGTTAGTGCAAGGTAAATTAAAGCCACGATCGCATACAGTTCAAACGGGCGATAGTTTGCCGCGACAATCAATTGCCCGCGTCGAAAGAGTTCTTCAAATCCAATCACCGCAACCAAGCTGGTATCTTTGAGCAGCGTGATGAATTCATTACCGAGTGGCGGTAACATCCGGCGGAGAGCTTGCGGAAAGATGATGTATCGCAGCGTTTGACGGGGATCTAAACCGAGAGATTCAGCCGCTTCGGTTTGTCCAAGGTCGATCGATGAAATGCCCGCGCGCACAATTTCGGCAATGTAAGCCGCACTATTGAGGCTCAAAGCAACCACGGCAGCAACAAAGCGATCGAAGGTGAATTCGAGTCCGAGTTCTTTGATCACGGCGGGAATCCCGAAGTAGATCATGAAAATCTGAACGAGTAGCGGTGTTCCTCGAAAGAAGTCAATGTAGGCTCTCGCTAGCCAGCGAAGCAAGGGAGTTTTTGACAGTCGAACAACGCCGATTAGTGAGCCAAGGACTGTTCCAATGACAACGGAAATGGCTGCAAGTTGAATTGTAATCAAAGCCCCAGCAAGTAAGGCTGGAAGTGCGTTTTGAATCACGGTTAGCCAACTTTGTCGAGCTTCTTGCTCGGTGCTTGCAATCGTTTCGGGCAGTTGGGGCGGCTCAGCATTAAACCATTTTCGATAAATTTGGGCGTAGGTTCCATTGTTGAGAATCGTGCCGAGTCCTTGATTGATTCGCGCCAAGTTCGGTGAGCCTTTCTGAGTGGGAATGCCGTAGTACTCCGAGGTTAGAAGTTGAGTGCTGACTCGAAGATTTTTCAAGCCTCCAGTTTTTAGAGCATATTGTAAATTCGGAGCATCACCCACCACTCCAGCAACATTTCCATTACTCAATTCTTGAAGGGCAAGCACCGCTTCGTTAAAGGTGCGGACCTGAGCGCCAGGAACTTTCCCAGCCGCTTGAGCACCTGTGGTTCCGATTTGAACGGCGATCGATTTTCCTTTCAAATCATCCAATGAGTTAATATTTTGTGTATCTGCACGAGTGGCGATCGCTAATCCCGCTTTGAAATATGGGCGAGAAAATGAAACGACTTGCGATCGTGCAGGGGTAATCGTAATGGCTCCGACTGCCGCATCGACTGTTCCCGCTTGCAGTGCCGGAATGATGCCATCAAACGTAATGCTTTGAAAATTTACGCCAAATCCCGCAGATTTACCAATGGCGCGAATGATATCGATATCAAATCCCTGAAGTTCTCCGGATTGACTGCGAAATTCAAACGGAGCATAAACAGGCTCAACTGCAACCGTGAGTGTAGACTGACTCAGTGCCCGAATTGGACTCAAAACAATTAGCAGCGTACAAAACAGAGCCAGCCAAATCGATCGCCATTTGAGCTTAAACATAAGGTTCAGTTTCAATAATGTTTTATTAATGAGTGAGTTTCGATCGTTATAACTCTGTCTGAAGTGTCATGTCTCGAATGCGAAATGCGGATATTTTAGATTCCATGAAATACGCGATTCAGTTCGAGCAAGTTGAGAAAAGTTTTGGTTCGCTGCAAGTCCTCAAAGGGATTAGTGGCTATGTGGCTGCGGGTGAAGTGCTATCGATCATTGGATCTTCTGGCTGCGGCAAAAGTACTCTACTGCGCTGTTTGAATCGGCTGGAAGTGATCGATCGCGGACGCATTGTAATCAATGATTTGGAAATTTCTCGATCGAATCTCTCAAACCATGAACTGAAACAAGTCCGCTCAAGAATCGGCATGGTTTTTCAGCAGTTCAATCTGTTTCCGCATTTAAGCGTTTTAGACAATTTAACCTTAGCTCCCCAGCAAGTTCTCAAGCTGTCACGGCAAGAAAGCGCAGAACGGGCGCGGTATTACCTACAAGAAGTTGGACTCGGTGACAAAATTGATGTCTATCCTGAACAGCTTTCTGGGGGACAACGGCAGCGAGTCGCGATCGCAAGAAGCCTCTGTATGGAACCTCAAGCAATGCTGTTCGATGAACCGACCAGCGCTTTAGATCCAGAGCTAGTAGGCGAAGTCTTATCTGTGATGCACCGATTAGCAGAACGCGGCATGACAATGGTAGTCGTGACGCATGAAATTCAGTTTGCGCGGGAAGTCGCGAATCGGGTGATGTTTCTCGATCAAGGTCGCGTGGTCGAAGAAGGAATCGCGCGCGAAGTTTTGACGCAGCCGAAAAGCGATCGCTTAACCACCTTTTTAAGCCGAATGCGTCAAGCTCAGATCGCATAAAGACGGATATCCCTACGCTCATTCGGATGTTCGTTCTGAGAATTTAGTTTTATGTTAGAGAGTGGTTAGATTGCGCTGCTTTCTTAGGAGATTTTTATGCTTGAGTTATATCAATTTGAGATGTCGCACTATGTAGAAAAAGTGCGATTGATTCTGGACTACAAAGGATTGCCGTATCGCAAAATTGAAGTGACACCCGGAATTGGGCAGATCGAACTCTTTCAACTGTCAGGACAGCGCAAAGTTCCTGTACTAAAAGACGGCAGCGAAATCATTGCAGACTCAACCGCGATCGCGGAATATCTCGATCGTAAATATCCAGAAAACCCGATTATTCCCTCTGAGCCAAAGCTGAAAGGACAGGTTTTGCTGTTAGAACAATGGGCGGATGAATCTTTTGGTATCAATGCGCGTAAAGGTTTAATTGGTTCGATTTCGCAGAATCAAAGCTTTCGCACAGCAGTTTTACCGCCTTCGACCCCTGATATTGTCAAGAACTTAGTCGGTGCGATTCCGGGCGATTTTCTGGGTGTATTAGGGTCTGGTGTTGGGATGGGACCTGATGCGGTGAAAGAAGCAACGGATGCCTTAAAACGCAGTTTAACTGCGCTTTCGTTTATTTTGCTCGATCAGCCTTACTTAGTTGGTGATACGCCAACTCTGGCAGATTTTGCAGTTGCTGGATTGTCGATGTATGTTAAATTCCCGACGGGTGGATATTTGGATATTCCAGAATCGCTTAAGGGTAAGGGCATTGCTGGAATTGCGGATGTGAGCATTTTCGAGCCGTTCTTTAACTGGCGCGATCGACTTTACGCTGATTTTCGCAAGGCTTCGATCAGTAGCTACACTGCTCCTGGTTCGGCTCCGACTTCGATCAATATTGATTAATTCAAGCGATCTCAGTAGAGCGATCGCTCTACTGAGATCAGCCTATTGAAATTTGCTTAAACGAAAGACTTAGGCTTTAAATACGCCTTAAGTCGCATTTTCTATTTTCAAACTGTCGCATAAGATACAGAATATATTCAGATCGTTCACCTGCTAAAGGGCAAACTTAGGCAAGTAGACTTTAGATCCTCTTATGCGTCACTCCCGTTTTGCTCAATCCTACAGTTATTCTCCTCCGAGCTTAGAAGTCACTGAAGCAGAAATGCTCGAACGGCTTTCTTCCAAAGGTCGGACTTCCCAAACGATCGCTCAGATGAACATTCCACGAGCGGACTTAACGGCAACGCGATCGGAAACACCCGTAAAGTCGCGACGGTCTAGTTTTATTCGGCGATCGCACTCGGTTGCGGATGCTCATCGCGTTACGATTCATCGCAATGTAACTCGTCGAATGCAGGCAGCAAAAGAGCGGGGTGACGAACGGTTATTGCGTGCTTTAGAAGCAGAACTTCGAGAAATGATCTCGGCATAAGCGCGATTTAGGTTTGTAGGTGAAGGTTAGCGGGTGGCGTAACGAAGGTTTGCGCCACCTTTTTTTGGCAACTGCGATCGTGTCAGTCAGTTACGATAACTGCGGGGGAGTCATCGATCGATAACAGAAATTGAATCAAATCTGTTTGATCTTGAGCGCTAAACCCAGCAGTTTGATCCACCCAATACGCATGACCACTTCCATCACTATTGCTGAGTTGCAGATCGGGATTGGCACGATTAGCATCAACCGCGATCGTTCTAAGATTGCGATCAATTAACACGCGCAAACTTGCCGCTGGATCAGGTGCAATTCGCCGCATCCAAGTGCCCGCAAGCCCCATTTCATCGGGTTTAACAACGGTATAAGTTCCATCGCTTTGCGGCGCGATCGCAGTCGAACTTGCTGCAACTCCGCCATCGTGTAAATAAGGCGCGCTCACTGCTAAACCAACTAAGCTCGTCACTTTGTAGCCGCCTGTTGGAGGATCGATCGCATAAGCTGCTCTGCGAGTTTCGAGCGGTGCAGTCTCTACAGGCACAGTTAGAATGGGTGGATCAACGGGTAAAGGCACAGGGGTATTGGGCGCATAAGTTTGAGGTTCACCAAAAATTCGTGGGAACTTTGACAAAGCGACAGCGCGAGAAGGCTGAGCTTTGATCTCATCTTCTGCAATCACGGCATGATTGGTAAAATATCGTCCGATGTGACAACTCGTACAGTTCGCTTGCTGAAAAATCTTTGCGCCTCGCTTTAGCGTATCGGTATCGCTGATCGGTGTTGCAGGCGGAGCTAGCGTATTTTGAAACGCAGACATCGCATTTAGTTGCTCTCCGACTTTGTAGCCTGGAGAACCTGCCATAAAGCCATCAGCGATAAACAGTGAGCCTTGCGGAAATCCAGGCGCTTTGATTACTTCATTAATTGCAGGCACTCCAGGAGTTGGATCAACAGATTGTAGAAAGTTGGAAGGCTTTGCACCATCAGGTAAACGGAAACGTCGATCGGCAGATTTTTGCAGAATCACACCGAGATAAGTTTCTTTATCAATGCCTAATAGCTTTTCGCTGGCGTTGGCTCCGGTTGTTGGGTCAGAATTGGTCGCGTGGACATTGTTGTTGAGCGTGGTTAAGCCGTGAAACCAACCGATCGAAGAAAAGCCGCTCCAACCGTAAGGATAAGCTTCAAACGTATAAGATGAGGGATTTTGAGCCGGATTGTTTTTGTTATCTCCAGTTGAATCGAAGTTGCCCGGAGACCAAGCGAGAAACTGAGCATCCACCGCATTCTCTAAGGCTTCTGGATCAGGAAGCTTTGCGGTTTGTCCAACTGCATTGATATAACTCCGGCTCTTTTCACTCGCTGGAATTGTGGTTGGATTCACTCCCGTTTGGCGGAACATCGCAGCGGAATTCGTTCCAAAGGCTTGCAGTAGTCCACTATCCAAATCAGTGTTCGGCGCACCTTCGATCACTTTTCCCGATTGTAGATCAACGGCTGCATGGCACAAAGCACAAGTTAAACCAACTCTTAGTTTTGCTCCAGATTTCACAACCTGCATTCCCAACGGTAAAAGCGATCCAGCAGCAACATCTAATCCGGTATCAACCTTTGTGCCTGCTTTGAATTGATGTCCACCGATCGACAAATCTTTCGCGATCGGGATTTGTAAATTCGTGGTTGCCTTACCTTTAAGTGCAAGAATTGCTTGACTGACGCTGATTAAATTAATCGGTCCATCGATCGCACCCAAGACATCAGTGAAGAAGTATTCATTGCCGAAAGTTTCGCGGTAAAAGCTATCTCGTCCGAGCTTAATCAAGTCGTTTGTAACCTTAATCGCACCATTTTCCGGTGCAAGGTACGCTCGCCCCGCGTCGGTTTGCAGCAGGTTCTCGGCTTCAGCTTTACGAACTGGCTCTCCCAAAACGTCATAGGAGCCAATTTCTTGAGCCGTGGGCTGAAATGTAACAACGTTATCAAGCTTAGGTGGGCGAGTAGGTAGCGCTAGCTGTAAGCTATATCCCAAAATACCAACCAGCAGCAGGGTCAGAATGATTAACGTCGATCGCGAAATGGCTTTCATCAATTGCACCAGAAATGCTGTTTAATCAATAGCTAAAAGCAGGCAAGCCTACCTGCGCCAGAAGAAAGATTGATGCTCACTAAAAAAGCCTACTGAGGAGATCAAGGCTTCAGTAGGCTTGATAGATTTAGTTCGATTTAGTCTTTATTGACCAAACGCATCCTTGATTCCTTCAACTGCCTTTTTTACAACGCCCATGTTGTTATCGATCGCATCTTTCGTTCGAGCAGCATCTTCATCTGCTCGCTTCTGAATTGTTGCGGCATCATCTTTTGCTTTACGCGCAGCGACGCTATCGCCATCGGTGGAATTATCCACCTTGCTGGCATTGCTCTTTGCCGCGTCTTTCACGGTGTCTCTTACTTTATTTACAAAGCCCTTCGAGTTATCTTGAGTGGCTTGCGCTTTGCCTTCAGCGCTGGCTAAAAGAGTGGGAGCCGCGATCGCATTCGGAGTCGAGAACCAAAGCGATGCCATTGTTAAAATAGCAAACAGTCCGGTCATTAAGCGCTTTACAAAATAGTTCGGTTTCATAGGATACAGTCTCCGTAAAATTTAACCTCTTACGTTTTACCCGAATCGCTTGATCGGACAAATCGCTCTATCGATAGAAGTTCCTGTGTCTCAAGGCTTAGCTTTCTGGGGTTAAGCAATTTTCAAAGCGCGAATCAAGGACAATAAAGACTCGGTTTTCGGTTAAGAAAAATGATTGCTAATTTTCTGCCGCCCTCTACTGCTGCGATTCGAGATGCGGATGCGATCGCGCTATTCCAACAGCTTCAGCGTCGAACGGTTCGGCTTGAGCCGGAAACCGCAACAATCGCGACCGCTTACATTCATGCAGAACAGCGATCGATAACGCCGATCGTGTTGCTTCACGGATTTGATAGCTCCTTGCTAGAGTTCCGACGCTTATTCCCACAGCTTGCCGCAGATCATGAAGTTTGGGCGATCGATCTTTTAGGATCTGGGTTTACCCAAGCCCCTCCGAATGTTGCCGTCAATCCTCAAACGATTCGGCATCATCTGCTCGAAGTGATTCAGTCTTGGATTGCTCGACCTGTGATTCTTGTGGGTGCATCGTTAGGGGGTGCTGTAGCCATTGATTTCGCCTTGAACAACCCGGACTGGGTGCAATCCTTGGTGCTAATCGATAGCGTTGGTTTTTCTGGCGTTGTATCGATCGGGCAATGGCTACCCCGCTCTGTGCTGGAGTTGGGAGCCGATTGGCTACAGTTTCGCAAACAAGCCGCGCTCACTGCTGCATTAACATTCCCGATCGCAAATTCAAGGCTAATCGATGCGTTGCGCTGTTCTTTAGTGCATCAAGACATGCCGGGATGGAAAGAAGCGATCGTATCTTTTAGCCAAAGTGGTAGTTATGCTGATTTAGACATTCAGATTCCAAAGCTCCAACATCCAACACTGATTCTCTGGGGAACCGCAGATGATGTGTTGGGAACGGAGGATGCGGCTCGATTTGCTCAATCTATCTCAAACAGTCAATTAGTTTGGATTGAAAATGCGGGTCATGTGCCACACTTTGATCAGCCTCGATCAGTTGCAGCCCATCTTTTGAGCTTTATTGCGTGAGTGGTATGCGTGAAGGGACTGAATGGGCGATCGTCCGGTGTGATGAGGCGATCGCGGCTCAATCCGATGAGCTTCGATGGCTTCTAGCAGGAGCGATCGAAAACCTTTATTGCTTATACGACGATCACGCCAATGCGGTCTGTAATTTTGGAGAACGCTTAAGCAACGGAGGAAAGTACTTCATCAATCTTGTGAATTGTTAGAGACGATCGTACTCTTCAGGTTCCACGTCTGAGACTTTTTCGAGGAGTTTTTGCACATTTTCCCAATTGCCTCGACGAGCGCGTTCTTGCAGATAGTTTTGGGTTGACCAGGCAGAGATTTGCGCCTCCAGCGCGATCGAGACGAGTTGATCGATCGAGAGATTTTCTTGAGCAGCAAGGGCTTCGACTTGCTTGTAGAGCGCTTCAGGAACTTGGGCTGTGAGTTTGATCATGTGGGGAGTTCTCCGACAAGTTGCAAGAAGGCTTTGGGGGTGAGCAGTTGAATGCCGAATTGGGTTGCTGGCTGTAAGTCTCTTTGATTGTAGGTGATGATGTTGGCTTGGGATTTGATCGCTAAATCGATCAAAAAATCGTCATCTGGATCGCGGGATAGGGGTCGCCATCGATAAAAAATATCTCGGTGATTCGCGATCGCGCACAAACCGTCCAGTAAAGTGTCGATTTCTTGCTGATTTAATCCGATCGATTCCTGTTCTCGTTTCAGGACTTCCTCATACTCGAAGACTAGAGCGATCGAGAGGTTCAATTGCCAGCGTCGATCGTTGAGTAAGGTGAAAAATTTGTAGGCGGCTCCTTGCTGTGATCGAAATGCGGTGATCAAAACGTTGGTGTCTACAACCAGTTGATAGGGTTGAATCATGCCTGGATTGTACGGGAAGTGTCGTGCGATCGCGGCATCTCACGCTCGATCGTTCTCCAAGGCTTAGGCATTGGATTGAAGATCTTGAAGAATGGATTGTGTCATTGGATCATCCGAGAGTTCATCGGTGCGGTTCTCTTGGATGGCTTTTTGCAGGAGAGATCGAAATCGTTGGGAGGCTTCCTGTCTCCATTGATGGCTTTCCTCTAGCTTGGCAGACAGGATGGGGAGGGCTTGCAGGTAAAGGGCTTCTGCCTCGCGGTCGCGCTCTCTAATTCTACGATCGCTCTGTGCAGTAACCTCGTTTTTTTGCTCACGATTAGACCTGCGATCGCGTAGCGTTGATCTGCTTCTAATTATCGCCAAACTCTTGTTTTCATCACATCAAAATGGAAGTCGTATGTCCAAACTGCAAGTTCCAAACGTTGGGAGATTGCGGTTGTTGTGGCATCGAAGAGCGTAATGGCTTGGTCGTGATACTGTTGAATCAGTTGGGTTGCTGTTCGATAGTCTTCGATTGTGGGTTGCAATAAGTCGGCTCCAGCAGAGATTTCTTGAATGTACCGAAAGCCGATCGAGGTTCCTAATCGTTTTAGGATCAGACTATGCGCTTCGAGGAATACTGGATAAGCGATCAGCACGATGACTTCTTGATTTGCGAGGCATTCTAGTTCTACGATCGCTTGTGTATGGTAGGTGTCGCTGGGATCATAGGCGGCATAAAGCGGTCCAGTGTCCGCCAAGATAGACTTCATGCAGAGGTGCTTTGGTCGAGGTTAGAGAGGACGCGATCGTGTTCGATCGAGGTGTTGTGATCTCCGCTGCCTTGTTCGGCGGGGGTAATGTGGAGACGTTTTTTCGGTTGAGGAAGATAGCCGCGTTCGAGGAGAAAGGTTTCTAGCGCTGTTTGCAGGACATTGGGCGCATTGGTTGGGCTGGGCTGGTCTTGGATGTAATGTTCGAGGGCTTGGGCGAGGTGATCGGGGAGTTCTGCGCTGAGGTGCATGGGCGAAAGATGAATGGGGTGCTTTTTTATTATTACTTATGACACAAGGTGCGAAAAGCTTCGCTGCACTTCGTGTTCGCTGCTTTGATGGGTGCGAACACGAAGTGTAGTGAAGTTCCCGCGCCTCAATCTGATCCGGTTTGCAACTGTTCAAGGATTGATCGCGTCATTGGATCATCCGAGAGTTCATCGGTGCGGTTCTCTTGGATGGCTTTTTGCA
>CAXTDB010000119.1:11459-12942 GCA_964242045.1 uncultured Leptolyngbya sp. | reverse complement strand
TTTAGCTTTATCGTAGATGCACTATCTGTCGCAGGTATTTTTTGATTTGGTATAAAGTATCATCTGTGAGAGTTACATGCTGAATCTTCGGAACTTCAAGCAGTTCAATCGTTAAAAAAGTCATTCCAGCCTGCTAGCACTTGCTCTTGGTGTTCTTCAACCAGTTTTTGAACCTCTGATCATCTCGAACATGCAGAGGAACAAACTAATTTCGAGCCTCATTATGACTGTGGAATCCACTTCAAAAAGCATCGATTTTCCTGACGCTCTATAATTTCTGCACCAATTCGTTTATAGAAACAGAGTCCACGATCGTTACGAGCATCCGCATTCCAAGCAATGTGAGTGCATTCGTTAGCTCTAGCAACTTGGGCTAGATAGCCCATCAATGCTGTCCCCGCACCGCCACTTCTCATCAACTCATCAACATAGAGATCATCTAACCAGATGTTTGGCTGTCCAGCGAAAGATGAGTATCGAAACCCATATGATGCAAATCCAATTTCACGCTCTGAGTTTTCTGCAAACGAAACATAAGCAAAAGGAACTGTCCCGAAATAAGCTTTGCGGATTTTCTCCTCGTTTGTTCGCAATTCACCAGAAAACGCACCGATCGCTCGATCAAACTCTGCCTTCTTCTGAATGAAGGAAAAAATCAGCGAGACATCAGACGGATTAGCAGGTCTAACATTCATCTTCTGTCGAGCTTACTCTGCAACATCCTTCAAGGTGTCTTTCAGAACGGTTCGGGCCGCGAGATGATTTCGAGTCGAAGTTAAAATTTCAGCTTCCCGTTCTAATCGCGCTTGAGTGTCCTGCAATTCTAAAAGCGATTGTTGCTCATCAGGCACATTATGCAAATTACTTGCAATCCAGTACGAAAGCTCAGTCGGCAAATCTGGAATTTCTTCTGGTAGCTCAATATCTTGACCAGAAAGCTTCTCTGAAAGTCTTACCACGTCATGAAGAAGCTGATTGACATCTTTCGCCAAAGGTCTTAAATCTTGCGTCGGCGGATGGTCTTCGATCCACTCAACCAAACCCACCCGATAAGGCTTCTCGCGGGTGTATTCCAACACTCTAAAGCGCTGCTGCCCAAGCGTCAGAACCTTCATTCGATCGTCGGGCAATCGCTGAAACTGCACAATCTCCGCACAGCATCCCACAGGTGCAGGTTGTCCTTTGGCTTGATCCCACATCAACACCCCAAATCGTCGATCGCTGTCCAGAATCGTATTCATCATCATTCGGTAGCGAAACTCGAAGATGTGCAACGGCAGGGGACGACCTGGAAATAAAACGAGGTCAGGCAAAGGAAAAAGGGGGAGTTCTCGAACCGCGATCGATGAAGTCATTACGCTGCAAACTTGGTATAGAGGGTGGCTTACTCTACTCTAACGGATCTGTTATTAAGAAATGTAATGATCTGAAAAAATTAAAGGATGCGATCGACTCACATCCTTTCCAACGCTCTTACAATTTC
>CAXTDB010000119.1:0-11449 GCA_964242045.1 uncultured Leptolyngbya sp. | reverse complement strand
CGACTCGCATCCTTTCAAATTCTTACAATTTCACTTCAATATCGACACCTGCGGGAAGGTCAAGCTTCATCAGCGCATCGATCGTTTTAGAAGAAGGCTGATAAATATCAATCAAGCGGTGATGCGTCCGAGTTTCAAAATGCTCACGCGAGTCCTTGTCAACGTGGGGAGAGCGCAAAACGCAATAGATCTTGCGGCGAGTCGGGAGCGGAATCGGACCAATTGCAGTGGCGTTTGTGCGATTCGCGGTATCGACGATCTTTTCGCAGGATGTATCGAGTAAACGTCGATCGAACGCTTTGAGGCGAATGCGAATTTTTTGCTGTTGAATCGTTGCCATGTTAAGTTCCCAAGTTGTCAATGGTTCGGTGGGGTGCGCTTCGTGCGCCAGTCAATTATTGTAGCGCTAAAACTGTTTCACTCTCGATCTTTGTTGAAAAGCTCGATCGAGTTGTTTCAATTCGTATCCTCTGATTCCTCGTCATTCTCTTGTCCCAACCATTCTTCGCGAGACACTCCCGCTTGTCACAGCAATCGAGATAGCAGCCCTGTACTAATATCTCCTTCATATGGGTTAGGAATGATGACGGTTAGATCACCACGACGCATTTGGGGATGTTTACTCCAGCGTAAGGACCCTCAAATCCAAGCTCGCGTGAGCGTTTTACCAAATCTTTCCAACTAACAGGTGTTAATCGAGGCATAGGCTTACACAGTTTCAGAGATCCGATTGAGGTCAATCCCTGCAATCTCTGGAACGTATAATCCCAAACGCAGGCGCAATGCAACCCAATCGCTTAATGCTTCGCGCAGTTCGCGACGACAACCCTCTAGTGTTTTGTGTTGTGCCCAAACGCCTTGCAGCCCAGGGATTTCTCCCCAGTATGTTCCATCTTCTTCAATAATCTCGTAGACAGCGATTTCCATCGCTTGGTCAAAATAACTCGCCAGCATTCAAACTTTTTCTCAGGATTTATTTAGATCTTGGCTGCATTTCGTTAAGCCTAAATGAAACAGTTTGAGCGATCGATGTCGTTAACGGTGGAAGAAATCATCTGAACTACAATATTGATAGGCATCAAGAAAGGAAATTAGAATGTCCGAGATAAGTCTCGATTCAGAGCAACTCAAAGCCGTCTTGAAAAGCGCGATCGTCGAATTGCTCCACGAAAATCGCCAAGAAATTTCTGACCTCTTAGCAGAAATCATCGAAGATATTGCGATGGAAAGAGCGATCGGGGAAGGCGAAACAACCGAGAAAAGCGCTTTTCACCAATCACTATTGTCTTCTGGATTAATCAAACAGATCAGGCAACCCCAATATCGCCAGATTGATCCGCAGCAACTTATTCACCTTCAAGAACAGCCTCTTTCTGAAACAATTACTGAGGAAGGGCGCTAGTAGCAGCTTATTTTTAGAACAGCAATTCGGTATGCTTGCTATGAGCCATTACTTTCCAAGCAGTAGAATCTATGTTTTGGGAATACTAGCGTTAGGTAGTATTAATCACTTAACTTGAGATTCGATGAACAATTACGAACAGATCAGTTTGTGGGAAGATGTAGCCCAATCCAATGATACGAAAAGTCAGTCAGTTGCAGAGTTTTTACCGCTGCCTGATGCTGACATTAGTATTTATCGTACTCTCTTTGACCAGACAGAAAGTGAGCGATTGTTTTCTAGGTTGGAAACTCATGTGAACTGGAAACAGGAATTCATCAAAGTCTATGGAAAACCTGTACCGATTCCTCGATTAACAGCATGGTATGGCGATCCTGGCAAAAAGTATACCTATTCCAAGATCGAAATGCTGCCCGAACCGTGGAATGATGTTCTATTAGAAATCAAGTTGAGAATCGAACCCTTAGCGCAAGTTAAATTTAACAGCGTATTGCTTAATCTTTATCGAGACGGCAAGGATAGTGTTTCTTGGCATAGCGATAATGAACCCGAATTAGGACAGAATCCAGTAATTGGCTCCGTAAGTTTCGGGGAAGCGCGACGATTTATGCTCAAGCACAAAAGCAAGCAACTCAAAGACGAAGTGGCATTGACCTCTGGAAGTTTCTTGCTCATGAAAGGCGAAACCCAACACTTCTGGTTACATCAAATTCCTAAATCGCAGAAGTCAATTGGTGCAAGAATTAATCTCACATTTCGCGTTATCCATTAGCTTGTGAGGAAAGACACGCGGTAGATGGAAACCTCATCTAAAAACTTCTGCAAAATTTCAGTGAATGTGATGAATTATCGGCTGACGTACTGGGAAACGTGAGTTTATACTTCGTTTTCTTACGCTTTCATGTACAGCAGCATTCTCGAAGCAATTTCACAGCAAGAACAAATTCAAGATGTAGAGCATTACTTACAGAACCTGCAACCGCACCTGCGCTACTTAAGGCAAAGCTTCAAAAACTCACGCATCACTGTTGACTACAGCAATTTCGATGTACAAGCAGTCTATTTATTAGCCTACTACCCCTTGTACGTCGAGATGACTAGCAAGATTCTGGAAGAGCTTTCTCAGAATCTTTATCCAGCTTTTGCCCAAATGAGAAAACTGCAAGCTTGTTTGTTGGGAGGGGGTCCTGCCCCAGAAGCAGTTGCTCTAGCTACTTACTTGAGGAAAAACGGCTTCCAAGCGCAGTCCTTTGCTGCTCACACTTTCGATATTGCTGCAACAACGTGGAGTAGAAGCCGGGAAGTTTCAAAGTCCCTAGTTTCCAGACTAGCGCCAGAAATTCAGTTTTCTTTACATGGTCACCCGCTGAATCTATGCCAAAGAAACGTCTTTCCTCCCCTCAGAAACATTATTCAAACCAGTAAGTTATTTATCGTTCAGAACTGTTTGAATGAATTCGTTAACGCTCCTCAAGTTTTTGTTGAAAACATCGACTTCTTGGTTCAAGAAATGCCTACGAGCAGCGTCCTGATCCTCGCTGATCTAGATCATTATGAAGCAGTCAGGAACTTAATGCGACAAGTTGAGTTGTGCCTTTCGCAAAGAGCCAATTTGCAGGTGATTCGTAGTCATGCTGGTGGAGACTACCGCTTACGCACAAGACTTCCGCTACCACAAGCAGTAGCTAGAAACCTACTAATTCGGGGAGATATCCTAACTCCTAGAACGTGGGTAAACTTCAACTACTTAGCAATCCAAAAGCTGCCGATCGCAGTACAGCCAGACTACGCTAGTCTCCCTTTCTAAATTCTTGAACCAATTCATAACCGAAAATAAAAAAGCGACCAGCAGTCTAAACCACTGGTCGCTTTTTTCAATTAGCTAAGTGCTTACTTGAGGATCTTCGCAACGACACCTGCGCCAACGGTACGACCGCCTTCACGGATTGCGAAACGCATTCCTTGCTCAATTGCGATCGGGTTGATCAGTTCAACCGTCATTTTGATCCGGTCTCCAGGCATCACCATTTCAGCTTCGCCGCCTTCGTCAGTCGTGAAGTTGCTGATCGTTCCAGTTACGTCGGTTGTCCGCACATAGAACTGAGGACGATAGCCAGGGAAGAACGGAGTGTGACGACCGCCTTCTTCTTTCTTCAGAATGTAGACTTCAGATTCAAACGTCGTGTGCGGCTTGATTGAACCGGGCTTCGCCAGCACCATGCCGCGCTCGATGTCAGCCTTCTGAATCCCCCGAAGCAAGATACCTGCGTTGTCGCCTGCCATCCCTTTGTCGAGGCTCTTCTTGAACATCTCGATCCCAGTGACAGTACTCTTGCGAGTGTCACGAATCCCGACAAGTTCAACTTCGTCTTGAACCTTGACTTCACCCCGCTCAATCCGACCCGTTGCAACCGTACCCCGACCTGTGATCGAGAATACGTCTTCAACCGCCATCAAGAACGGTTTGTCCACATCACGCTCAGGAGTCGGAATGTATTCGTCAACCGAATCCATCAAAGCGTAAATGCAGTCAACCCACTCGTCCTCACCCTTCTTGGTGGTAGGGCTTGCGGTCATCTTCTCAACCGCTCTCAGGGCAGAACCAGCAGTAATCGGAATTTCGTCACCAGGGAATTCGTAAGAATCCAACAGTTCACGAACTTCGAGTTCGACGAGTTCGAGCAGTTCTTCGTCATCTACCATGTCTTTCTTGTTCAAGAAGACAACCAGACGGGGAACGCCCACCTGACGAGCCAAGAGGATGTGTTCACGAGTTTGGGGCATGGGGCCGTCAGCGGCTGATACCACCAAGATCGCACCGTCCATCTGAGCCGCACCCGTGATCATGTTCTTCACATAGTCAGCGTGTCCGGGACAGTCCACGTGAGCATAGTGCCGGGATTCGGTTTCGTACTCCACGTGAGCGGTGTTGATCGTGATTCCCCGTGCTTTTTCTTCCGGAGCCGCATCGATGTCTTCATACTTCCGGGCTGCCGCTTGACCCAGAGCCGAAAGGGTCATCGTGATTGCAGCCGTCAGCGTTGTCTTGCCGTGGTCAACGTGACCGATCGTGCCAATGTTGACGTGGGGTTTGTTCCGTTCAAACTTTGCGCGTGCCATGAATTACAATTCCTCTCCTGAATTAAGCGTTCCCTTTGTTTTTCGCAATGATGGTTTCAGCGACGTTCTTGGGTACTTCTTCGTAATGGCTAAACTCCATTGTAAAAGTACCGCGCCCCTGAGTCATCGACCGGATATCCGTAGCATATCCGAACATTTCCGCCAGTGGAACCTTGGTGGTGACTTTGGCAATCCCACGCTCGACACCTTGAGCTTCGATTTGCCCACGTTTCGAGATTAGGTTCCCCATAACACTGCCAAGAAAGTCTTCTGGCACTTCAACTTCGACTTTCATCATCGGTTCTAAGAGTACCGGGCTGGCTTTCAGAACACCGTCCTTAATTGCCATCGATCCCGCGATCTTAAATGCCATTTCAGAAGAGTCTACATCGTGGTACGAACCATCGACGAGTGTTGCTTTCACATCAATCAGCGGATAGCCTGCCAGAATTCCACTTTCGCAAGCTTCTTTCATGCCTTGTTCGGCAGGTCCGACATATTCTTTAGGAACTGCGCCACCGACGATCTTCGAGACGAACTCGAAGCCGGAACCGACTTCACCCGGTTCTAGCTGAATGACGACGTGACCAAACTGACCTTTACCACCGCTCTGACGCACGAAGCGACCTTCTGCCTTCACAGACTTGCGGATCGTTTCTCGATATGCCACTTGAGGCGCACCGACGTTTGCTTCGACTTTGAATTCGCGCAGCATTCGATCGACCAAAATCTCCAAGTGCAATTCGCCCATTCCGGCGATCACGGTTTGATTGGTTTCTTGATCAATGCTGACTCGGAAAGTCGGATCTTCTTCAGACAGTGCCTTGAGCGCTTTGGAGAGCTTTTCCATGTCGCCTTTGGTCTTGGGTTCAACGGCAACCGAAATCACAGGCTCAGGAATAAACAGCGACTCTAGAACAATGTTGTCGCCTTCAGGACAAAGCGTGTCGCCCGTTAGCGTGTCTGACAATCCAGGAATTGCACCCAAATCGCCTGCTCTGAGTTCGTCTACGTCGATGCGCTCATCTGCTTTGAGAATGATCAAACGCGAAACGCGCTCTTTCTTGTCTTTGGTCGAGTTGTAAATGTAGCTGCCTTTCGCAAGGACTCCAGAATAAACTCGAACAAAGGTGAGACGACCCACAAATTTGTCGGTCATGACCTTGAAGGCTAGAGCAGACATCGGAGCATTGTCTTGAGGCGGACGAGCTTGAACACTGCCGTCTGCCATCACGCCTTGAATCGGCGGAATGTCGATCGGAGACGGAAGATAATCCAGCACCGCATCCAACATTTGCTGAACGCCTTTGTTCTTAAAGGCAGAGCCACAAAGTAGAGGAACGAAGAATTCTCCGTCGATTCCTTCGATCGTCGCTTTCCGAATCCCGGCTTTGATTTCCTCTTCGGTCAGTTCTTCACCTGCAAAGTACTTCTCAAGCAGTGCTTCATCCGTTTCCGCAACCGCTTCGACTAGCTTGGTGCGGAACTCATCCGCTTTGTCTTTCAGATCCTCAGGAATGTCAGTGACTTCGATTTCACGACCTAAATCATCTTTGTGGATGTAAGCCTTCATCCGAACGAGGTCAACGATTCCTTTGAACTGATCTTCAGCGCCGATCGGAATTTGAATCGGAACTGCATTTGCTTGCAGACGATCGCGAATTTGGTCGTAGACCTTGAAGAAGTCGGCTCCGGTGCGATCCATCTTGTTCACGAACACCATGCGGGGAACCTTGTAGCGGTTCGCTTGCTTCCACACGGTTTCCGACTGAGGCTGAACGCCACCGACCGAACAGAACACCGCGATCACGCCATCGAGAACCCGCATCGAGCGTTCGACTTCGATCGTGAAGTCTACGTGCCCTGGAGTATCGATGATGTTGATTTTGTGTTCGAGTTCGCCTTCACCGGGCTGGTTCGGCTTGTCGGCATCGCGACGAGTCCATTGAGTACTGATCGCAGCAGCGGTGATTGTAATGCCCCGCTCCCGCTCTTGTTCCATCCAGTCCGTTGTGGCTGTCCCCTCATGCACTTCGCCGATTTTATGGACGATGCCGGAGTAAAATAAAATCCGTTCTGTTGTTGTTGTTTTGCCCGCATCAATATGCGCGGCGATCCCGATGTTTCTTACTCTTTCGAGCGGGACGGTACGAGCCACAGCTACCTCCTTAGCATCTGTGCATGGTTTAAATCACACTACTGCGTCTATTAAGATTCTATACTTTTTAATAGCGATAGTGCGCGAATGCTTTATTGGCTTCTGCCATTCGATGTGTTTCTTCGCGTTTCCGAATGGCGCTTCCGGTTTCGTTCGCGGCATCCATCAGCTCACTTGCCAGTTTTGCTGACATCGACTTGCCTGCACGAGCGCGCGAGAATTGAATCAGCCATCTCAACGCTAGGGCAATTCCACGATCGGTACGCACTTCCATCGGCACTTGGTACGTCGCACCCCCGACCCGACGCGCTTTCACTTCTACCAAAGGAGTCGCATTTTTCACCGCCCGCTCAAACGTCTCTAGCGGATCAGCACCAGTGCGCTCTTTGATTGTTTCAAACGCATCGTAAACGATGCGGGTTGCCAGAGATTTTTTGCCGCTGGTCATAATGCGCCGCACCATCATCGTGACGAGGCGAGAGTTATGAACCGAGTCGGCAGGAATGGGACGCTTTTTGATTACGACGCGACGAGACATAGTGAGCCTTTAGAAAAGAACGGTAAAGGATAAAGATTGAGTCAGCGAACCGGGAGCGCGATCGTGAAATTCAAAGTGTCGTGAGAAGATGCTCTAAAATAACGATTCGATCGCTAACAAACGAACCTCATGGACTCAGTTTTTGAGCTACGAGGTTCATTTGGTGAGTTAATTCTAGCGGCAGGTGGCTATTTTGCTGCTGCCTTCGGACGTTTTGCACCGTACTTGGAACGACCTTGCTTGCGGTCTTTCACGCCAGCCGTATCCAGCGTTCCGCGAATGATGTGGTAACGAACACCGGGTAAGTCTTTGACCCGACCGCCCCGAATCATCACGACAGAGTGTTCTTGTAAGTTGTGACCGATACCGGGAATGTACGCGGTCACTTCAAATCCTGAAGTGAGGCGCACCCGTGCTACTTTACGCAGCGCCGAGTTCGGTTTTTTCGGTGTGGTTGTATAAACCCGTGTGCAAACTCCACGACGCTGAGGGCAACTCTTCAGAGCCGGGGATTTGGTTTTCTTCTGAGCCTTGCTGCGCTCACTACGGATGAGTTGCTGAATGGTGGGCATTTTTAATGTATTGGAGAATGCAGCTTCTAGACTGCTTCGACTTTCAACGATCACTAAACATACCAACGGATCGATACACCTGTCAAACAGTTCTGACAAGTCTGATCGATCGCGGTCTGTAAAGCCTATTTATTCTAGCTCTCGTTTATCGAGAACGAGACACCACAATCACAACTTTTTTTTGCATTCGGATTGTGGAAGCGGAAACTGCCGCCCATCAAGTCTTCTGAAAAATCGATCGTTAAATCATTCAAATATTGCGCGCTGTGCGGATCGATCGCAATTTGAATGCCGTGGCACTGCTGAATGCGATCGCTAGAATCGAGTTCGGTTTCAAATTTCGTTAGATATGAAAGTCCTGCACAGCCGCCTGATTGAACTCGGAGGCGGAAAAAGGCGGAAGAATCCGGGTAACGGTTGCGAAGGCGGTGAATTTCTGCGATCGCAGACGGGCTTAATTCGATCATGTAATCGAGGAATTGAAAATTTGCGTTTTCAATCGTACCGCGATCGACTCATTCAAAAATAAAGTGAGGCAATCCCATAGAACTGCCTCACCTCAAAATTTAGAGATATTTAGTTTGCGCGTGAGTAATCGTCTTGGAATCTTACAATGTCATCTTCGCCAAGATATTCGCCGTTCTGAACTTCGATCAGAATCAGGGGAATGACACCCGGATTCTCTAAACGGTGAGTTGTGCATTGAGGCACGTAGGTGGATTGGTTGCTGCCGAGCGTAATTTGAGCATCACCGCACTCGACTTTGGCAGTTCCAGCCACTACAATCCAGTGTTCACTGCGGTGATGGTGCATTTGTAAACTTAAGCGATGTCCGGGTTTGACTTCGATGCGTTTGATTTTGTAGCCGCGACCTTCTTCGAGAATCGTGAACGATCCCCAAGGACGGAGTTCGGTTGCAGCCGCTTTGACTGGGGTTGGAGACAGCACAAGGGCTGGAGTTTGGGTCTTTTCTTGAGCCTGAGCCACCGTTATCTCTCCTCATAAGTACTAAAGTTTCGCGGACTAAATGCGCCGATTGGAAGAAATTTGTTTCCCAACCAAAAAGACTAACAAACCAATCCAGGAGATGCTTGCTTATGGTGGACGGTTTGAGAAGATTTCACAAAGTCTTGATTTAAATTGCAAAATTGGTGAAAAAGCGCTAGTGGATGTCAAGGCTGAAGAAACACTCCAATGCCGTCGTGAACTCGTGCCGACGATCGGGGCGGTCGATCGAGAATTTGTCCGCCTAAATAAAGCGTGGTCGAACTGCCACCATCGAGATTTAGCGCATTCACCGCGCCTAACTGCCGCATAATTTCTGCCATGTCGCTCAGCGTTGCACCTAAACCAGAGCCGTTGATTTGAGCGGTGACGATGAGAATTCTGCCGTCTGCGGTTTGTCCGATCGCGCTTCGAGACGCAGTTTCTTGAATAAACGCTGGGCTAAACTGCTCCAATCGACCGTCGAGAACGATTTGACCGTTTCGGATCAGAAGTGGACCCCCTCCGATGAGATTCGGAAAGGCAGCAAGATCAGCCGGATTGAAAACGCTTTCGAGTTGAACCGGAGTTGAAGCGGTGAAAGCTGCGGCTGCGGTTCGGTTCGATCGAAAAACCAACAGATACCCAGTTGAGGGAACTGAAATCACCGTTCCAGCGGTTGCCGCAACTTGTTGTGTCCCGATTTGGTTATTTAGAACTGGAATGAGAATTTCGTTATTGGATAGCGTCGCGTAAGTGCTGCCCCAATCGGCGGTGTATCGAGCAATTCCGGCTTGAACGTATGCAGAATTTAGAGAAGTCAGGGGAAACCGTTGACCGGAGCTAAGAACGAGCGTTTCTTGAAGAGTTAAGCGATCGAACTTCCAATTTCCAGCATCATCCCATCCAGCTACCCCTCGACCTAAAATCGCACCAGACGCAAATCGATTGTTGATCTTGATCGCGCCGAGTGGAAGTTCTTCGGTACGACTAAAGTACCCCCCGTTAATTGCTGCGGTTGCTAAAGATTGCTGAGCCGTTTGGATTAGCGGTAAGGTTCCGACTAGCGTTGTGGAGTTGGGCAAAATTGGGCGAATGCTGAGTCCAGACTGACGGGGATTAACTTCGAGCCAGACGATCGGCAGTACGTTCAATCGCACCGTCAAGGATTTCTGCCGCCAGAGTAAACCGTTCGCCCAAAGAATGTCTTTGTCACTGAGGAAAGTTGAGCCGACCTCGATCGAAATGCGATCAGGATTCGATACCGTTGTAATTCGCGGACGTAAATTAATCGGAATACCAATTCTAATCGTGGTGCGGTTTCCGGTCGGTTCAACTTTTAGCGATCGAATTCGACTAGCGGGCGTGGGCTTGAATTTTTGCAGTCGGCTTTGATCCACCTGAGCATTTAGCGTTAAAACAAGTTCATTTTGCTGTGGATCAGCTTGCCACGTTACCGGACGATCAAGCGCGATCGTAATGCGATCGACATTTGCGGCGGGCTGTTGTTGCTGAATCGCGACAAGATGCGCGATCGGAGTCGAAATCTGTAAGGTGTTGCCGCTAATCTGAGTCTGCCAATTGTTCTTTTGAGCAAATTCCGTGACATCTAAGTAGCGCAGCGGTGGCGCTAGTCGAGTCGGAAAAACTGCCTCGGAAAACCATTGAATCGGTTGGCGAGTGGCATCGGTTGTACTGAGCAATTCGGCTCCGAATCGCTGAGACACGATCGCATCACTTAACCCAATTCGAGTCGTTCCATTTGATTGCCACTGAAGCCAGTTCCCACTCAGGGTTTGTCCGTTAAGAACGATTTGGGTTCCTTGAGCGGTGGCTGAGCTGAAATTCAGCGGTGTAGTTCTGCGGGGTGGAGTTTGCTGAGCAAGATTAAAATCGAGTGCCGCCGGAGCATCGGCGCGGGCAGGAAGTGCGATCGAAAGAACGACAAGAACGTAGAAGCCGAATTTTGGAGAAGCCATCTGATAAGATTTCACGAAGCGTAGGGTAAAAATCCGCAATTGTCGCAGATCATTTTACTGCGATCGACAAATTGTAATTTGCGACTCAGACTATCAAGAAACCATAACTTCTAAATTGTTGCAGTTTAGAACAGTCAGAAGTCCTAGAAACGAGCGTGGGTAAAGGTTTATAGAACGTTAAGAATTATGTCTGACTATCAAACTTAAATCTAAAAATCACCCTAGAATCACTGCATCCCCGCAATTTTACAGGGATTGCCAGCGCGCAAAATTTTTTATACTATTCTGATTCCAGTCTTTGTGAAAATTCAGTTAAGCTAGATCTCCCTGTTACATGCTGAAACTCGATCATTCGAGTGCATCAGAGCAAGGATAGCTCAAAACTCTGTTAAACCTAAAACGATTAAATCGCCTCTAAGGTTTGAGATTTAGCAACAGAGGTAGCGGTTTTGTCTTTGAGCATCCTCTACGATCGACGAAACTGCTTGACGAGCAGAATTTTTTCCTCGATTGTTAAGTTTATGTGAGCTTCATTTTATTTTCTTCACAAAAGCTTCTTCCAGATTTTCCAGCGCGATTTTCCTTAATCCCAGTTCCGGTTTAAACCCAAACTCTCCTTGAAATGAATCGAATGAATCCTTCCATGAGTCAAGCTAGTGTTTCGTCAGAGTGTCAGAATCAATCGAATGGATATGC
>CAXTDB010000118.1:0-13063 GCA_964242045.1 uncultured Leptolyngbya sp. | reverse complement strand
GACTGCACTGGTTGAAGTTCATACACTCGCAGAACTCGATCGCGTTATGCAGCTTCCAGGACTGCAATTAATCGGAATCAACAATCGCAATCTTGCAGACTTTACGCTGGATCTAGCAACGACTCGATCGCTGTTATCAGAACGAGGAAAACAGTTAAAGCAACGAGGAATTACGATCGTCAGTGAGTCGGGTTTGTACACTCCGGAGGATTTAATCTTTGTACAACAAGCGGGAGCGGATGCCGTGTTGATCGGAGAATCGCTGGTGAAGCAGCCGAATTTAGAGCAAGCCGTTAAGCGATTACTGCATACTCGTTGATTGTTGCTCGTGTAATCTCTCGAATCGCAGTTCCTTTACTTTATCAAACCGATGTCTTCTATCTCTCAAACCTTTGCAGCACTCCGAACAAAACAGCAGTGCGCTTTGATTCCATTCATTACGGCGGGTGATCCAGATTTAGAAACGACTGCCGCCGCGCTCCAAATTCTCGATGCGAACGGCGCAGACTTGATCGAACTTGGTGTACCTTATTCTGATCCACTTGCAGATGGACCAGTGATTCAAGCGGCTGCAACTCGCGCCCTCAATCAAGGAACCCGCTTAGTTCAAGTGTTGAATCTCGTTCGGAATCTATCACTACGATCGCCAATCATTCTATTCACCTACTACAATCCGATCTTGAGCATCGGGGTTGAGTCGTTCCTTCAACAGCTTGCAGATTCAAATGTCAAAGGGCTAGTTGTTCCCGATTTACCATTAGAAGAATCAAGCCAACTGATTGAACGTGCAGACGCGATCGGAATTGAAGTGATTTTGCTAGTTGCTCCTACAAGTTCTCAGGCTCGCATTCAAGCGATCGCACAACAATCGCGCGGATTTATCTACCTCGTGAGTGTTACAGGTGTAACGGGTGTGCGGTCTCAGCTGCAAACGCGAGTTCGAGAAGTAATTCAAGACATTCGCAGTATCACAGATAAACCGATCGCAGTCGGATTTGGCATTTCTCAACCCGAACAAGCCCAACAGCTTTTAGAGTGGGGCGCAGATGCGGTAATTGTTGGGAGTGCCTTTGTTCAACGATTAGCAGAAAAACAAGGACTCGACGCGGTGAAAGCCTTTTGTTGCGATTTGAAAGCATCGATTACCCCTACTGCACTCATCAAATAATTTGGAGATGTTATGTTCATTAATCAACTTCTATCCCGTTCTGTTTCACAACCCGATGAGTTCGGTCGATTTGGGTCATTTGGAGGGCAATACGTTCCTGAAACATTAATGTCCGCATTGATCGAGCTAGACACTGCTTTTAAGCAATACCAAAACGACCTGCGGTTCCAAGCTGAACTTCAGAATTTACTAAAGGACTATGTTGGACGTGAAACCCCGTTGTATTTTGCAGAACGATTGAGCGATCGCTATACCAAACCCGATGGCACTGGAGCTAAGATTTATCTCAAACGCGAAGATTTGAACCATACTGGCGCACATAAGATTAACAATGCGATCGGTCAAGTTTTGTTAGCCGTTCGTATGGGTAAGCAGCGAATTATTGCAGAAACCGGAGCAGGTCAGCATGGGGTCGCAACTGCAACAGTCTGTGCCCGATTCGGTCTGGAGTGTGTGATTTACATGGGCGTTCACGATATGGAGCGTCAAGCCCTGAATGTGTTTCGGATGCGGCTGATGGGGGCTGAAGTGCGCCCGGTTGCATCTGGCACTGGAACGCTTAAAGATGCGACATCCGAAGCGATTCGCGATTGGGTGACGAATGTTGAAACTACTCACTACATTCTCGGTTCTGTCGCGGGTCCGCATCCTTATCCGATGATAGTGCGAGAGTTTCAAGCGGTGATTGGTCGGGAAACTCGCGCTCAGGCACTGGAAAAATGGAACGGACTGCCAGACATTCTGCTGGCGTGTGTGGGGGGTGGATCAAATGCGATCGGGCTATTTCATGAGTTTGTCAATGATCCAACCGTTCGCTTAATTGGGATTGAGGCAGCCGGAGAAGGTGTTGACACCGATAAACATGCGGCAACTCTGACAAAGGGACGAGTGGGAGTCTTACACGGAGCAATGAGCTATCTACTGCAAAATGATCAAGGGCAAATTATCGAACCTCACTCGATCAGTGCAGGTCTAGATTATCCAGGTGTCGGTCCCGAACATAGCTATCTCAAAGACACAGGACGCGCCGAGTACTATAGCATTTCAGACCAAGAAGCCTTAGCTGCGTTTCAACGGCTCTCACAGCTAGAAGGCATCATTCCTGCTTTAGAAACCGCTCACGCGATCGCATTTCTAGAAGTTCTTTGCCCACAACTCTCTGGTAGTCCTCGCATTGTGATTAACTGCTCTGGACGGGGCGATAAAGATGTCCAAACTGTTGCTAAATTCTTGTAGGAGATTGTCATGAAGTCACTCGATTATTTTCTCAACCAGCTTCGCGAACAGCATCAACACTTAGAACAATTCATCGCTTCGATGTCGCGAGAAGAAAGGCTGGAAGCTGCACCTGTTTGCGTTGATCTCGCTATCTCACTGATGTGTCGCAAATCCTAACCATGATCATTACACCTGTTGAAACTACAAATTGGACTGTCTTATTGCAACAATTGTTCGATCGACGATCGCTTTCGACGGCTCAAGCTGCTGAGTTAATGAATGGTTGGTTAAACAATACGATTTCTCCGGTGCTTTCGGGTGCGATTTTAGCGGCACTGCAAGCCAAAGGAGTGACTGCCGAAGAGTTAACTGGAATGACTCAGATTTTGCAAACTCAGGCAGTCAAAGCAACGTCGCGCGATCGTATCATTGGCGATTTTCCCGTGATTGATACTTGTGGAACTGGCGGTGATGGCGCATCGACGTTTAATATTTCGACTGCTGTAGCATTCACAACGGCAGCCGCAGGCGTGAAAGTTGCAAAACATGGCAATCGTTCTGCATCGAGTAAAACTGGCTCAGCGGATGTATTAGAAGCATTAGGACTGAATTTGAATGCAAGTCCTGAGAAAGCGCAAGCCGCGATCGCTGAAGTTGGCATCACGTTTCTGTTTGCTCCGGATTGGCATCCTGCATTAAAAGCGATCGCACCCTTGAGAAAAACGCTCAAAGTCCGAACAGTCTTTAATCTACTTGGACCGTTGCTCAATCCGATGTATCCGACTGGGCAAGTGATTGGCGTGAATCATCCTGATTTAGTCGAAACGTTTGCCGCTGTGCTACGACATCGGGGAGTTCGCCGAGCGATCGCGCTTTATGGACGGGAGCGATTAGACGAAGCGGGACTAGGCGATAAAAGTGATTTAGCGATCGTCTCGGATCAAACGGTGCGCTGTCTTGCACTTGATCCACAAGCATTGGGCATTCGTCCTGCTCCGATTCAAGACTTACGGGGCGGAGATGTTCAGGAAAATGCAGACATTCTCAAAGCAGTGCTATCCGGAAAAGGAACATTAGCCCAGCAAGATGTGGTGGCATTAAATACAGCTTTTGCGCTGTATGTTGGGGAAGCGGTTCCAGACCTGGGGAATGATATCGAGACGTTTGGAAAAGCGATCGTGCTTGCAAAAGAAGTTTTAGCAAGTGGAGTCGCTTGGGAGAAGTTGGAACAGCTTGCGAATTTCTTGCAAGACTAGAAACTTTTGGGAATCAAATTAGAGATTGAGCCAACCAGAGTTGCTTTTGGTCGGCTCAATTGCTTTAGCTAGATTGCAAGTGTAACTAGCAATAGCGGCTTTTAAAATAGCAGCACAAGCTCTGCAAATTATTTTTCAACGGAGACTGCCGATGTCCCTTTCCAATCGCTCGGCAATATTTCAAAGTTTAGCACTCCAGCGATCGCGTCTGTTTTGTTATACAATTCGTGCATATCGTTTCCAGACTCGTAAAAAGATTCACCCGCCTGATAGACTTTTGATCGACCTGCGCTTACGCTCGTAATCTCGCCAAAAGTAACATATCGAATTCCAGGACCTGAGTGGTGATGTTTTCCAAGATATCCACCTGGCTCAAAGGTACTTTCTCCTAATCGAATCTTGTACTTGCCATTCAATTCAGAAGACTGGACTGAATTCACTTGTTCCAAAATTACTCTGACTTGCAACCCTCGCTTTTCAACTGGTTTCGCATTCTGGCTAAAGACCGGAGCCAGATTTAGTGCCCCAAACAGCATAACCAGAACAACCAACATCCCTACGATAATTTGCTGTAATCGCACCCTTCGATTCTCCTTACTGATAAAGCGTCTTTATTTGAAAAATCAATTGCAGTCTGCTTGCTCGGAGTCATTAAAGCTTTTGTATTCTACCGCAGCTTGAATGAGATCGAATAACGAAGGGTTAAAACATACTATCTCCACCAAAAATGAAGCGTTACAAAATGAGGAGATGACGAAAGGATTTTGTCCTAACTCATACAATCTCATTCAGCAACGCCAAGACTTGCCGATTTGCAATTCAGATTGAGGTTAAAACGAGAATACAGTTCTCACCGTACCTGTGACGATCGTACCGTTACTACTTTGATTTCCCGCATTCGTAATCACCTGAATCGCGGGTGTGATCTGCACATTTCGACTGAGCGGATAGTTATAAAACGCCTCGAAATTCGTTTGCGTGGCGTTCCCGATCGCGCCTGTAATAAACGGTTGACCGACTGCAACCCCAGCTAAAGCACCTCGCGTGAATAAGTCCCGCGCTGCAATTCCAAACATCCAATAATTCGGCGTAACATTGCCATTGCTACCAAAAACGGTTCCATTGTAGCTACCGCGCCCATACCTTCCAAAAACACCAATTCCAGAAGAAAAGGTATATTCAAGGTTTGCCCCGATCGCATCGAATCGATTGCCAAACAATTCCCCTCCTGCATACTGCAGCCGGACGGCAAACGCTCTAGAAGGCGCGTATTCTAGTTCAACAGTTCCCTGGTACGTCTGTCCAAACAATCCGCGAGTGCCGCCTGCATTCGGATCGTTAGATGGATAGAGTACACGAGTGAAAGTGGCACCCCCAATCACTGGAACTTGCTGGTTGTTACCGCCAGGGTTAGAAGCTTCGGCACCCCCGTATACCGCTCGAATCGAGAAAGCTTTCCCTCCAGGTTTCCAGTCGAGTGCAGCTCCCGCGACTGGTCCATCGACCCCGAACAGTACAAAGTTGTTTGTAAACGCCTGCGTACTGAAATCGAGAAAACTGAGATTTGCATTGCTGAGGTGATCGACATAATCAGTGATTCTGATATCGGGACCGATCGCAACGGTCAGGTCTTCAGCGAGTTTGAACTGATAGAACAATCTGCCAATTCCAATACTATTAACGAGCGGCGGTTTGATCGAGTAGTCCAGGACGCTACCGAAATTCGGTTCTAGTACGCCTGTTGCATTATCTAATGCGCCGTTGGGTCTACCTGTTGCATCTATGCTGCCGCTTCCAGTTTCCAATCGAACTTTGAGCAAATCTGAACCGACAAAGCTTGTGTTGACATCGATTCCAAAACGATAGAGAACAGTTGGATTGGGATTGGTGGTTGCTAAAACTTGACCATTGGGACCGACAATGCGATCGCCGCTAAATCCTCCTGCATTCACAGAAAAAATCACCTGTCCTCCGAGCTTGGTCGTCGTTGAGAATTGCTGCTTCTCTAAAGTGGTTGTACGCGCTTCTAAGGTATCAACCCGCCCTCGTATCGCTGCTAATTCTGCGGCAAACTGCTCTTGTAGCTTCTGCAATGTAACTAAGTCTTCTTTTTTGACCAGATCTGCGGTGGAAGCTGCAATGAGTTGATTTACACGATCGAGACAAGCATTCAATCCTGCTGCAAATTCATAGCGTGTCAAGGCACGATTGCCGCGATAAGTTCGATCTGGGTATCCAGCAATGCAGCCGTACCGTTCGACTAAAGATTGCAGTGCTTGGAATGCCCAATCCGTCGGTTTAACATCTGAAAGCTGACTCACACTGGTAACTTGACTCATGCCAGGAGAGACATTTGTACTTCCTTCCGCAGTTGTCTGAATCGAAGCGAAACTTTCTGCATTTGCAGGATTGCAGACTAGAACCAATGAACTTAGTAAGACTGCTTTGTAGAGTACAGAGACAGCATTCATTCTGTGCATCATATTTAACATGAGAGATTTCTAGATAATGGATTACTAGCAATGGAGCAACCAACCCCGACCTTAGACTTGCTAATCCTAATGCTGGCTATCTTACTTCAAGATCATTTATTTAGGAACCCCGATCGAGATTTTTCTGAGGCTTTGCATATTCGCTGCGATCGCATCGTGTAGTGATGATGTAGAGTTCATCAATCCTTATGCAAAGCCAGTTCCTGAATTTTTCTAAAATGCCTCACACTCGTTCCAAGAAGCGGATTACGATTCTAGGAGCAGGCATTGCTGGATTAGTTGCTGCTTATGAACTAGAGCAGATGGGGCACGAAGTAGACATCATGGAAGGCAGTCCGCGCATCGGAGGACGAGTTTGGACGCATCGGTTTGGTCAAGAACCTGGCGCACCTTACAGCGAACTCGGAGCAATGCGGATTCCGAGCGATCATCACTATGTTTTACATTATGTGAACGAGTTGGGACTTGCAGATAAGCTGAGAAAATTTGTCACCGTGTTCGAGGAAAGCAATGCGTTGATGAATGTTGAAGGTTCTGTTTTTCGGCTCAAAGATGCCCCACATCGCTTGCTAGAACGATATCAAGGAATTTTTCAGAATCCCCGCTACAGTCCAAAAACTCGCTTGTTTGCTGCTTGGATTAAAACGATCGTGGATGCGATTGCGCCTGGTGCTTTAAGAGAAAGTCTCGATCGTGATTTAGAGTCTCAATTGATGGATGAGCTAGAGCGATCGGATTTAGATGCCTATTTTAGTGAAGATGGACAAACAATCGATTTGCACACATTTCTGAAAGAAAACGTAGGATTTCGGGCGCGGTGTAGCAAAGCACTCGATGTCTTTTTTAGTGACATTTTGACGGAAACCAGCCATGATTTGCTTCAGCTTGAAGGTGGAATGGATCAGATTATTGATCGATTAGTAGATTCGATCGCTGCGCCGATTCGCTGCAATCAAGAAATTGTTTCTCTCAATGTTAAGAGCCAAGGTGTGGAAGTATCTTGGATCGAAGCGGGACAGCGATTTACCAAACATTGTGACTATGTATTATGCACGATTCCGTTTTCTGTACTGCGAAAAATTGAACTAATTGGTTTTGATGAGACCAAACTCAATTCAATTCACAACACTGTGTATTGTCCTGCAACGAAAGTGGCTTTCCACTGCGCTCAGCCGTTCTGGGAAAAAGAAGGAATTACAGGAGGAGCCTCTTTTAGTGGAGAAGGAGTCCGACAAACTTACTATCCTTCGGTTAAATTCGACTCGGATCAAGGAAGTTCATTGTTGGCGAGCTATACGATCGGCGATGATGCAGACCAAATTGGTAAATTGTCTGAGACTGAACGGTATGACTATGTTCAAACCGTTGTAGGTAAGCTGCATCCTGAGTTAATGCAGCCAGGAATGGTCGTAGATGCAGCAACGATCGCTTGGGGCAACTATAAATGGAGTGCGGGTGGTTGTACAGTACATTGGCACGATGAATCTAAAATTCCTTCTTATTTAGAAGCTGCCCGTCCTCAGAAATCGCTCTTTTTTGCCGGAGAGCATTGTTCACGGTTTCCGGCATGGCTGCAAGGCTCGATCGAGTCCGCGCTTGATGCCATTAGTGATATTGCTACAGCTCAGCCTGTGGTTACACAGCGCACCGTGCCTTTTCAATCCAGCGCTCTGCCTAGCTCTCAGCCGAGAATTCTATCTGGAATCCACGGTTAAGTTCAAATCATGCCGAAATTTGTAACCCTGACTTTGCTATGAGTATCTTAGATTTTCCTCGCCTCCATTTCCGGGGCTATGCTCGAATTCATGCACCCACTGGACAGAAAAACGGATTAGTCGATTTGAGTACAAACACCGTGTATATGAACGGCGATCGCTTTGATTCAAGTCATCCTGTGTCGGATTATCACCACTATCTCGATCAGTCTTTTCCACGATTTAATGCTGAAGGCGAAATCGATGATCAAGGCGCATTCAGTACAGCAAAAGGCTGGGACTTTGGTGGAAATGGTCACTTTGCGATCGATGCTAAGTTCGTTAGCGCTCAACGTCAACCCTTCGAGATTGATCAAACCGATCTGATTGTTGGACGCAGCATCGATTTGTGGGGACACTACAACGAATATTTAGGAACAACGGTGAATCGCGCTCGTGTGTTTGATTGTGATCCAACTTCTAATTGGACAACGACACTGTTGATCGGACAACTGAGTTTTGGCAGAGAAGCGCGATCGCACGATACTTCCTATCTGCTTTCAGCCCCCGTTGCAGGCTATCAGCCCGCTCGCTGGCAGAACTTTGATCACATTCATCAGCTACCGGAGCATTGCTTAAATGCAGAATTTAAGCGCTCAGCAGTGCATCAATTTACAGTTTCTAAAACCGATGAATGGCTGTGGAGCGATGAGGTTGCACAATCGCCGACGGTTGCAATGTTACGAGAAGCAATGGATCGAGAAGATGTTTTAGGCTTAGTTGTGCAATTTGGCTTAAGCAATATGTCTACACCGCTACAGCCTGATTCACCTGTGTTTTGGGAATTGCACGGCACGATCGGGCTATGGTATGCGGGCGAAATGCGATCTTATCCTCACGGTCGATTGTTGGCTCCTCAGCCTAATAAAACACTGTCGAATCTAACAGTACAAGTTACACCGCAAGCCGCGAGTTTGAATTTAGTAACCGCCGTTCCTTGTATTGGACGAGAAACGACAGCAGGATCAGAACCAATTCACGCGATCGCGTCTAAACTCAATCTCGGTGACTTAGAACTTAGAACTTTACAGACTCAGCGATTAATTGCCCGAATCCCAAGCAAATCTTATGAGAAATCCGCACATGATTTAATCAGTGGAATTGTTGATGTTCCTTTGATCGAGCCTTTTGAGCAACTGCAAGCTGAAATCGAACAACAAGGGCTTTGTATCACAACCGAACAAGGGCAAATTTTAGTTCAAGAAAAAGAAGTTAATCTACAAGTTGAGGAAGCCTGCTTGTTTCTAGAGTTTCCGAACTGGAAGCAGAATCAAGATTTTGCCGCTGAAATCGAAGTTCGATCGTTTGTTCGAGGTCGTCCTACTGCTGTTAATGCCATTCATTTACGTCAGTTTTATCATTCCAAAGCTTTACCCCATCTGCGCTGTGAGTTTGAGCAGCGCAATCCAGGTCAAGTGTTTTATCCGCCTTCTACGCTTGATATTGTGTCGTTCAAAACAGAGGCAGGAACATTTGAATCGAAGTGTACGATCGCAACGGATGAGCAGGGTTATGGCTCGGTGACGGTGCGAGGCGCACGATCGGGAACCACGCGCATTTTACTTTCTGAGAAACTGGGTGAATTTCCGGGCGATCCGAGCGATCTTGATGCTGCAAGTAAAGCTTACGACAACGATGATCTACTTGGATTTTGGTCGGGAGCTGGATCGTTTGCAGTTCGTGTTTTAACTGATGATTGGCATCTCGAAGAAATTCCCGATCGCTCTGTAGATTTTGCCCTGATTTACCAACATATTTTGGCGTACTACGAACTATGCTTTTCGTTTATGAAAGCAGAAGTCTTTAGCTTGGCAGACAAATGTAAGGTCGAAACCTATGCCCGATTGATGTGGCAAATGTCAGACCCCGCAAACCGCAATAAAACCTACTATATGCCTCCCACACGAGATATGTCTTACCCGAAAGCTATGCTATTACGCAAATTCTTGAACAATCAGCAGCGGGTTGGTTATGTTCCTGCTGCGACTCCACAACCGAAAACTGTACAGCGATCGCTCAACACTCGTGATCAACTCGTTCAAGCTTTAAAACACGCCGCAGAGCTAGAAATCGCGGTAATGCTGCAATATATCTATGCGGCTTACTCGATTCCGAACTATGTGACGGGTGCAGAATTAGTAAAACTCGGTCGCTGGACACCAAAACAGCTACAAATTGCTTGCGGAGATAATCAGGAAGTTCGTAACTATGGAATGCGCGGCGTATTGCTAGAAGTATCGCACGAAGAAATGATTCATTTTTTGATGGTGAATAACATTCTGATGGCGATCGGGGAACCTTTTTATGCTGCCGTTCCGAACTTTAGCGAACTGAATCAACGATTCCCGATCGAGACTGATTTTGCGCTAGAACCGTTTAATGCGACAACGATCCAGCGGTTTATGCGGTTTGAATACCCGGATTTTCTAGAAGAAAACTTGACTCACGACCCCGAAACCGATTCATCCGACTCGCCGCATCTTTACGGTTCTCTGAGTGAACTCTACCGCCAAATTCGTCAGGGACTCGAAACCATTCCCGATTTGTTTGTTTGTGCTAAAAAGCAGGGTGCAGGCGGTGAACATCATTTGTTTTTGCGAGAAGACATCAACAAAGCAAATCCTGACTATCAGTTTGAGGTGGATGATGTTAAAAGTGCTTTATTTGCGATCGATGTGATTGTTGAACAAGGAGAAGGCTGTGATCCACAGTCTCCGAAGTTTGAGCGATCGCACTTTCAGCAGTTCCGCCGTCTGACAGAAGTTCTTGCTCAACAGCAAATGCTGGATAGTGTAACAGGCTGTCTTGTTCCCTGGAATCCAGCTTATCCTGCACTGCGTAATCCAACCCTTCAATCCCGTGATCATGCGACAACGGTTGTAACCATTCCTGAAACGCGCGCTGTGATGCAAATTCATGATGAATGCTATTTTCTGATGATGCAAATGATGGTGCAGCACTTCGGACAAACACCGAATGCAAGCTTACGACGTTCTAAACTGATGAATGCTGCGATCGATGTCATGACCGGAATGATGCGCCCTTTGGGTGAGCTTTTGATGACGCTGCCTTCGGGCAAGCGAGGGAGAACCGCAGGACCCGCATTTGAGATCGAAATGCCGATTTATATTCCTGATCCAGCGGTTGCTTGTCAAATGATGTCTCGTCGATTTGAGCGACTGGGGCAACAAGCAAGAGCGTGTTCAGCGATTTCGAGTACGGTTTACGAACTGTTTGATTTTTATGCTCAGTTCTTTGCAGATTTGGCAAAGTAATCCTCGTTTTAGGAGTTGGAAATGAATACTTCAGCGATCGCAACAGATGTATTGATTGTGGGTGGTGGTCCTGTGGGACTTGCACTGTTGCTAGAACTTCGTTATCAAGGGATCGATTGCATTTTGATCGAACAATCTGACGGCAGCGTGAATGACCCCAAAGTCAGTACGCTTGGAACTCGCACAATGGAACTGTGTCGACGTTGGGGCATTGCTCGATCGATTCGAGAAGTGGGATTTCCAAATGACCATACTCAGGACATTGCTTGGGTAACAGCAGTCGGCGGACATGAAATTTTTCGGGTTGCATTCCCGGCATCTAATGCCCGATCGCAGCCGAGCTATACCCCAGAACCCGATCAAGTTTGTCCTCAAAACAACTTTACTCCAGTTTTTCTCAACGCTTTACAGCAAGACTTAACACAACCGTTGCGTTTAAATTGTCGGCTCGATCGCTTTGAACAATCTGACACAGGTATCACTGCCCAAGTCACGTTAAACAATCAACATGAAGAAATTCGTGCAAAGTACTTAGTTGCCTGTGATGGAGCGCGCAGCAGTATTCGTCAAGCTTGTGGAGTACAGTCGCAGAAGTACCACGAAACGACTACATTTCAGAGTCTTGTATTTTATGCACCACAGCTTGCTGAGCAATTAAGCGATCGCAATGCAATGGTGTTCTATCTAGTTAATCCAACGCTACAAGAACCACTACGGGCTGTGGATGGCAAAGGACAGTATCGATTGATTCTAAAACCGGATGCGGATGGACAGTTGCGCGATCCACAAGCAGCGATTCGGGCAGCTTTGGCGATCGAGACTCCCATTGAAATCATTTCTAATGTGCCGTGGCGATTGTCGCATCGAGTGGTTGAACAGTACCGTCAAGGTCGGATTTTTTTCGCGGGAGATGCAGCACATACCCTATCGCCATCAGGCGGATTTGGCATGAACACAGGAATTGGAGATGCACTCGATTTGGGTTGGAAACTTGCGGCAACGCTGAAAGGTTGGGCAGGAGAAAAGCTACTTGATACTTATGAAACAGAACGCAGACCGATCGCGGTTCGCAACCTCGAAGAAGCCAATGCAAACTTACAGCGGACTCAGAATCGCGTGATTCCACCTGCAATCTTGAGCGATTCACCCGCAGGCGAGCAGATTCGACAACAAATGGCGATCGGCATGGAACGCAGCAATGTCCGACGAGAGTTCGATGCTCCCGGTGTGCATTTAGGATTTCGCTATCAGTCGCCTGTGATTGTTCCTGAAGCTGATCCACCGACCGATAATCCCTACGACTGGACGCAAACGAGCTATCCTGGATGTCGCGCTCCTCACGCTTGGTTAGCACCGGGAGAATCGACGCTGGATTTGTTTGGGCAAGGCTTTGTCTTGCTTAGTTTTCAGACTGATCTAGACTGCGATCGCTTTCAATCAGTCTACCAAAAACGCGGTATTCCTTTAACCGTACATACAATTGATCGCCCAGAGATTGCTGAACTGTATGAGCGATCGCTCGTTTTAGTTCGTCCAGATGGTCATGTCGCTTGGAGAGGCGATCAATTACCTGAAAATCTAGAGCAACTCATTGATCAAATTCGGGGTGCAATGCCATGAAACTTTACTATGCGCCTGCTTCCTCGTATTCTCAGCGCGTTTTGATTGCACTTTATGAAAAGAACATTCCTTTTGTTCCAATTGAAGTGAACTTATTTGATCCGAAAGAGCGCGATCGCTATCTACAAATCAATCCGTTTGCAAAAGTTCCTACACTCGAAACTGAGGATCAGCGAATTTACGAAGCTTGCTGCATTATTGAATATTTGGATCAGCAGTTTCAGACTGAACCTCGACTAATTCCTGTAGAACAAGCGCTAGAAATTCGCATAATCGAGCG
>CAXTDB010000117.1:0-13136 GCA_964242045.1 uncultured Leptolyngbya sp. | reverse complement strand
AATTTCCGGAATCCAGTGGGTCAGAATTTCCGGAATCCACAATCTACGACGAAGCCTTTGGTCGCGGACTGTCTGTGGGTCAACTTCGAGGTAAAACCGCAGAAAAAGCTTGGTCAGACACTCAACAATTGCTAGAGGAGATTCTCAATGGCTAATCGACTTGCCGCCGCCTTGCAAAACATCGGCTCAATGATGCCCACGGCAGATCTCGACAATTTGCCTGCTCCTAAATCAAATAGCACTAGCGAAACGGTAGTCCGCTTACGGCTTTCTCAAATTGAAGTTAGCGATCGCGTTCGTCAATCTCATGATGAGGTGCTAATCCGATCATTTGTCGAAACATTTCAAAGCTCTGGTTTTCGAGGAGTTCTCTGGGTTCGTCCAACCCAGAATGGTTCTTACAAGCTGATTGCAGGCGGAACGCGCTTTCTTGCCGCGCAGCAAGTCAAGCTAGAGTGGGTAGACGCACTGGTTTTTGAAGTCAACGATGGGGAAGCACTCGATCTAGAACTTGAGGAGAACCTGAAACGGCGGGACTTCAACGATTTAGAAACTGTTCACGGGATCTTGCGATCGCTAGAGCTAGAGCTATCGCTCTCGCGTGAGCATATTATTGCCCTATTTAGCTGGAACTCGCGCAACCGTCAACCGGACGGAACGCATCGCGCACCTCGTACCGATAGCATTCTTGCAGAAATCCCCCTAGAGCAGCTTGAAACCTACTGGAGCATTATTGAGCGCAAATTCGAGAAACTAGGACGCTACAGTCCCGAAGGATTTCGAGTTAACTTTCTGCCCCTTCTGAAGCTCCCGCCGTCGATTCAAGGGGCGATTATGCAAGGGCACCTAGAAGGCTCAAAAGCTCGCTTGTTCTCACGCATTCCTGAGGACAAGACGCGAGAGAAGTTACTGAGTCAAGCGATCGCAGAAGATTGGTCACGCGAACAGATTTCACAGGCGGTGAAAGAATGGCGCGAACAGCATGACCCAACGATCGCAAAGACTGAAGAAACAGAATTTTCCAGTCGCATCAAGTCAGTTCTACAAAGACTGTCGAAAACATCTCTAAGTGGGCGATCGCGTACTAAAGCAGAAAAACTGCTCAAAGAGTTAGAAACGCTATTAGAGACTTGATTTTATTAGACTTGTTGCGGAATAGGGTTGTGTCGCAAAAATGGTAGGGAAGCTCAATTTTCTCCAGACTTGCTCAAAATGACGACTGATTTCCTATTTGAATGGCACCACTTTCTGCCTGAAATCATCTTGGTGAACGATTGAGAATTTGCAGATTCGATTTGCGAGGGAAGTTTACAAGCACTTAGAGTCAGTGACAAATTCATCAAGGCATACGGAGACTCCTGATTCGAGGTGGCTACCGTCTGGGCATACTTCTTATGTACAATTG
Organism: uncultured Leptolyngbya sp.; assembly: GCA_964242045.1. Lineage (GTDB taxonomy): Bacteria > Cyanobacteriota > Cyanobacteriia > Leptolyngbyales > Leptolyngbyaceae > Leptolyngbya. The sequence goes on along the minus strand of CAXTDB010000117.1, from coordinate 11,731 downwards.
ATAAATTCTTATGTAAAACTGGAGCAGAGATAATATCAACTTCAGTACATAAGAAATGTGAGATGTTACCTAAGAAAGCATTGCTCATTGTAAGGCAACCTCCGTCCCTGATTGTCTCCATCTGAGTACGGCTGTGGACGAGTTGGCTACAAGTGCATCCACCGAGCGAGGAATTTGAGACTCTTAGAGCTTGCGATCGTGCCACAGCCAACAATTGTTCTCTTTTTTCTTATGTACAAATCAGACGTACATAAGAAATCCGCAGGTAACACAAACACCTCTTGCCCACACTTTCGCCTCTCGAAAGGTAACTCCCGTAGCCAAGAAGGATAGTTTCTTAAGTAGGAAAATTCTGAAAGGGTTGAGTGGCAGTCTCAATGCGATAGAAGGTAGTTTGGTAGGGGAAATCGTCTCTTGCCTGTGTCTGGTATTGTCAGTCGCAATGATGGATTTGAGTGCTGTAGACACCGAAGTAGCGGAGTTTGATAATCGTCGCGTTCATCTCGATCGATTTCGCCTCAAACTTAGAAGGCTTTTCGCGTTTCACTCCTGTTCAGCGCTGGGTCTTGCTCGTATCCTGCTGCTTTCATGGCTCGTTGGTACCCAGCGCGATCGCCCATCCTCTCCAGCCATGCTTGAATGTTGGGGTAATTGTCGAGACCGACATCGTAGAAGACCCGCATTGTACCGAAGGGAAAGTGCATCATGATATCGGCTGCTGTGAACTCGGAACCTGCAAAGTAAGGCGCTTGGGACAACCGTTGGTCTACCCAGTGCAAGTGTCGATCCAGCCGTTCACGTAGCGTCGGAAGTAAGGGAGAATTACTGTTTGGTCCTGCTGCTAGTGCCGCAATCCAGTTGACACCAATTTGCGTCATCAAACTCCCGTTTGCATAGTGAAACCAGTACAGGTAGTCGGGATACTGAGGCGAGGTGACAGATAGGCTCAGTCGTCCGTCTCCGTACCGCGCTAAAACGTATTCGATAATGGCTCCAGATTCAGCCAGAACTACCGCTCCATCACACAGCACTGGAGCACTACCCAGCGGATGAATCGATCGCAGTTCAAGGGGAGCGAATTGAGTCACAGGATCGCGGTCATAGATCTTTAGTTCATACGGCAACTCCAGTTCTTCGAGTAGCCAGATGATGCGCTCAGACTGCGATACGTTGAGATGATGGACAATTAGCATATGCCTGGATGTAACGAATTCGCATGGACTTCACTTTGAATATAACAATGGCGACCAGGAGTATCCCTGATGAGAAGGGGTGAAAGACTCTTAGGTACAAAGCAGTATTACATAAGAAACTTAAACGACGCAGACGCTGTAAGCTGGATGAGCAGGCTTATCGCAGTTAGCATTTGCAAAACGCTGCTGTTGAATATGACTGAAACTCCCGAAAATAATAAATCGAATTTAGCCACTGATCGATATGAGACAGTTTTAGCAGAAGTCAGCGCAATGCTTGAAGCGGCTCGACATGAGGCAGCTATAACGGTCCCAAGATCAATAAAAGGCAAAAAGTTGCGCTTGTTTACTATCTTCGATCGATTTTGCCGCTATAATTTCGGCGATCGATTGAATCTCGTTACATTCGGCTGATGGCTGTAGAGGAAATGGCATGACTCGTCCAAAAAAAACGAATCAACAGCGATCAGAATTGCAAAAGGCGGATGTCCCACCTCGTCGCAAGAAGAAAAAACTAGCGAATTCCAACCTAGCCAAAATCGCTAGCGCATCCGAACGCCCTAAAACCAGTCCCAATTTATTTACTGAAAATCAGACGACGCGAATGGCATCAGCACTTCCAATCTGGGAAGCGAGCAACATTCTCACGCAGCGTAAACATTTACCCTGGGACAATGACCCAAATGGGAAACTTTATTACGCACGAGACATTGGAGATGGACAAGGCGCAATCCATTTTTGGGTTACTGAAAATCTAGAAGATGAGCGTCCTGTAACCTTAGCGGGTGCAGCGGCTCTAGCGGTGATTGATACCTTTGATATTCGGGCTGCCTGTATGCACCTAATCTATGCGTCTCATGCGGCTCAGATGGAGCGTCCGTGGGAGCAAGAATTAGTCATTGACGATCGACAAATTGAAGCTTATCTGGGGCTGAAAAAACGTACCGATAAAAATCGACAAGAGAAGTTGGCGCTGATCGAAGAGTTAGCAAAACAGCCTTGCAAAATTACAACTTTCATCTCTTGGGCAACCCAAGGGCGCGTCAAAGGCTTCACTGTCGAAGAAGGTCGGCTTTGGCACTTATTAGGAACCCGGTATCACTACCAAGAAGATTTGTTTGGAAACAAAGAACTCACCAACATCACATTTACCTTTAAAGCTGGACTCTGGGCAAAGTATTTTCTCAACGAAGAAGGACGACGCGATCGCAGTGCATACTGCCTCCAGGGAAACCTGCCACAAGCCGTTTTAGAACACGTCATGAGTTTATGGCAACATCGAGAGGGAGCAGCCCGCTTGATGGTCTGGCTTCTGTTCAAGACCCAGTTCAATCGACATGATCCTCTAAGCGTTCAAATGCTGATGGAAGTCGCTTACGGAACTGAGAAAATTGACCAGGCAAGAGGCAACAGCGAATATCGTAAAAAGCTTGCGAGTACCTGGGACGAAGATCTGCTAGCGTTACACGATCGCGGCTGGACATTACAATTTGATGCTGACACTTACCCAGCCGAGATCCAACCGCCCGGATTTGGGCGAAACGATGCACAGCGCCCTAGAGGGTTTTTTGAAAGGCTCTTAGCTGCTTTCATTTGGATTACACCCTCTGAAGATTGGATTACTTCACCCTCTGATTCAGCACAATCTACCGAATCGGCTCAATTTGCTGCATCAGTAGAGCCTGAACTGTCCCTAACAGGAGAGCAAGTGAAAGCCCTAAGACAGGCTAGAAAATGGAGTCAGCGAAAATTAGCTGAACTATCCGGGCTGAGTCAAGGCTTAATTTCAATGATTGAGAACGGAGATCGATCGATTAGTCCTGAAAATGAACTGCTTTTGACTCAGCTTTTCGCGCGAAACGTCTAAAACAAAAGCATTTCTCAAGCCTAACTGGATAGGGTGATTACAGGCGATTACAAGAACTGATTACAAAAAATGATTACAGATGATGCTTAGCGTGTAATCACTTGTAATCAAAAGCGAGTTCGGTCAGACAAAGATTTTAGTCCAATCTCGTGCCTGTCTTGGCTAATCTCTGTGCTTCGGTTTAGTAATCAAAATCGTAAAATCTTGTCTAATTTCAGTCCCTAGAAAGCTGATGAGACAAGCATTCGGGAATGATTACAGGGGGTTCTAGAACTCCCTCCCTGATCACACTGATTACACAAGACTCTAGAACGTAGTCCCCGAATAGAATGATTACAAAAAAGTTCTAGAACCCCCTTCCCAACACTTTCTAGAACCTTACCCCCATTTACTCTAGACCCTCATCCCATTTCTTCTAGAACCCCTAACCCAACTGATTCAAAAGCTTTTGAGTACAATCTAAAACCCCTAACCCAAAAATTCTAAAGCCCCATCCCCGTTTGTTCTAGATCGTCATCCCCAATTCCGCGATCGTAGTCACGAATTATCAAGGGTTGAGGCGAAAAATTAGTGATTACTGTAATCGAATTGATTACAAAACGGACTGATCTTTGACCCTAATTTCAAAATGGCATCTGTTATAACCGATCCCGATCAAGCATTGATCAACCAATAACAAAACATGATCGGATTTTGATAGCAATGCCATGACATCAAGCGACCAAATTCTCATTTGCAGTTGTGAGCAACTCTGGGAGGAAACATGGGTTTAAATGTTTCTTCTATTGGTAGCTATGTCCAAGAGTGGGCTGACGAGTTTCTCGCGCTCTTTCCGCATCGGTATGATTACATCTGGGCAGAGCATTCTCATCCTGGTACAAAAGTTGAGTGGCGGACTGAGACTCGCCATCCCTTAGCCGATCGCTTAATTCATCAAGGTGGATATCTCTACGGTATTCGCTTCGGTGCAGAGACGCAATACTGCCTCATCGACATTGATACTGGAAGCTCTTACCATCCTAGTCGTGACCCTTTCGCGATCGGTCGCATTACAGCAGCGCTTGAACCGCTGGGATTAGTCGAATCGCTGATTTGCACTTCAAGTTACAGCGGCGGCTTACATCTCTATTTTCCATTCTCGAAAGCTCAAAGTAGCTGGCAGCTCGCGATCGTCGTTGCCACCCTGCTCGAAAACTCCGGCTTCAAGCTCATTCCCGGACAGCTTGAAACGTTCCCGAATCCCAAACCCTACATTGCAGAAGGAACGCCCAGTCTATTCAATGCCCATCGTCTACCGCTACAAATTGGCTCTTATTTGCTCAATGACGACTTTCAACCAATCTGGAGCACACAGCAAACCTTTGTTCAACACTGGCACTTCGCTCAAACGCGCAATGATCTAGATACTAAAACGCTAAAGCAGATCCTCAAGCAAGCGAAACGGCGACTGTTTCAAGTGTCTGGAAAAGCGGAAAAGTTTATCAATGATCTGAATGCAGAGATCGGACTCGGTTGGACAGGCTATGGGCAAACTAATCGATTGCTCGGACGTATTACAATGCGATCGTACATCTTTCACCATGTCGTATCTGGCGGGCAACCGCTGGAAGGAAAAGCACTGATCGAAGAAATCATCGAAACCGCAAAATCACTTCCTGGCTATCGAGAGTATTGTCGGCATCAGCACGAGATTGAGCATCGAGCCGAAGAATGGGCGAACTGCATTCAATCGAGTCATTACTTTCACTATGGCGACCCAAAAGGAAAATTTAAAGCAAAGTCTGAAGAGTTAGAAAGCGCAATTGATCAAGCTCCCTCTTGGAATCAACAACAATCGGCATCAGCACGCGATCGAATTAGAAGTGCGATCGCGGATCTGTTAGAGAAAGGAACTCTTCCAAGTCAAGCAACTCAAAGATTCAAAGTTTTGCTTCAATACAAAATTGGAGGCGGTTCTTTGTATCGTCATCGAGATCTTTGGCATCCTCAATTTCTCATGGCTGATTCTCTAGGCTATTTAGAAGAATTAGTACAGCAAAACAGCCCTCAAAATTCTACAAGCTTATTACCTAACGATGGCGGTAATACTACAACTAGCAAGCATCCCAGCGATTCGACCCTTGAAGCAACTGACTCAGTAGGCAGTAATTTATTGATTCCTCAAGGTTCAGAGGCGCATGCCGCAAATAACGCTGTTGAATCGGCACAGCGAGAAGCCTGTGAGGAAGCCGTCCAACTGGCTAGGCAACATCAGCGACGCATTCAATCTGATTCACCGAGTCAGACGCAGATCGATCGAATGCATGAGTTTTTGGACTCTGACGACCCAATTCTGATTGCAGAAGCAAAGGCATGGGCACAAGTCAATCCTGGCTTCCTCAATTGGAGTAAGCCACGATGTTCGCCGCCGCTCTCGACTCAGTGTGAGAACTCAAGCGATGGCTAAGCATCCTGATGTCGATAAACTTCGTGCTGCCTTGAAACGACTCACCCTAGCTGAGGCAAAACAGCTTTATGCAGAATTAGGGGAAATGGTGAGAGCGCGGGAGCAAGAGACCGCAGAATCAGAATCGGTCAGGGCAACCGGACGCGAGGTTGTTGAAACGCAACGACTTGACGATCGCCTTTATCAGCTAGAACTGGTGCGCTGTGGGAAAGTGGGTTGCAAGTGTGCTGGAATTGATGGAGAACTGCATGGTCCATATTGGTATGCTTATTGGCGCGAAGATGGCAAACTCAAAAGCCGATATGTAGGCAAGCGACTTCGATCTGTCGAAGGGAAATAGCGATCGGAAACGTTCTTATGTAACTCGACAACTTCTTATGTAACCGTGAAAGTTAGCGTTGGATTTGTACATAAGAAATAGGAAATTACATAAGAAAATTCTGATCCTCGCTTGCCTTCCAAAAAGGACGTGCGACAATCTAAACAGCACTCCATTCTGGGCTAACTCGATATGGCTCAAGCGAAAGGCTTCGGTCTTAAACCCACTGCTAATCCAGCCGCAAATCACGCAAAAACAAGCCCATCTTGGCAGGATATGCCACCGCTTGACCTCGATACTCGAATTCAGCTTTGGCACAGCGGATTGCTGCATCTGAAATTACCAGCGGGAGTCAAAGCGCGATCGCTCACTCCAGCAGAAAAACATTGGCTCGCTCGTGCGGCAGCCGCCGAGTACATTTCTCCACAAAACAAAGGGCTTTCCGCCATTTTCTACACCTCGCCGCCTCCAGAATTTCGTTTAGAGTGCGCGGATTGGTATCTTTGCCCGAATGACTACTGGAACCGTCCGCCTGTGCTTCTGAAGACGATCGTGCAGACATTTTCCGCAGACTTATTTCAACTGTCGCAGGAAAATCAACCGCCTGCCTTTTATCCAGATCGAACGCCTCACGATACGCAAGCACAAGAAACGGTGCTGCGATCGATCTTCCGAGAAACGGTACGAATCGGGTGGTCGCTGCCTGAATATAAATGGTTCATTCTCGAACACTTTCAGAAGACAACTGCACAGGTTACACACGACGAGGCAATTGAAGTGCTAGCGCTGCTGAAACAGATAGAGGGCGAACCAGAAGATTGATTTCGTTTTTTGTCTGTTTGTCGGTTGATCGACAAGAAAACTTGCCTATATTCTTGTCTATGCAAGTTCAAACCGACAAGACTACACGAGTGCGAGAGCGACGAATGCGACGATTCAAATCCCCAGGGCAAGCCCAATGATTTCTCTCTGCGTTTGACCCCATTCGAGGACACTTTCATCCCAAGCAACATGAGCTGAGTGCGAAACGATTGATCGTACTGCCTTTGAATCGCGAGGTGGCAGCAATCTTGAGCCACAAATTTTGATACACTTGCACTCATTGTATTGGTGTTCAATTGGAGCGTGACGCTGTGGCAAAGTCCTCTTCCCTGCTGCCAGAAGGCTACTCGCTGCTCCTGAGTGAGTTGAAAGAACGCATTCGTACCGCCCAAGTTCGCGCTGCAATTGCCGTCAATCGCGAATTAGTAATACTGTATTGGCAGATCGGACGGATGATTCTCGATCGCCAAAAAGCAGCAGGATGGGGCGCAAAAGTGATCGACCAGCTTTCCAAGGACTTACAGCGAGAGTTTCCCGAAATCAAGGGCTTTTCCAGTCGCAACCTCAAGTATATGCGAGCGTTTGCAGAAGCCTATCCAGACCTGACAATTGTGCAAGAGGTGCTTGCACAAATTACCTGGTATCACAACCTCGCCCTACTTGAAAAATTGAAATCGACCGAAGAACGGCTTTGGTATGCTCAACAGACCGTGAACAATGGCTGGAGCCGCAATGTCTTGATTCTTCAGATCGAGACCCGCTTGCACGAGCGTCAAGGGAAAGCGATGACGAATTTCGATCGCACTCTCCCCAAACCGCAGTCGGATCTGGCAAATAGTCTGCTGAAGAATCCATATTCCTTCGATTTTCTTTCACTCGGACGAGAAGCACAGGAACGCGATTTAGAGAACGCGCTGGTCGCGCACATTCGAGATTTTCTGTTGGAGTTGGGGGTAGGATTTGCCTTTGTGGGTAACCAATATCGTCTGCAAGTGGGCAACGAGGATTTTTATATTGATCTCGTCTTCTACCATCTGAAACTGCGCTGCTACGTGATTATCGATTTGAAGATGACCGAGTTTACACCAGAAATGAGTGGGAAGATGAGCTTTTATCTGGCTGCGGTCGATGATTTGCTGCGACATCCAGATGATCAGCCATCGATTGGGCTGATTCTGTGCAAGTCCAAGAGTCAGACGATCGTGGAATATGCGCTTCGCAACATCAATCGGCCGATTGGGGTTTCGACGCATGAGATTTGGGAGAGTTTACCGGACACGCTCAAGAATAGTTTGCCGTCGATCGAGCAACTGGAATTGGAAATGGAGACGCTCGATGAGATAGGCGATCATTAATGTTCCAGCAAGCCGATCCTGTAATTAGAGGCTCGGTTTTTTAGCTCGGAAGGAGAACACATCGGTTTCTAGCATTCTTTAGACAATGTGAGATGTGGCAAAATTGGCAGTAGGTCGCTTGCGATTGTACATGGACACTGAAGAACTCGTTGGTAGCATTGAGTCGATCGTTTTTGTCTCCGCTGAAACTGGATTTACCGTCGCACGCTTCCAAACAGCGGCTGAGGAAACGGTGACGATCGTAGGAAACTTCGCAACGCTCAACCAAGGACAATCCCTGATTCTCAACGGCAGTTGGAGATCGCATCCTCGATACGGTGTTCAGTTTGAAGTCGAGCGATACAGCGAGAACGTTCCCAATACGATCGCAGGGATTGAAGCTTATTTAGGGAGCGGTATGATTCGCGGTATCGGTCCCGCAATGGCGAAACGAATTGTGGATCGCTTCGGACTCGACACGCTGACCATTCTCGATACTGAAATGGAGCGACTGCTCGAAGTCAAAGGAATTGCCCAAGCAAAATTGTCACAGATTCGATCGACCTGGATTGAGCAGCGACAGATTCACACGGTCATGATGTTTCTGCAAACTTACGGCATTGGAAAAAATCAAGCCGTTCGGGTGTTTAAGCACTACGGCGAAGATGCGATTGCCATTGTTTCCCACAATCCGTTTCAGCTTGCCGCTGAGATTCGCGGTATTGGATTTCATTCTGCGGATGACATCGCGACTCAATTGGGCATTGCTCCTGATTCTGAGTATCGCTACCGCAGTGCGATTCTGCATGGATTGCGAGAGGCAGGACGCGAAGGACATTGTTTTTTGCCGCATTCTGCAATCGCCGAACGAACGGTTCGCCTCCTCACTCGTTCGGACTACCGCCCACAGCCCGAATTGATCGAACAGCAGCTTGCATGGCTGGTGGCAGAGCGAGAATTGCAAGTGGAAGAAAGCCGCAAGTACCCAGGACGGTTGGGCTATTATTTGCCTGCGTTCTATCGGGCGGAAACCGCGATCGCATCCCGACTGAAACCGCGCCTGAATCAATCAGCGATTAAAGAAGATGACTTCGTACAAACCTGGATGCAGCAATATTCTGAAGCTTCGGATCTGCCATTATCGATCAAGCAGCAGGACGCAGTAAAACTTGCAGCATCAGCGCGGATCATGATTCTCACCGGAGGTCCAGGAGTGGGTAAATCGCACACGGTGCGTGCGATCGTCGAACTCTGGGAAGCGATGGGAAAACGGGTTGCTCTAGCTTCTCCGACCGGACGCGCCGCACGACGACTGGCGGAACTGAGTCAGCGATCGGCTTCAACACTTCACCGACTGTTAGAATACGAGCCGAGAAGCGGTCATTTTCAGCGGGATGAAACGCGACCGATCCCAGCCGATTGTATTGTGGTTGATGAGTTTTCGATGGCAGATTTGTTTCTGGCTCACGCGCTGATCAAAGCCGTTTCTATCCAGTCTCAACTGCTCATCGTCGGCGATGTCGATCAACTCCCCAGCGTTGGACCTGGAGCGGTACTGCGAGAGTTGATTGCTTCAGACCAAGTGCCGGTCGTACGGTTAACTCAAGTTTGGCGGCAGGCTGAAAGTTCTGCCATCATTCGTCAAGCTCATGCGATTAATCGGGGTGAACTTCTGGAAATTGAACGCTTTTCATCATCACTCCAATCGGACTGCATTTGGATGCCGTCACACTCTCCTCAACATGGCATTGAATGTATTCGCCAATTGATCGGTGAAACGCTTCCCCAACTTGGATGGAATGCGTTTAATGATGTGCAGATTCTCTGTCCGATGATCAAAGGTGAGATTGGTACGAAAGCCATTAACACAGTGATGCAAGACCTGTTAAATCCCTCACACTCTCAAACGGCAGAAGTACAGTTCGAGGACCTGATGTTTAGAGTGGGCGATCGCGTCATTCAGCTTGAGAACGACTATGAGCGCGAGGTGATGAACGGTGAATTAGGCGTGATTACAACTTACGATGTCGAGGCGCAGACATTAGGGGTTCAATTTGAGGAACATTGGGTCGAGTATCACCGCAGCGAATGGGACCAAATGGCGTTGGCATACGGGATTACAGGGCACAAGGCGCAAGGGTCTGAATTTCCAGTGACGATCGTGCCCCTGTTTATGCAAAATGCGGTGATGCTGAGTCGTCCTTGGCTTTACACAACGCTGACTCGCGCCAAACACCTGACGATTCTGGTAGGGCAACCTCAAGCGCTCCGTCATGCGATCTTGCAGTGTCGCGATCAACACCGCTACACGCTTCTCAGCCAGCGGTTGCAAGAACAGGCTGTGATGGCTGAAACATCAGAGTAATGAGTTAACTTGTGTATCTATCAATCAGATTGGCTGATGTAGCATCTGCTGAGTCAGGCTTGATAGAAATTCGATTAATTGTTGGATCAGCGAGTGACGTTGAAGGGACTGAATTTGGGTTGGAGTGAGACGATCAAGCGTTTCCATAGATGCAGCCTGATCGCCGTTCGGTGAAGATAGGATGGATGCGATCGAGGGAGTTGCGAGAAAGACTTTGAAGGGCGCTTCCGGCGAACTCGCTGGATAAAGCATGGTATTCACTAACTCAATTTTTTCTTGAACTTCATCGGGGTTTTCCGTATCGGCATCTAGCACTAACGCAACAGGTCGCATTCAAGCCGATAACAAGTTACCTGCGGCAGAACGAGCGGAATATTTCCCAAGCGCGGCAGAGAACGTGAGCAATTCGGCAAGTTCTAGAGGGAAAAGCTTCTTCAGAATTGCAACATCGGTTTCGCGATCAGTAACGACATAGGCTAGGGTCATGGCAAATCTCCTAAATTGATTTTGAAGTTGGGTAACGCACGTTCAACACAGTATCGGTATTTCTGCATTAGCCCGGTTCGCATTTGCTGATGAATAAGCGCATAATCGATTTCAGTACCATCCCAAAGCAGAATCGCTTGATTTGCGGGTTATGGTTAGCCTAAGCCAGGGAGTCGCCCCCCTGACTCGGCTTCAGAACCGGACATGATTCGTTAAAATCATTCGACTCCTCTCCAACTTGATTCGGTGTCAAGAATACCCGTCTAAGTCGCTGTCATTGCCTGACTGTCTCATTGTCATCTAACAGCGACCGCTACGACAACTAAACAGGTAATCGATGCTCGACTTACTGTTTCAATCCTCGATCGCCCCGAAAGGCGACCGCTACGTTTACAAATCAATCGGATGGAACCCCGCTCAGTGGTTTCAATCCTCGATCGCCCCGAAAGGCGACCGCTACTTTTATATTGCAACCCGTCAAACCTCTGATATCAAAGTTTCAATCCTCGATCGCCCCGAAAGGCGACCGCTACGATAAAACGACCTGCAAACTCATCCACAAGAGTGGTTTCAATCCTCGATCGCCCCGAAAGGCGACCGCTACCTCAAAGCGGCAACGTTGCAGGCACTCGCTCAAGGCGTTTCAATCCTCGATCGCCCCGAAAGGCGACCGCTACTTTTGGGATGTCGTCTTTGGAACGGCTTATTTTCCGATGTTTCAATCCTCGATCGCCCCGAAAGGCGACCGCTACCAGGTTTTTCACCGAACGTAGGTAGCTCGTCTCTGTCTATGTTTCAATCCTCGATCGCCCCGAAAGGCGACCGCTACTGCGTACTCCAGCAAACTCATCAAGTCTCGAGCGCTCCAGTTTCAATCCTCGATCGCCCCGAAAGGCGAC
>CAXTDB010000116.1:0-13230 GCA_964242045.1 uncultured Leptolyngbya sp. | reverse complement strand
AATCCTCGCTTAATTCGTTCGGGGGTCTCCTGAAACACAACAAAAAGCGGGTAGATTTTATCGGCTCGATCGTTCAAAATGTGCTGATATCGCGACGGCATGATCCACTCGTACTCTTTGTCTAGCGAGAGTTGTGTCCGTCTCCACCGACCGAGCAAATCTGAGAAATCCTCATCCGGTCGATGAATAAACACAAAAATTTCTTTACCCGTTTTAATTTTCCACTCCGGATCACACATTAAAATCGCCAATTCACAAGGAAGAAGCTGAGGTTCAACGATCGTCAGATTAGCGGCGTTGACGGTTGACGCTGTGTGGCGAATTCGCACGATCGGGAGCGGAATCGGAATTACGCTTTCTTCAGCCCGACGCATACTCGGAACCATTTCGAGGTAGACCCGATGACACTTTAGAAGTTCGATCGCTTCGATCGAGTGGCTGTACGTCGCGAGTAATTCCTCGTACTGGACTTTTTGAGCAGAAATTTCCATAGGATCTAATGAACAGTAAAGGTCAGATGCGAGGGAGCAAAAGCCCGATACACCTGACCAAATCATCAAAACTTTTGCGGATTAACCCATCTTGTCGAAGATTGCGAACATCGGTAAGTACATCGCAACCAGAATACTTCCGACCATCCCGCCTAGAAATAGAATCATGATCGGCTCCATGATGCTCGTTAAAGCTTTTACAGCTTGCTCTACTTCATCTTCATAAAAGTCGGCAACTTTCATCAGCATCTTATCGATTTCCCCAGTTTCTTCCCCGATACTGATCATCTGAATCGCCATCGCTGGAAAAACCTGCTCTTTTTGCAGAGCGATACTGATCATGCCACCTGTTTGAATCTCTTTACGAGCTTCATCGATCGCGTTTGCCACGATCTGATTACCAGAGGTGTCGCGCACAATTTCCAAACAGGTGAGAATTGGAACACCTGAACGGGTCAAAGCTCCGAAGGTACGGCAGAATCTTGCAGTTGCAGTTTTTTGAATTAAGTCACCAAACAACGGCATTTTCAGGAAAAACCGATCCATTGTCTCCCGACCGACGCGCGTTTTGTAGTACTGCTTGTAAGCAAAAAAGATTGAAGGAATGATGATCAAAAGGCTGAAAGCTGCTGGACTTGTAAGAAATCCGCTGATATCTAACATGAGTTGAGTAAAAGCTGGCAGGTCGCCCCCAAGCTGCTTAAAAATACCAGCAAAGATTGGAATGAGAAAGATCGTCATTCCCAAAAAGATTGCGGTTGCAAGAACGCCAACCACCACCGGATAGCTCATTGCCGATTTTATTTGGTTCTGCAATCGAGCAACATCTTCAAGCAATTTCGCAAGACGGTTCAGCACTTCATCGAGTACGCCACCCGTTTCTCCTGCCTGCACCATACTGACGTACAAGCCATCAAAACATTGGGGATGTTTCCGCATCGCATCCGATAAGTTCACCCCTTGCTGCACGTCTGCACTAATCTCCATTAGCGCTTTTTTCAGTTTGGGATTGGTGCATTGGTCGGCTAACACACCGAGACCCCGAACCAAGGCAACACCCGCATTCACAAGTGCTGCAAATTGGCGGGAGAAAACGGCTCTATCTTTGACGGTGACAGACACCATCGAGGTTTGAAACTTTGCAAAGCTCGAATTGATATTAAAGCTTTCATTTTCTTTCAGTTCTTGCACAAACAATCCTTGTTCGCGCAACGCCGATCGCGCTTCGCTGAGCGAATCCGCGATCACTTTTTCTTTCTTGGCGTTTCCTTTAGCGTCTCGAACGCGGGCAACGTAGGTTGGCATATTTTAGTAGGGGTGGTGAGAACTTGGATGCGTAGAGAATTAGCGCTTCATTGCTGCGCCTGCGGCAGCCCCGTTTGGTGTTCCACCAATTAAGCGTTGAAGTTCATCCGGGCGAGAAGTCTTAGAGGCAGCGGCTTCAAAGGTGATCAATCCTGCTTTGTATTGATCTGCAAGGACTTTTTCCAGCGTTTGCATTCCCAGCTTTCCGCCTGTTTGAATTGCAGAGTAAATTTGAGCGGTTTTACCTTCGCGGATCAGGTTAGCGATCGCTGGAGTCACAATCATGATTTCTTGTGCCATGACTCGTCCGTATTCACCGGGCTTCGGATTTTTCTTCGGAACAAGCGTTTGGCTGAAGACGGCAACGAGTGAGTTAGAAAGCTGAACTCGAACTTGGGTCTGTCGCTCGGATGGGAAGACATCGATCATCCGATCAACCGTTTGAGCCGCAGAACTGGTGTGCAGCGTTCCGAAGACTAAGTGACCTGTTTCAGCGGCAGAAATTGCCAGCGAGATCGTTTCTAAATCTCGCATTTCTCCGACCAGTACAATGTCTGGATCTTCACGCAGAGCAGCTTTTAGAGCGTTGGCAAAACTTTTGGTGTCTTCACCGAGTTGGCGTTGGTGAACTAGGCTTTTGATCGGTTCGTAGACGAATTCGATCGGGTCTTCGATCGTTAAAATATGCTCAGCGCGAGTGCGATTAATCAAGTCGATCATCGCTGCCAACGTCGTTGTTTTCCCTGATCCGGTTGGGCCCGTCACAAGAATCAATCCTCTCGGTTTTTCGGACATTTCCCGCACGACATCCGGAAGATTCAGCTTCTCAAAGTTCGGAATTTTAGAACTGAGGGCACGCAAACAAGCGGCATAAGTTCCGCGATCTTTGTAGACATTCACTCGGAATCGCGCCAGACCACGAACGCCGTAAGAACAGTCAAGCTCCCAGTTCTGCTCTAAGGTTTTGCGCTGTGTGTTGTTCAGCATACTGAAAATCAAGCGTTGACATTCTTCCGCGCTGAGAACTTGATCGCTAATTGGCTGAAGATGTCCACTGATGCGGAAGTAGGGCGGTAGTCCAGCAGTCAGGTGCAGATCTGAGCCGCCCATTTCGATCAGTTGTTCCATTAAGTCTTCGATCATCATTTCCATATGATTTGCTCCTGCTTGCTAAGTTTGAAAAGCTGATGGTTAGTCTGCCCTGACGGAGAAAAGAATTAGTCTTGGAAGCGAGGGGTTGTACAGTAGCGGCAATCCAGCCATTCTTGCTGCATTTCTGCACCACAAGTGCGGCAGGTGAGTGAACTTTTGCGTTTCGCTTTGAGTTCTGCTTCGAGTCCCGTGTCGGTAAAGGTCACACGCTCGATTTCTTCCAAAGTGCAAAGCCCTTGACGCACAAGATCTAAGCTGTAAGCGAGGAGGGTTTGCATTCCTTCTTCCACAGCAACTTCTTTGATACGCTCAGTCGGTGCGCCCTCGGTGATTAACGTTTGTAATGCTTCTGTTACCCGCATGACTTCGTAAACGCCGAGTCGTCCTTTGTAACCAACGCCGTTACATTTTTGACAAAGTTGGTTGCGCGATCGTGCTTCTTGAATCTCTTGTGGATGGAGTGTATTTGCTTTATACAACGTCAATTGGGCATCGCTCGAACCCGTTAATCCGAAACGAGAAAGCTCAGCAGAACTGGGAGTATAGGGAATGCGGCATTCGTCACAGACTTTTCGCACAAGCCGCTGAGCCACCACGCCAAGGAGCGCGCCAGAAACCATGAATGGCTCGACACCCATTTCATCGAGTCGAGCGATCGCGCCAGCAGCATCATTTGTATGCAAAGTCGTGAGAACTAGGTGTCCGGTTAATGCAGCTTCGATCGCGGTTTTCGCTGTTTCTTTGTCTCGCGTTTCACCAACGAGAATCACGTCTGGATCTTGTCGAAGGAATGCTCTCAAGATCGCGGCGAAATCCATACCTTTTTCACGAATTACTTGAACCTGAGTGATCCCAGGAAGCGAATATTCGATCGGGTCTTCAGCCGTACTGATATTGACACCCGGATCATTTCGTTCTGCTAGCGCCGAATAAAGCGTCGTTGTTTTACCTGATCCAGTTGGACCTGTGACTAGAATGAGTCCAAAGGGTCGCTTCACCATTTCTTGAACGATTTGCAGTGAGGTTTCATCTGTGATCAGCTTATTTAGACCAAGTTGAGTCGATGAGTTGTCGAGAATTCGCAGCACCACTTTCTCACCGTATCGACTCGGTAAAGTGTTGACCCGAAAATCCACTTTGCGCCCGTCGTAAATCCGGCGAATCCGACCGTCTTGAGGTTGACGGCGCTCGGCAATGTCTAGCAAAGCAATAATCTTGAAGCGGGCAATGACAGCAGGGATAATTTTCTTTGGAAATGGTTCAAAAGCTTCGCGGAGTACTCCGTCTTTACGAAATCGAACACGAAGATACTCTTCTTGCGGTTCAACATGAATATCAGACACCGCCATTTGAAGCGCTTTGATTAAGATCTTATTAACGAGTGCAATGATCGGAGCCGCTTCTGCGTCTGCCGACGCATCGAGATCCATCTCTGCGCTATTGTCATCTTGAAGTTCCGCAAGTCCTTCTAAACCTTCGAGATCAGAGCGGACATCAACCCTAGATTGCGCTTCGAGTTGTTTTTCTTGTTCAAGACGCGCATCCATGTAAGTAGACATGATGCGCTGGTAATCGTCGATCGTAATCACCAATCGCTGAAGCCCCAAACCTTTTGGACGCAGAATTCGATTCAGTTCGTCTTGAGCTGCGAGGTTGTCCGGATCGACCATTGCCACCAGCACAAATGGCGGTTCATTCTCGCTTCGAGACAACGGAATTAAGCTGTAGCGACGACAAAGCTCGATCGGAATCAAGTCGTCAATCAGTTGCCCGATTTGAGCCGAAGACACTTCATTTAGCTCAGGATCTAACGATTCAACTCCGTAGAGAATCTTCAACTCAAACAATTGTTGCCGTTTATACTGACGAATCAGATCCGGCGACAATTGCTGTCCGGTCATCGATTCTAGAACGGCAGTGAGTGGCTTACCTGACTTGCGGCACTCGATCAGCGCTTGTTGCATCTGCTCGTTATTGACATAGCCAGATTGAATTAATTTATTGCCAAACGGCGAAAAATTGTTTTGAACAACAAGGGCGCGCCGTTGAGAAGAAGAATTTGTCATAACGGATGAACGAAGATCACCTTATTGATGATTCCCAAAATGTTTTTTGAAGAACGCATGAAGTCGATCGCTGAATACTGACTGAGATTGAGCGTCAAACCGAGAGCAGTACGATATGATGCTTAACGGTTGTAAGCAGTGCGGCATCTGACAGCCCATTCGCTAGGATGGAAGAGGCTTGCTTAAGCCAAGCGTTCTATACAGGGGAATTAGCGCACAATGATCGACGAACAGAATCAGCAGCCAGACGAAGTTCAAACACCCGTCAGTGAATCTTCTGAAACACCTCCTCCGTCTGAGCTGACGAGTGAGGCTGTCGAGACAGAATCGGTAGCAGAAGCTCCGACAGAAGAAGACTCGACAGATTATCAAGCGGCGTTTATGGAATTACGATCGAACTATGCCGCGAAAGAACGAGAAATCGAGGGACTGAAAAAGCAAGTGGAAGAATCAAATAATCAATACATGCGAATTGCCGCAGATTTTGAGAACTTCCGTCGTCGGACTCAAAGAGAACGCGAAGAGTTAGAAACGCAAATGAAGTGCAACACCGTGAAAGAGTTGCTTCCGGTCGTGGATAACTTTGAGCGCGCTCGATCGCAGATTAAACCGCAAACCGAAGGCGAATCGAATATCCACAAGAGCTATCAAGGCGTTTACAAAGATATGGTCGATCGCTTGAAGAAGGTCGGGGTCGCACCGATGCGCGCAGAAGGCAAAGAATTTGATCCAAATCTACACGAAGCAGTAATGCGGGAACCGACGAGCGAACATCCAGAAGGAACGGTCGTAGAAGAATTGATGCGTGGTTATACGCTCGATGACAAAGTACTGCGTCATGCAATGGTCAAAGTCGCAGCACCCCCAGAAGACGGTTCAGCCAGCGAAGGTTAATGACTGCATCTGTGAAAGTACAGAGACTGACAAGCTGAGCTTGTTTGTGAACGCAACGTTAAGAAAACTCTGAAATAGGGAATCATTCGGAAAGTTAGTTCAGCTTTATCCGTACTGTACGGAGAACTAACTGCGAACATTACGTTCTGCGTTCACCTCGCGTACTTTCGGCAGCGCTAGTTATGGGAAAAGTCATCGGCATCGACTTAGGAACAACCAACAGTTGTGTAGCTGTGTTGGAGGGCGGTCAGCCCGTTGTCATCAGCAACTCTGAAGGCGGACGGACAACTCCAAGCATGGTGGGGTTTGGGAAAACGGGCGATCGCTTAGTCGGTCAGCTAGCAAAACGGCAGGCTGTTACCAACGCTGAAAACACGGTATTTAGCATTAAGCGCTTTATCGGGCGGCGATGGGATGATACGCAGATTGAGCGATCGCGCGTTCCCTACAACTGTGGGAAAGGCAAAGACGAAACCGTTGATGTTCAAATTCGCGGTCGAAACTATACGTCGCAAGAAATTAGCGCGATGATCCTGCAAAGATTAAAGCAGGATGCAGAGAATTATTTAGGTGAAACTGTTACGCAAGCGGTAATTACGGTTCCAGCTTATTTTAGTGATGCTCAGCGGCAAGCGACGAAAGATGCGGGCACGATCGCTGGACTTGAAGTTTTGAGAATCATCAATGAGCCGACCGCTGCCGCACTCGCTTACGGATTGGAAAAGCAGGATCAAGACCAGTGCGTTTTGGTGTTTGACCTAGGTGGTGGAACATTCGATGTCTCGATCTTGCAACTAGGCGATGGCGTGTTTGAAGTGAAAGCCACATCGGGTAACAATCATCTAGGTGGCGATGATTTTGATGCTTGCATTGTGGACTGGCTGAACGAGATTTTTCAGCAGCAAGAAGGGGTCAGCTTGACCGAGGATAAAATGGCGCTTCAACGGTTAAGAGAAGCGGCTGAGAAAGCGAAAATTGAGCTTTCGGGTACGCTCAGCACCTCGATCAACTTGCCGTTTATCACCGCAGATGAAACAGGTCCGAAGCATTTAGAAATCGAGTTGACTCGCGCCAAGTTTGAAGAACTATCGAGCCGATTGATTCAAGGCACGATCGAGCCGATGGAACAGGCGCTAAAAGATGCCAACTTAACCACAGAAGATATCGATCGCATTCTTCTCGTTGGCGGTTCGACGCGGATTCCAGCCGTTCAGGATGCACTGAGAAACTTTTTTAATGGCAGAACTCCCGATCGCTCTGTGAATCCGGATGAAGCGGTTGCGCTTGGAGCCGCAATTCAGGCTGGAGTATTGGGCGGGGAGGTGAAAGATTTGCTGCTATTGGATGTCACACCGCTTTCGTTGGGGATCGAGACATTAGGAGAAGTTTTCACGCGAATTATCGATCGCAATACGACGATTCCGAGCAGCAAAACTCAGGTTTTCTCGACTGCAACGGATGGACAAACCTCGGTAGAAATTCACGTTCTGCAAGGCGAACGGGCGATGGCAAAAGACAATAAGAGCTTGGGTAAGTTTCAACTCACGGGAATTCCACCTGCACCGAGAGGCGTTCCACAGATTGAAGTTGCATTTGAAATTGATGCTAACGGAATTTTGAAAGTCTCAGCCCGTGATAAAGGAACAGGACGCGCTCAAAGCGTTGAGATCTCGAACACAGGCGGTTTGAGCAGCAGTGAAATTGAGCGGATGCGTCAAGAATCTGAACTTTTTGCTGAAGAAGATAGCCGTCGGATGCAATTGGTGGAACTCAAGAACCAAGCTGATAGTTTGTTCCACAGTTATGAAACGGCGCTAAAGGAAAATAGTGGAACCATCAGCGACTCGATGAAAGCGCAGGCAAACGAGAAAATTGTCAAACTGAGAAGCGCGATCGCCGATTCAAAGGTTAGTATCGATGAAGTGAAAACACATCTCGATGAATTGCAGCAATTGCTGTATACGATCGGGTCAGCCGTTTATCAAGATGCTCAATTTTCTGAGAATTCTGCCTTTGAAATGCACACCACTTCTGGTATGAGTTTTGAAGATGAAACGGTTTCGGCAGACATGAGCAGTTTTACCTTTGAGGCAGATGCAACAATTACTGCTGATTATGAGGCAGTCGATTAGTTGAGCGTGTAGGGTAGTAAAATAGGGAGTCTAGTCCGTTGCCCAACGCCCTACGCCTCCCCCGTTTAGCCCCCCTTACCCCTGAATCTCTACCCTATGGCTCGTGATTACTACGAAATTCTTGGCGTTTCCCGTGATGCAGACAAGGAAGAGGTCAAGCAAGCCTTTCGTCGTCTTGCCCGAAAATATCACCCTGATGTCAATAAAGAGCCAGGGGCTGAAGAGCGATTTAAAGAAATTAATCGCGCTTATGAGGTGATTTCTGATCCGGAGAATCGCGCGCGGTACGATCGCTTCGGTGAAGCAGGAGTCGGTTCTGCGGCAGGTGCGGGCGGATATCAGGATTTCGGCGACATGGGTGGCATTGCTGATATCTTTGAAAGCTTCTTCAGCGGATTTTCAGGGGGCGCTCCGGGTGGTCAAACTCGACGGCGAGGCGGCCCAGTTCGAGGTGATGATCTTCGATTAGATTTAAAACTAGATTTTCGCGAAGCGGTGTTCGGCGGCGAAAAAGAAATTCGCATTAGTCATTTAGAAACTTGCACGAATTGTAGCGGTAGTGGTGCAAAGCCAGGAACGCGCCCCCGGACTTGCTCGACTTGTTCGGGCGCGGGTCAAGTGCGTCGAGCGACTCGGACTCCCTTTGGAAGTTTCACCCAAGTTTCGGTCTGTCCGACTTGTAATGGCACCGGACAGATGATCGAAGAGAAGTGCGAGGTTTGTAGCGGCAATGGACAGCGGCAGGAAACGAAGAAGCTCAAGATCACGATTCCAGCGGGTGTTGACAATGGAACTCGATTAAGAGTATCGGGTGAAGGAGATGCTGGACAGCGGAACGGCCCTTCGGGCGATTTGTACGTCTATTTGTTCATCAATGACGATCCCGATTTTCAACGTGATGGAATCAATGTTCTATCTGAGGTGAAAATTAGCTACTTACAGGCAATTCTGGGATCTCGAATTGAGGTCAAGACTGTGGATGGTGAGGAAGAATTGACAATTCCGGTGGGAACGCAGCCTGGAACGGTTCTAACATTAGAAAACAAGGGCGTTCCAAAGCTTGGAAATCCTGTCAGTCGTGGTGATCATTTGATCACGGTATCAGTGGACATTCCTACGCGAATTAGTCCAGAAGAGCGGGAATTGCTGGAGAAATTGGCAAAGATTCGAGGCGATCGAGTCGGTAAAGGTGGCGTTGAAGGCTTTATTGGGAAGATTTTTGGCGGATGAGTCAAGCAGCAGAAACTTCAGATGTGCAGATGGATTTGCGCGGGACACCTTGCCCGATCAATTTCGTTCGCACCAAGTTACGGTTAGAGCAAATGTCGCCGGGGTCAATGCTGGAAGTATGGCTTGATCCAGGAGAACCGATCGAGCAAGTGCCCGATAGTCTAACAATGGAAGGCTACAAAATTGAGAGTGTCGAAGATCGATCGAGCTTTTTTGCTGTCAAAATTCGCCGTTAAACTTCTCACAGGATCTTATGAGTTCTGATGACTTCAGCAAGATTTTGGCAGAAGATCAAGCGTTCCAGGAAGTCACTGGTACTGTTTTGGCAGTGCAAGCGAATTTTTATCAGGTGCAGCTTCAAGAGAAGACTTTGCCCAAGTCGATGTTGCTGTGTACTCGGCGGACTCGATTGAAGAAAATCGGGCAGCGGGTGATGGTAGGCGATCGTGTTTTGATCGAAGAACCAGATTGGAACGGAGAACGGGGAGCAATTTCACAGGTCTTTCCGAGACGGTCAGAGTTGGATCGTCCGCCGATCGCCAATGTCGATCAGATTTTGTTAGTGTTTGCGCTGGCATCTCCGGAGATCGAGCCTTATCAATTGAGTCGGTTTTTGGTGAAAGCGGAGTCAACTGGAGTATCAGTTTGTTTGGCGTTGAGTAAGAGTGATTTAGTATCGATCAATGAACAGCAATGCTGGAAAAATCGGCTAGATGAATGGGGATATCGACCGATTTTTATTAGTGTTCGCCAACAATTAGGATTGATTGAATTAAAGCAGTATTTGAATGAAAAAATTACAGTGGCATCAGGTCCTTCTGGTGTCGGAAAATCTAGTTTAATTAACCAAATAATTCCAAGCGTTGACCTACGAGTTAACACAGTATCTGGAAAATTAGAAAAAGGGCGACATACGACGCGCCACGTTGAATTATTTGAGCTTCCGACAGGTGGATTGTTGGCAGATACTCCAGGTTTTAATCAGCCAGATTTGTACTGTTTACCGCAAGAATTAGTGCAGTATTTTCCAGAAGCGCGTCGAAAATTAGCAGAAGGAAGCTGTCAGTTTAGTAACTGTTTGCATCGGGATGAGCCTGGGTGTATTGTGCGAGGAGATTGGGAGCGGTACGAGCATTATTTAGATTTTTTAGAAGATGCGATCGCTTATGAAACACATCTAAATCAGCAATCTGATCCTGATGCAGTTTTAAAGCTCAAAACGAAAGGAAAAGGTATACAATATGAGCCGCGTTTAGAACTCAAAAAATATCGGCGTGAATCGCGTAAAAATCAACAGCAATCTCTCCGAAAGCTTGACATTGATAAGCTGATGAAAAACGAGGAAAATGAGAACTTAGAGAACTGATTGAACCGATAATTCGATCTAAGTCTAAGTTACGAGAAAGATTTTCTTGGGCACTCTCTCAGCACAGTGGTTGAGAGAAATGTGATGCAGTGGATTGATTTCCAGAAAACCGTTCATCAGCGGCTAATCTATTCACAGTTAGATGAGGCGCAGAGTCAGGCAAAGAACTTCAATCTCAGAGGTCACTCTTTGGTGCGCGGAGTCGCCGGATCTGGTAAATCCTTAGTGCTTCAACAACGAGTTAAGAAATTAGTAGAAGAAAAGTTCGATCGTATTCTTGTTCTTTCTTACAATCGCTTCATGCAGGGATGGATCGATGCGAATCTAAATCGCAATAATTTGCAGGTTGAATGCAGTACGTTTCATTGCTGGGCATTTCAAATATTCCTATGAGTTCGATCGAGAAAAAGAATCAAGACAAAAGGTAATTGAATCTGCACATCAATCAAATTTGATTTATCAAGCAATTCTAGTCGATGAGGCTCAGGATTTTTACGATGAATGGTTTCAGGTATTGCTGAAAGTTCTCGATCGAGAAACGAATTCTCTTTTCTTTGTGTACGATAATACTCAATCTGTGTATGGGCAATCGCATCGGAGAAAAAGCGGTTGGAGTTGGGCAAAATTAGGAATTGATGTAGTTGGACGATCGCAAATCTTTGATCTTAGCTATCGTAATGCGCCTGAAATTCTAGAACTTGCTTGGAATTTCATTCAACCTAGCTTAGAAAAAGCAGAAATCAAAGTTGGCGAACGTGAAGATAGTCCAGCGATCGACAAATTAATCGAGCCTAAAAAGAAGATTTCTCGTAGCTCTGGAATTGCTCCACTTCTAGTACAAATCGATTCTGATCAGATCGTGAGCGAGATTGCGAATCAAGTCAAACTTGCACTAGAAAGCCATGCAAATTCTTCAATTGGAATTCTGCTACACCCAACGCATGAAAATACTAAGTCGTTGAAAACTCAACTCAGCAAAGAATTATTTCGTTTAGGAATTACTCATCATGCACCGATGCGATCGCAAGAACGCGCTGGAAATATCGTTGATCGACCAATGGTGGTTGTGGATTCATGGAACGCAGTCAAAGGAGTCGAATTCGATGCGGTGATTATTGTCGGGGTTGAGACATTAGAAGAGTTCGAGGAAAAAGCGGGACTTTATACTGCGATGACTCGTGCTAAAGATCATCTGATTTTGGTGTACGAAGAAAGCTGCGCGATCGTAGAATTCATCGAGGGCATTCTGAGCGCTCCCGAACAGCTTGAAGCGGTTCCTTAATGTAACAGGAGTGAAGCGGATTGAAGCGCGCCGATTAAGAGTCCTAAGATTCCGCCCAGGTTAACGATCGCTTGTAATTCGCTTTGAACAATGCCATTGATTGCGGACTCTAGCTCGGCGGGGGAAGTTGCTTTTACTCGATCGACGATTACTTGGTCAATGTTTAGAATTGGAATTGCTTGAGCCACAATCTTTTCTAAATCTTTTTCTAAGTAGCGCTCTAAGATTAGCGCTAATTCTTCGCTGACAAGTTCCATCGAAGAGCTAACCGCTTCTGAGGATTGTAGTCGGTTTAACACAACAGAAGCGACATTTTCCCAATCGACTGATGCACTCAATCCTTGCAAAACTTCAGAACCGCGCTCCTGAAGATAATGGCGAACACTATCTCGCATCGTTTTGCGAAGCTGTCTTACAGTAGAGACAGGTAGGTTCTGTAATGAAATATTTTGCAGCCATTCTTTAAAGCGCTGCTTCACACCCAGCGAAGAAGTTAGCTCTAATAAAACCGAGTTGCTTGATTCTTTTTCATCTAAACAGAACGTTCTTAATCGAGTTAAAGTATTCCGAACTCCGAACAGATTCGCAACAACCCAATAAGTTCCACTTGTCTTTTCTCGAAATCCTTCGTCAATTACTTGAATGTTGCGATCGGTGAGAAAATCAATTAATGTTTGGCGCAAAACATCCGGTGGAATAACCACTTGAATCAGCCATTCCGAAAGCTTTTCTGCTTGATCTTCATTAAGCTGAAATTCTAAAATAACTTGATCAAAAATATGATTTAGCTGATCTTCTAGAAACTCTTCTTGACGAGCTAAAACCTTTAACAATCGAGGCAAAGATTCGCCAAATAAATCTTTTAAAATATTTCCTAAAATCTTCGCTGTTTTTTGCTCTTTGCTTTCTTGAACTTGCTCGATCGCTAATTGCAATAACCAGAGAATTGCCGCTTGAACCCGTTCCGGTTGTAAAAGTCGTCGCGCTAAATTCTGCAACTCTTCAGGAGTCAACAATGACCCCATAATCGTGTCAGAAATTCGTTTAGCTAAGCGCTCCTGATTCCGAGGAATCAAACCAGGCGTAAACGGAATTTGCTGTTTGCCGATGTAAAGCGCGCGATACGGGCGAAACAGCATTTTAATCGCAATATCGTTGGTGAAGTAGCCGATGACTCCACCAACAACGGGAGGACCAACAAAAAGCCAGAGCGTCGAGAGATCCACGGGGGTTAGACAGAATGAAGGGTGAAGAGGCGATCGCCTCATTTTGTAATGACCAATACTCCCATCGTACCGCCCGCGATCGGGTA
>CAXTDB010000115.1:0-13264 GCA_964242045.1 uncultured Leptolyngbya sp. | reverse complement strand
TAAGTCGCCTTTGAGCTTGTGAGTGCCCAATCTGGGGTCAAATGGGTCAAAAGCAAGTTGCTCTAACGTCTGCTCGATTTGCGATTTCATCTGCGGATTTTGCCGCAGCGATCGTTTTAACTTTCGACTAAAACCGCTACTCCAAACAAGCTGCATTAATCTTCTAACTCCGCCATCAGATCTGCAACTGAGCCACGACGAACTTGACCTTCTGCATAGTCTTGTTCTGCTTCGTGAACTTCTTGAACGAGTTTTGCTCTTCGTTGCTGACTGAGGCGTTTGTCAATCACATCGATCAGAATTTCCTGCGCTTCAAGCGGTAATGCTTCTACAGTTTCAAGTGCCTTCTGAAATTCGGAGGTTCTGACCGTTTCCGATCGAGAGGGTTGAGTTGCCATAAGCCTGCTCTAGAAGCGAATTCTGATACGCACTATCGTAACTGACGAATCGACCTGCTTGACTCAGATGAAAAAATCGATTAGCCTCTCAAGTTAAGCAAATGGTTTGTGAAGCAGCCTTTGCGAATCTCGCCCCAAAAACTGAATCTGCCGCTGCCCAAAGTTGCTTGCAACAACGATGAGCAGCTAACCATCCAAGACTGCGGGAACAGTCCGGGAGGCTAACGTAGGATGATAGCATCTGAAAGTAGCCACCTCGATTTTTAATGGATTGGGGTGGCTTTGGTTTTTGGGCTTTCTTTCTATGCAGAAATCGGAGAAAAAGCCCATGAACATGAATATCCAGGAATTCTTGCAGCGTTTCGAGACAGACCGAGACGGTGAAAAGTTGCAGCACGTTTTGATTGGATCGCCGGAAGGAATTCACGAAGCGAAACATACGCTACACGCATTGAGATACGCGGATGTGACGTTGTGGAGTCCGATCGTTCCGATGCCAGGAACGAGTTTATCAATGAGTGTGTTAACGAGATATCGATCGCGCTGCATCTGCTAAACAGCATCGTTATGCCAAATATGTGAAGTGTTTGATCTTGCGTTCTAGGGCGCGATCGCAGTTCTTCATGAGAGCAGCGATCGTTTTAACTTAGAAATTAGGCAGAAAGATTCCGCATAACTGCCTCAGTCTAGAATGTTAGACTGACAGCTTTCTGCCTAATCACCAATTTTGGAACATTAGGATGATAATATTCTGCATAACTACCTTGATTTAGGGTATTAGGTGGAAAGAGTCGTTCTAATAATTAGTTATGCCGCAAGTTCTTGGTGAGGATGATATATGGGCATTGTCCTAGAGACAGCAGCTATATCAACATTGAGTCAATGATTTTATTTGTATGGGTATTGAAGCAAGCTATAGACGGGTAACTCCTGACGAGTTTGAAAAACTGCACAGTGATGCTGTTTATGCAAGCATTTATTTTGGGGATGATTTAGAAACGGACAAAGAGATTCATGCTTACTTTGAAGCTTTAAGATCCAACGATCGCTATTTAGACCTAGATAAACATTGGCAATCGCTTTATTTCCTACTTACAGGTGATTTTCCTTACGATAGTAAAACCAAGGATTATACTTTGCTGCATAAGGTGTTTATAAGTGGTACAGATACACCTTGGGAAGCTACTTACGGTAGGGTGCGTTATCTAAGCGTGAATGAGGTCAAGGAGATGGCTGAGGCGTTGAATCAGGTATCAGAAGATAACTTAAAGTTACGTCTGGATCATCTGCTTGGGTCTCATGAAAGCAGAATTTACATGGAGCCACATTTTCTAGAACTCCACACTCAATTAGTTAAGTTCTTCAATGTAGCAGCACAAGATGGCGATATAGTCCTCTTGTCGTTGAACTGAATTAGTTTTGCTAAATGCAAACGGCATAACAAGCCCAATGCACACCGACCGTTGGGGCTTATGGGTTAGAGTTCGAGGTTATCTGCGGCGGGTGATTGGAATCGTTAGCTGGCTTATATTCCTGGTGGTGGCAGTGGTTTGAAGCTAATCTGTTAGTATTCAGATTTGCAATATTTGGAAGTGATCTGTAAGGAGTTCAGCAAAATGGGCTACTACGACAATATCGCTAACATCTACGACCAAACGCGCTGGTTAACAGAATCTGTTGCTGAGGAAGTGGCAGATTTTATTCTGGAATTGGTTGACGCAACGCTTGAAACCTCTTTTCTAGAACCTGGTGTTGGGACTGGCTTGAATGTGATACCTTTGGTCAAACGTGGCTACTCGGTTACTGGGATCGATGTATCTCAAGAAATGCTTGATCAATTCCGCCAAAAATTGCCGGAAGCCCCTCAAAATTTAAGCCTGATCCATGCCGATGCCTCACAACTGCCGTTTCCAGATCAGAGTTTTGACGTGGTGTTAACCGTTCACATGGTTCATACCGTTTCCAACTGGAAGACATTTCTCAATGAGATCGATCGCGTTCTGAAAACGGGAGGCTTTTATCTCAATGCACAATGGATTACGCCTCCTGCCCGCATGGAATTTGAGCGATCCTTCCGAACGATTCTATCTAAGTATGAAGGGTTACGAGAATCACAGCCTGTAGACAAAGTAATCGAGGAGATCAATGTTGAGGAGTATTTTCAGAGCAAAGGTTATCAATCGACCTATGTCGTTGCAAAGAAATGGACGGTGAGCAACAGGGTTGAGGAACTTCTAAGTTTTTTCAAATCGCGGGCGTATGGACTGTGTTGGCAAGTAACAGATGAAATATTCGCTCAGGTCATGGAAGAGTTTGAAGCATTCTGTGCCAAGCATTACGGATCACTCGAAACCGAGTTGTCGTCTGAAGCGAAGTTTGAAATCTGGTCGTATACCGCCAGCTAACAACCCGGCTGGAGCGGACTGAGGGGAGATCTCGGTGAGGATGCAAAAGTTTAGGGCAGTCGCTCAGCCAGAACGTTAAACCGCTAGATCATAGAGGTATAGAATTTAATGCTCATTTTATGGCTAGAGAAATAACCAGAGAAGAATTTGAGAATAGGTACGTTAATGGCGAAAGAGACTTCACAGACATTGAATTACTTGGCTGTGACGGAAGCCGACT
Organism: uncultured Leptolyngbya sp.; assembly: GCA_964242045.1. GTDB lineage: Bacteria > Cyanobacteriota > Cyanobacteriia > Leptolyngbyales > Leptolyngbyaceae > Leptolyngbya. The sequence continues at coordinate 10,241 of CAXTDB010000115.1, read as the reverse complement.
TAATGTGCCAGGTGTCGATTTAAGCAATGTATATTTTGACCATTTTTGTGGCGATCGCATTAATCTAAGTAACGCGAAGCTGCTTGATGCTCAGTTCTTTTAAGTTAGTTTTGGACGTGCGAATTTGAGTAATGCAGATTTCACTGGGTCTGCATTGACTGATGTTTGATTTGGAAGTGCGAACTTGCGAGGCACTAGCTTTTGTAAGGCAAAGCTACGAGATGTGGACTTTACTATGGCTAACTTAGAAAACGTAAACTTTGAAGGCACACTCTTCTGCCGCGTTCGTATGCCTGATGGAAGCTACCGAAACGAAGATTGTGAACAGATGGAAGGTGTTGAGCTTTAGCTAGCATAAAAACGACCAAAGTTTCTCGAATCTATTGCGATTGCCAATTTTGCAGGATGCACAAGGCTTTCGGCATTCCAGAAAAGCGATAGCGTAATGCATTCTCTGAGTTAACTCGTAGCGCGGCAGCACATAGCAAAGCCGATCGCTCAGGTAAAATAAAGGAATACGGTTGAAACGAGGTCAAGCTTATGGCAATTCGCCAACGACGTTATAGCAAAGAAGAGTTGGCTCAACGCGGGCAAGAACTCTATGAGTCTAGAATTCGGCAGCAAGTTGAAGCGGGAAATGATGGCAAAATCGTGGCGATCGACATTGAAACTGGAGAGTTTGAAGTCGATGAAACTGTTGTACCTGCGACCAATCGACTGTTTGAGAGACTTCCTGATGCCCAACCCTGGATCATTCGCATCGGACATCGAGCCGTTTATCATTTTGGGGCACGGAGTCTGAAGAAAAATCCATGATGGAAGGTGTTGTAAATTTGCGACGTGAAGCCACCCTAACGATCGTAGTTGGTAACTCAAATCGGCAGCTTCAAGCGATCGATGCGGTGATTGATACCGGATTCAATGAATTTCTATCTTTGCCTTCTACAATTATTACTACGTTGAATTTACCTTGGAGTGGTTCTGATTTTGTCACTCTCGGTGATGGCAGTGAAACTTACTTTGATTTGTACACTGGTGCTGTGATTTGGGATGGGCAGTACCGAGAGATTGATATTGCAGAATCAGAGACGGAGCCTCTGTTAGGAATGGCACTGCTTTACAGATATCGATTACAGGTTGATAACATTGAGGGCGGTAAAGTTAAGATTGAAGCCTTGTGAGCCAATGCTAGAAGTTATCGGTGAGAGGCGATCTAACAATGCAATGGAGCGGCGAGTAAAGTTTTTTCACTTCGTTTCGGCTCTATTTGTCGCCGCTCATCTTCACCGCTATGCACACTGTCTGATCTCACGTTCCGGGGCGCGATCGCAGTTCTTCTGGCATAAACGATCGATCGCCCAAGATTTTCAATTTCGGTCCGTATTTGCCAAATTCGACAACGCTGACCGATGCAGCAGGCGTATCAATGCGATCGCGGTATCGTCCTAAATCAATTCCGAGTAATCCACACAGCATGATCCGAATCGTTGCTTTATGCGATACGACTAGCACATTTCCATCTGGATATTTTTGTGTGATTTCAGTAATCACTAATTCGGAACGACTGGCAATCTGAACGGCAGTTTCTCCTCCAGGCGGAGCATTCCAAGCAGGTTCTGTCATCCAATGTACGTAGTGTTCTAAATCGTTTTCTTTTACGTAATCTTGGGTTTTTCCTTCCCATTCACCGTATTCGATTTCTTTTAATCCATCTCGCAATTGCATTTCTAATCCAACGGCATCACAGAGCGGTTTCGCAGTGGCGATCGTGCGTTTCATTGGACTGACATAAGCAGCGGTCCAATCGAGTTTAGAATAAGCTTTGCCGAATGCGATCGCCATTTGTAAGCCTTCGTCGGTCAGATCGGGGTCAAGCGATCCACAAAATCCGCCAGACTGACTGTAGGTGGTTTCGCCATGACGCATGAAATAAAGCGTTAAAGTCATAGAAAACTTGAGTAAAGCGAAGAAGTCCGACTCAGCCGAACTTCTTCAGAATGCAACAACTGACCGTAACTTACATCAGGGATTCGGGGCAATGAATCGAACACGCTTCACCCGGAGGACAGACTTTCAGGGGCGGAACGTGCCAGAGCGTTTGGGCGTATTCGCGAATCGCGCGATCGGATGAGAATTTACCCATTCGCACTGAGTTTAGAATCGACATCCGCACCCATTGATCTTGATTGCGATAAGCTTCGCTGACTCGATCTTGAGCTTCGATATACGATTGGTAATCGGCAAGAAGCAGATAAGGATCTTGGTACAGCAGGGAATTGATCAACGGCTTGAACAGAACCGCATCGCCTTTTGAGAAGAAGCCGGATGAAATGCGATCGATCGCATTTTTCAAGTCTGGATTTTCGTTGTAGTACTTGATCGGCTCGTAGCCTTTCGCTTTGAGATCAACGACTTCGGGAGCGGTTAGACCGAATAAAAAGAAGTTCTCTTCGCCGACTTCTTCACGGATTTCGATGTTTGCGCCGTCGAGTGTGCCGATCGTTAATGCCCCGTTCATCGAGAATTTCATGTTTCCGGTTCCCGATGCTTCTTTTCCAGCGGTTGAGATTTGTTCGGACAAATCCGCAGCAGGATAGACTCGTTGGGCAAATTTCACATTGTAATCCTTGAGGAAAACGACTTTGATTTGTCCGCGCACGTCTGGATCAGTGTTGATTACATCCGCGATCGAGTTAATCAACTTAATGATCAATTTCGCCATGTAGTATCCAGGTGCAGCTTTGCCGCCAAAGATAAAAGTGCGAGGTGTGATTTCTAGATTCGGATTAGCTTTCAGTCGATTGTACAGAGTAACAATGTGCAATACATTCAAATGCTGTCGCTTGTATTCATGAAATCGCTTCGATTGAATGTCAAAGATTGAATCAACATTGACTTCAATTCCATTTTCTTTTTGAATATAGTTTGCGAGATCTTGCTTAATCGCTTGTTTAATTTGTCTCCATTCCTCACGGAATTGTGGATCATCGACAAATGGTTCTAGCTTGCGGAGATCTTGGAGATTTTTGATCCAGTTTTCGCCGATTTTACTGGTGATTAGTGTTGCAAGTCTGGGATTACTCAACACCATAAATCGTCTGGGTGTTACTCCATTCGTTTTATTGTTGAATCGTTCTGGATACATTTCCGCAAAATCGCGCAGTACATCTTGTTTGAGCAGTTTTGTATGTAGTTCTGCGACTCCGTTGATCGAGTAGCTTCCAACCGTTGCGAGGTGTGCCATTCTCACAGCGCGATCGCCCGATTCATCGATCAAAGACATGCGGCGGAGTCGATCGTCATCTTTGGGAAACTTGAGGCGCACTTCATCCAGAAATCGCGAATTGATTTCGTAAATGATTTCCAAATGTCGCGGTAGCAATGAGCCAAACAGAGCAACAGACCAGCGTTCTAACGCTTCTGGTAACAGTGTATGATTTGTGTAAGCAAAGGTGTTGCGAGTAATATTCCAAGCTTGCTCCCACTCCATGTCGTGATCATCGAGCAACAATCGCATTAATTCGGCAACTGCGATCGCGGGATGCGTGTCATTTAATTGCAGCGTAAACTTCTCGTGCAGCGTTTCGAGCGGCAATCCGCGCCGTTCATGATGAATCCGAATCACATCTTGCAGCGAACACGATACAAAAAAGTATTGTTGCTCTAGCCGCAATTGTTTTCCTTGAATCTGCTCATCGTTCGGATAAAGCACTTTTGATAGATTCTCAGAAAATACTTTGTTCACAACGGCACCGTAGTAATCGCCGGAGTTGAACGCAGCAAAATCGAACGAATCAACCGCTTGAGCAGACCAAAGCCGCAACGTATTTGCGGTATCTGTCTTGTATCCGAGAATCGGCGTATCGTAGGGAACACCACTCAAAATGCGATCGGGAATCCATCGAACTCGATTGCGTCCCTGTTCATCCACATAGCTTTCAGTCCGTCCGCCAAGTTTAACCTCGACCGCCCATTCGGGTCGTGCCAGTTCCCAAGGATTACCGTTTTTCAGCCATTTATCCGTAAGTTCGACTTGCCAACCGTCGCGAATATCTTGATCAAAAATGCCGAACTCGTAGCGAATGCCATACCCGATCGAAGGAATTTCCAAAGTCGCCATCGAATCGAGATAGCACGCTGCTAGTCGCCCCAACCCCCCATTTCCCAATCCCGGTTCTTCTTCTTGCTGTAGCAATTCATCAAAGTTCAAGCCCAATTCTTGAACCGCTTGCCGCATTTGCTCATAGATATCGAGATTGATCAAATTATTGCCGAGGTGCGGTCCCATCAAGAATTCTGCGGAAAGATAACACACTTCGCGTGGCTGGATTTTCGTGTAAGTTTGAGTCGTAATCAGCCAGCTTCGGAGTAAGCGATCGCGAACCGTGTACGCCAACGCCATGTAGTAATCATTCAGCGTGGCAATTTCTGGAAACTTGCCTTGAACATAAAACAGATTGTTCAGAATCGATTGTTTGAGAGATTCAACATCTAAATCTGTCCGCTGGTCGCTGGGTTGAACTTGGAGATCTTCGGCTTGCATGGGTCTGGTGGGTGAACAACTTGAAGCTAAATTCAGTAGCGTTATGAAAGATAGATCACATATCAATCAAAGTCAGACTGTCGATACGCTAACAAAAAAGCCGAATTTCAAATAGTAAATCATTCTTAAAAAACAGTATTCAATGCTTTGGTAAAATAGAACACATCTGAACATTTGACGATCGACCGTTTGAATTCGCGGATTGATTTATCGCAGAAGGCGAAAGTAGTAGACAATTAGACTTGCTAGCTAAAACTTTGACTCAGACAAGAGAGCTACTGGAATGACCCTTCAAACCGTGACAACACAGCCGTTTTCCGACCAAAAGCCCGGAACTTCTGGCTTGCGGAAACTCGTAACCGTCTTTCAACAACCGCACTATCTCGAAAATTTCGTTCAAGCGATTTTCGATAGCATTGGCGATTTTGCAGGACAAACACTGGTACTAGGGGGCGATGGTCGCTTCTACAACCGCCAAGCGATTCAAATCATCTTAAAGATGGCGGCAGCGAATGGATTTGTTCGGGTGAAGGTCGGTCAAGGTGGCATTCTCTCCACGCCTGCGACTTCTGCCGTGATTCGGAAATACAATGCGTTCGGCGGGATCATTCTATCCGCCAGCCACAACCCCGGCGGGCCGGATGGCGATTTTGGCATCAAGTACAACATTAGCAATGGCGGTCCGGCTCCTGAAAAAGTGACCGAAGCGATTTACGATCGTAGTAAAACCATCACCGAGTACAAAATTCTCGATGCTGCGGATATCAATCTTGATGTGATCGGAACCACACAACTCGACAAAATGATCGTTGAAGTGATTGATTCGGTGATTGATTATGCGGCGCTGATGGAATCGCTGTTTGATTTCGATCGCATCAGACAATTGCTCACAGGCGGACAGTTTCGGATGTGCATGGATTCGCTTCATGCCGTCACGGGATCGTATGCTCACGCGATTTTTGAGCAGCGATTAGGCGCACCGAAAGGAACGGTTCAAAACGGTACGCCGCTCGAAGATTTTGGCGGCGGACACCCTGATCCGAACTTGGTTTACGCGCATGATTTAGTCGAAGTGATGTTCGGTGGAAACGCGCCGGATTTTGGAGCAGCTTCGGACGGAGATGGCGATCGTAATATGATTTTGGGTCGTCACTTTTTCGTTACACCGAGCGATAGTTTAGCGGTTCTGGCGGCGAATGCGACTTTAGTTCCGGGGTATCGCAATGGAATCGCGGGAATTGCTCGATCGATGCCGACTTCTCAAGCGCCTGATCGCGTTGCCGCAAAACTCGGAGTCGATTGCTACGAAACACCGACCGGATGGAAGTTTTTCGGGAATTTACTCGATGCGGATAAAGTCACACTCTGCGGTGAAGAAAGTTTTGGAACCGGATCGAATCACATTCGCGAAAAAGACGGATTGTGGGCGGTATTGTTTTGGTTAAATATTCTGGCAGTGAAGCAGCAATCGGTTGAAGAATTGATGCGAGAACACTGGCGCACATACGGACGGAATTATTATTCTAGACATGATTATGAAGCGATCGATAGCGATCGAGCAAATACATTAATTACGCAACTTCGAGATAAATTGCCCACGCTGAAAGGTCAAAAATTTGGCAGCTATGAAGTTGAGTACAGTGATGACTTTAGCTATACCGATCCGATCGATGGCAGTGTCAGCCAGAAACAAGGCGTTCGGATTGGGTTTACTGATGGTTCGCGAATTGTCTTTCGTTTATCTGGAACGGGAACTCAGGGCGCGACTTTGCGACTGTATGTAGAACGGTATGAGGCTGATCCGGCAAAGCATGATGCTGATCCACAAGATGCGTTAGCGGAATTGATTCGCATTGCGGACACGGTTGCTCAAATCAAGTCGCTAACTCGAATGGATAAACCCACCGTAATCACCTGATCTTGTTCGCAAAATCTTGGGTTGCCCTCATCCCCAGCCCTTCTCCCTAGGGAGAAGGGAGCAAGATTCAAAATCCCTCTCCCTCAGGGAGAGGGATTTAGGGTGAGGGCAAACCCATTTGCGTCTCACAAATAAACTATCAATCGCCCTGAAACCCTTCTCGATCGATTTCTTATGGCTCGTCATACTCTGATTCAATTTACAAGCTTATTGCTTCTGCTCACAGGCTCGATCGCACCCGCACACGGCCTGACCGTTCCGCTTGCCACTTCCGAAGCCCGGATTCAGCAGCGACAAGATCAATTGCGCCTAATTTCACCCCAAGCTTACGATCTAACTCGCTACCCGATCGTCGATGCAAACGAAAAGTATTGGCGACAACTGCTGTGGGCAACGGCAGTGATTGAACCGCAAGATGATTATGTGAAAGATGCGATCGCGCAAATTCTCACGCTTACGTCGCAACCAGTATCGCCCGCTCAAGCCCGCACCGTTGAAATGGCGCTGCAAGTGGGCACACAGCTTTATCTGAGCAATCCGACTCCGAATCTCGAACAGCAATTCGTTCAAACGATCGCCCAAAGCCCAAACCCACAATGGGTCGCGATGTCGCTGTCTGTCCTGTCAAAAAGCGGCGCGAGCGCACAACAGCAACAACAATGGATTGATTCAATTGCACAACGCTTTCCGCGATGGTCTGACAATGTGAGTCTGTACACCACGATCAAGGAATTAACAACACCAGCGAAAACACCGCCGATCAGAGATTTATTATCATGGACGATCGCACCGAATCAACAGCAGCTTTATGTATTTTGTAATCGTGATCGTTCTCAACTTTGTACAGCCTTTCTCAAAAATCAGCAAGGTCGATTTGTGCGAGAAAATGGGCGATTGTGGTCGATGCCACTGTTAACGCGATCGCTGCATAATTTATCGTGGAATTTCTCGCGCGGCTATACTCCCCAAGGCATTTATCGGATTGAAGGCACGATTCCGCAGCCGGACACCGACTATTTTCGCGCTTATGGACTCTATCCCTTAGTCAATTTGTTTGCACCGCTGGAGCCTGGAGTGAAGGAATTCGTTCCCGGACGTAAAGGCACACTCACCGGAAAACTCAACGGCTATAACGCCTTGCTTCCTCCGAGTTGGCGTAACTATTTTCCAATTCAGGCAAGCTATTGGGCGGGAATGGTTGGACGTAGCTTTTTTAGAATTCACGGGAGCGGAGAAGATCCGGGATTTTTTACGAACAATCAGCGCTATCCGCAAACTAGCGGCTGGAATCCAGCGATCGGTTGTCTTTCTGCACTCGAACTGTATGACAGCAACGGGCAACTGCGATCGGCAGATATGCCCAGATTGTTAAGTAAGCTCGGCTCAAAGCCAACCGGGTATCTGATTGTTGTAGAATCACCCAACACCCCCACCTCGATTTCTGCTCAAATCCAAGCGACTGCCCTTTGAGCTTATGCGTATATTCAGTGTTTTATTCTCGCTTGCATTGATCGTTGGAACGGCTCGATTAGCGGTTGCTCAATCTGCCGCAGATTATCGCCAGCAGGGAATTCAGTACCGCAATCAAGAGCAGTTTCCGCAAGCGATCGCGGCATTTCAAAAAGCAGTCGAACTCGATCAGAAAAACCTTGCAGGTCGGATCGGTTTAGGTTGGACACTGCATCTAGCAAATCGGCGCAAAGAAGCGATCGACACGCTCCAAAGTGCAATTCTCTACAATCCCTTTAACATTGAAACCTTTAATGCGTTGGGCATCGCTTATATGATGAATGGGAATCTCACGAATGCAGTTGCAGCACATACATGGGCAACGATGCTCAACCCAAGCAATGAAATTCCTTACTACAATCTGAGTCTATCGTATGAGCGATTAGCCATGTATGACTGGTCGATCGAATGTGCAAAACGAGCGGCTGAACTAGAACCGAACAATCCGCATCCCTGGGTGGCATTGGCGATCGCGTATCAAGGTCAAGGCGATCGTACCTCTGCTCAACAAATCTATCAGCAAGCCATCAATGTTGATGCAAGATACCGCGATCGTGGTTTTCTCAACTATCTCGGTGAAGCTGGATTTAGTTCAAAACAAATCAAAACCGCTCAGCAAGTTCTTGCAACCACTCAGTAACTATGCAGTTTACTTACCATACGCCCCAAGAGACAAATGAGCTAAAACAATTGGGTGACATTCTCATTCAGTGTTTTAATGCTCCCAATGAACCCGTTTTTCTCAATCGAATTGGAATTGAGAATGCTCGAATCTTAAAAACAAACGGTCAGATCGTCGGGGGTCTGGGATTGTTGTCTCTGGGACAGTGGTACAACGGGGCAAACATTCCAATGGTCGGTGTATCTGGAGTCGGAGTCGCGCCCGAATATCGCGGCAAAGGAACTGCGATCGCGCTCATGCAATCGGTTTTGCAAGAACTCTACGCCAAGGAAATTCCGATCTCTGTATTATTCTCAGCGGCTCAACCGTTGTATCGAAAAGCAGGCTACGAACAAGCAGGATCGCTCTGTAACTGGGAAGTTTCCACTGATAGCATTCAAAGCCAGAAACATACCTTAGAAGTTCGATCGCTAAGCTTAGAGTCTGATCTGTTTAGCGAGTTGTACAATCAGCAAGCTCATTTGAATCAGGGATTTCTCGATCGCAATGCTGTGATTTGGCAAGCGATCAAGCATTCTGATACTCAAATGTATGCTTATCAGTTTGAAAATGAAGGCTACATCATTTTTCAGCAACAGCAGAACTGTTTAGTCATCAGAGATTGGGTGCTACTGACTCCAGCGGCGGTGCAACAGTTCTGGACGTTCTTGGCAAATCATCGATCACAAATCGATCGGGTTGAATGGAAAAGCTCACCCGTGGATGCTCTCAGCTTATGTTTACCCGATCAATCTGCCAAGATTAAATGGCTGAGATGCTGGTTACTCCGAATTGTTCACCTTGAGAAAGCACTACAACAGCGGAACTATCCCAACATCAGTGCCGAACTTCACTTAGACATTCAAGATTCAATCTTGCCAAATCAAGGAAAGTTCATTCTTACAATCGAAAATGGTTGCGGTACGGTCGCATCTGGCGGACGAGGAGAATTACAGCTTGAGATTCGATCGCTTTCTCCGCTCTACACCGGACTCTTCACCGCAGAGCAATTAGCCCGCTCAGCACTTTTAACAGGAACACCCGAAGCTATCCAAACTGCAACTCGAATTTTTGCTAGTCCGATACCTTGGATGCCTGATTTCTTTTAGCGTATCCGCACAATGGTAGGATAACGACGTAGTTTTCTGCCATTGCTATGTCTCCGAACACGAACCCGTGCAGCGAAGCTATTGCGCTTCATGTCACCGACAGCCACCACGATTTAGTGATTCAGCGTCCGATCGAAGGGGTGTCGCTGCAAGGTCGAATTCGCATTCCGGGCGATAAATCGATTTCGCATCGAGCGCTGATGTTGGGAGCATTGGCAGAAGGCGAAACGATCGTTCGCGGTTTACTGTTAGGCGAAGATCCGCGCAGTACTGCGAGTTGTTTTCGAGCAATGGGAGCCGAAATCTCAGAATTGAACACCGAGGAAGTTCGAGTGAAAGGCATCGGATTGGGAAACTTGACGGAACCGATCGAGGTTCTCAACGCAGGCAATTCTGGAACGACATTACGGTTGATGCTAGGAATTTTGGCTTCTCACCCGGATCGCTTTTTCACGGTGACTGGGGATAGCTCGTTGCGATCGCGCCCCATGTCCCGCGTCG
>CAXTDB010000114.1:0-13318 GCA_964242045.1 uncultured Leptolyngbya sp. | reverse complement strand
CGATGCTCCGCCTTCTGTGACCGCTCCCGACTTACCGCAATCTAGCCCATTACCAACTGCACCCGCTGTGATGCCACCGTCGCAACCAACCGCACCTGCTGCTGGATCGGGCAATTCTCCGGGCAGTAGCTTACTATTTCCAGACGCGCCTGTACGATCGACTCAATCCAACCCGCTCCAACTTCCCGAAGTCAATCCAAGCTTGGCAATTCCGAACTCGTTTCCGCCGATCAACGCCCCGACAAGTCAGCCGACCGTGAGCGTTCCGCAAATCGATCGACATTCCGCCGCTCAAGAACCGCGCCCCACTGAACCGCGATCGACCCCACTTTCGATCGAAGAGACTCCGGTCCCAGCACGATCAAGAACGATCCAATTTGGTCAGCCGCTCCCGACAAGCAATTAAAGTCAGTTATCTTAATATAGGTCTTATACGGGACTGATGAGATTTGAACTCATGGCCTATCGCTTAGGAGGCGATCGCTCTATCCTGCTGAGCTACAGCCCCAGAATAATCGGCATTATAGCAAGTGCATCCGAAATGGATTTAGTGATGTGAAAAATGTTCAAAAAAGCGCAGAATGTGAACGCCGATCGCAGATGCCACTAGACCAAATACCAGCAAAGTTTCGATCACTGTTCTCGTTAAAAACTTCGTCCACATCCAGATGCCCAGGTTTCGTCCCAAGGAGCGCCCCCCGTTTCTAAACCACAGAGATTACTCGTCGCCCGCACAATCAGACGTTCGGCTTGATCCCACAGTTCGACAGTGACGGTTCCGCGCATCGTATCGCGACAGACAAACTGCATTCCTTCAAGTGTAGGCGCGCGTAGCGGCGTTCCCGGTAGCTCGGTTGTTGCAGTCACCGTAACGCGGTAATCACGGTTGCGAGCATCCATCCGCCAATATCCCCACGGACGAATGATCCAATTGACTTCAGCATTCCAGGGCACGAATTCATAAAATCGATCGCGATAGTGAATTCCAACCATTGCCACTGATTCTGTCCACCAGAGAACGCCGCGTCGTCCCCCACCAGCGGTAATGGCAAAATCCGGCTCGTTGTCAAATGCGTTGCAGTTCAGCCAAAACCATTTACTCGGAAATGCTCCACCCCAATTCTTCTCACTATACGCCGGAGCATTAATAAATTTGTAACTCTTCCCGTTCCAGTTAATGTAACCTGTGGCGTGTCCGTGCGCCATTAAGATCTGCCAACCCGGTTCAAAAATTTGAAGCGATGAAAGTACGCCTGCGGTTGATTGCCGATCGCCCCAACCATACACAGGCGCGATCGAGTATTGCCATTCTGCAAACTTCCCGTTTGGCTCTTTTAGTCGTCCTTGATGCCAGGTTTCGGTTGCTTGATACCCTTCGGAAATGGTGCGATCGAACCGTTTTGGATCTAACAGCTTCGGCGTTCCCGATTGTCGCCAATGTCCTAAAGCAAGCTGATCGGTGGCTGCCCAAAATCGATTCGGATCGGGAAAAGTCCGACAGAGATATTCATCGTTGATGCCTAGTATCTGAGCCGTCCCGCCGCTGGTCGGTTGATTGCCTTGGGGGTCTTCGATCGAATACATAAACGCGAACGTTTGCCCGATCTCCGGCAGAGTGACGCGGTAATACCATCCCTCAAAAAATCGTCTAGGAATTTGATTCCAGTGATAGCCACTGTGGGGAGTCGGAAGCGGGCTAGTATTTTGACTCATACGATCGACAAGTTTCACAAGGTCCAGAGGGATTCACAGCGCAGCGAACAAAGGGCGATCGCGCGTTGTAGACGCAGGTAAAATCGCCGATTAGTGCGCCGACTCCTTCGACATAACGATGATCGGGAGGTAGACGGAGTAGATTTTGCAGTTGTCGCCGTTCTGCGGCTGCCATCGCAGCTTGGAGGCGTTCCTGCGCTTGGAGTTCCAGTCGATGCCGGAGCAGGAACGTCAGGATCGAAGGAAGCAGCGCGATCGCGAGAATCAAAAAGACTGAAAGCATGATTCCATTTTGAGCGATCGTTCAGCGATTTGACGAGCGATCGCTCAACTTCAATTCGGATCAATTCGATTCGGCTAACACGGCTTGTAGTCGGCTGCGAAACTCGCCTTTCGGATGTCCGCCTTTGACTTCACCCAAGATCTTGAAATCTTCTTCGGGCGAATCACAGATGATATAAGTGGGCCATCCCATCTCTGCTTTATCGGGGTATTGACTTAACAAAATCTTGCGGTACTTGCGATAGGTTGCGGTGTCTTGCATTTTCACATCGACAAACTGCAATCCCAATTCCTCAGTTACTTTTTGGTCGTAGAACGCCATCTTGTGGCAAATTCCGCAATCTTCAGACGAAAACTTAATTACTGCACGAGTCATACTGAACTTTTGATTTGAATACTGCTTCCAGGGTAAAAGATTCTGCATTCAACTTGCGTAAAACTGTGTGAACGAGCGCGACTGCACCCAAAGCAGCGATAATAAAATTTAACAAATCTTGCAAAGAGTCAGCCTTATGTCATCGCTACTTCGTCGATTGCCTCCTTTAGGTGCGTTGTGCCTCGGTGGAGGAGCCATCATTACCATCATCGGATTTACGGCTTACGCGCTCAACTATGCGGCTCTGAATATGATCGGCTTCTTCTACGGAATTCCTTTACTTTTGGGCGGTGTCGCCCTCAAAATTACCGAACTCCGTCCCGTTCCGCTGACGATTCCCACAACTTCCGAAGTAGAAGCCCTCCGAGACACGCAAGCTACCGATACCCAAAAGCAGATTTTTGATGACCTGACTCGATATCGCTATGGGCAAGAAGCGCATTTAGATAGCGCGCTGAAATTCTTGGGATTGGCTCCAACTGATGACGATCGACCCACGATCGTCGGCATCCGCGAAGAAAACATCGACGGAGCCTACGCGATGATCCTCGAATTTGATTCGCCCTTTATCACGCTTGAAACCTGGAAGAATAAGGTCGACAAAATGACGACCTTTTTTGGTCCAGGTGTGCGCGTGGAAGTGACGCAGCCCGCAGAAGAAAGAGTAGATTTATTCATCATTGCAACTCCAGTCGTTGCTGCAACCGTCTAGACCCCAACGAGAACTGTTTTACGGTGCGTTAACCTGAATGGATAACGCACTTTTTCGTGAAGCTCGATCGAACATGACCCAAACGATTCAGGCAAATGAACTCACACTAAGCGAGGTCGAAGATCAATTCGGACTGCGACAAGTTCTGAATGATCCGGCATTTTTCTCAGAGTGGCAGCATTCATTACCTGAGTTAACAGACTTGGAAAAGCGGGATCTCGATCGCATCAAAACCGAGTTTCTCTACCTCAGCAAATACCCAATGCTAGAGGATTTGGTCAAAATGGTCGTGTTGTCTCCACTATTGTCGTTAGCTGGGTTTTACCGACCTCCAATTCGTCCTGTCCTGGAAAAGCGGGTAGATGTCAGTCTACAAGACGGCGAGAAAACAGTTTGGGGCAGAATTGATGTTTTAGCGCTTCAGAGAACGGTTTGGATTGCCGTGATTGAGTCAAAGCAAGCAGGATTTTCGCTCAAAGATGCGACAGCGCAAGCATTGTTTTATATGCTGGCAAATCCTCAACCGACCACATTTGGCATGGTTACAAACGGCAGTCATTTTCTCTTTGTCAAACTCGATCGAGATCCGTCTCTACAATACGCCTTTTCTTCTGAGTTTTCCTTGTACCGCTTAGAAAACGAACTTTATTCCGTTCTTGCCGTGTTGAAGCGATTTGCAGAATTATCAAAATAAGAAACACTATGTCGATCGAGGTCGTATGTTCGATAGGATTGCGGCTTCTGCATTGCCAGCATGATAAAAGTCCCATCTCAATTGAAGATTCATCCAGAAATCAGCAGATGTTCCGAAATACTTAGCTAACCGCAACGCTAAACTCGGAGTCAGCGATCGATGCTGTTCGACGAGTGCTTGCATCTCCAACTCAGAGACATAAATTGCCGCACTCAGTTCTTGAATCGTCAAATTTGCAGGCAAGAGAAATTCTTCTTGCAGCATTTCGCCAGGATGGGTAGGAACACGATCGGTTGGAACTCGAATCATCGAATCGCCCTTGAAATGACATTAAATCAAAAAGCCGCCCAGCATTGGGCGGCTCTTCATCATTCAAATTCGACTTAAACCGAAACTTCTGCCTTTGGATAAACGCTGATCTTCTGACGGTCTTTGCCCAGTCGCTCGAACTTTACTTCACCCGCAATCAGCGCGAACAAAGTATCATCGCTGCCGCGCCCAACATTATTTCCTGGATGTACCTTGGTGCCGCGTTGACGCACTAAGATATTCCCTGCCTTCACAACTTGACCGCCGAACCGCTTCACGCCTAAACGCTGAGCATTAGAATCGCGTCCGTTACGAGTACTACCTGTGCCTTTCTTGTGAGCCATAATTCCCTCTAAAACTGCGTTCTCGAATGAGTTAGATTAACCGTCTGCTTGATCTTTTGTTGCGGTCAGCTTTGCTGTGCCGAAGGCAACGTACTGCCACCCAAACTGATCGAATCGATCATAATTCGGGTGAGTTCTTGACGATGACCGCGTTTTTTGCGGGTTTTCTTTTTCGGTTGCATTTTGTAGACGATCACTTTACGTCCGCGCATGTGACGCAGAACGGTTGCTTGAACGGTCGCACCTTCTACAACGGGCGCACCGATGCTGATTTCGCCTGCATTATTCACAAATAGAACGCGATCGATATCAAGCTGCGAGTCTACCTCTCCCACAAGGCGATTCACATCATAAAAGCGACTCGGTTCGACCCGAATTTGCTGCCCTGCGATCTCAATAATTGCGTAAGCCATGAGTTTTTCCTAGTAAGCGCCGTACAGGTCGCGTCACCGCAGTTGAAAATTACCTGATCCGAGCATAATAAACAGTGAGCCAGTTATCTAGTATGCAAAATGAATTGTGATTCTGTCAAGACACATTTTCTGCGGGTGCAAGATACACTTGAAATAACGAGAGCGTTTGAGATGTTATGTCAGAAATCGTCAAGCAGAGTGAGATCCTGAATCAGACTGTCCTCGATCGCGGTTCGATGCAGGAGTTGGGACAGGTAGAAGTGCTGTGGATGTATCCGAAAGTCCATCGGGTGCTGGGCTTTATCTGCAAGTCGGGCTGGCTTGGCAAAAAGAAAACGGCGTTTAATCTCGATCAATTGGAAGCGATCGGCAGTAATGGCGTTTTAGTGAATTCGCCGCCTGTGGATACGGATGCCGAAAAAGTAAAGCAGCTTGAATCGCTGGTGGGCTGTGAAGTTTGGACAGATGCAGGCGATCAAGTCGGTAAAGTGGTGGATTACTTGTTCGATTTACGAACAGGCGAGGTTGAACATTATCTCTATGTTTCGGACGGTTGGGGTGGCATTGTTGGCAGTGTTTATCTTTTGCCACCAAACTATATTTTGAGATTTGGTAATCGGCGGGTGATGGTTCCAAAAGAATCGGTCGAATCGTTTGCGGTGTATCGCGGTGGCGTGCAGGAAAAATTCTCGAAAGTGAAAGACCTGCTGAAAGATGAGAAATCGCAGGTGACGCAAGAAGTTCGATCGCTGTCAGAACTTGCCCGCGAAAAAGCGCGCCGACTGAAGGAAAAAGCGCGATCGTTCACCGAACAAGCTTACGAATTTGTTGAAGAAATTGCGCTCGATGAAACAGAGCCGTATGTTTCACCTCCGTCTGAGCCTGCACCGTGGGACGATTGGGAAGTCGAGCCGCCGAAATCGAAACCAGAGGAAATCAAAACGCCCGTTGAACCGAAGCGATCGAAGTCTCCCACTTCAGATGTCTGGGATGATGACGACGATTGGACATAAGCATCAGTTACGGGTGAATTCGATCGGCAATGTGACTGTAAACGTACTCCCGATCGTCGGTGTAGTTTCAACGGTGATACTTCCACCACACGCCGAAACTAGTTGCTGCACGATCGCGAGTCCCATTCCTGTACCAGGAATCGCTTCAACATTAGAGCCGCGATACAGCGATGTGAAAATCAAAGCGCGATCGCGTTCTGGAATGCCAATTCCTTGATCTTGAACTTGAAAAATCACCTGATTTGAATTGCAGATTAGAGTCAAGTACACGGTGCTACCACAATCCGAATACTTCACTGCATTGCTGAGTAAATTAATCAAAATCTGTTTGAGAATCATTTCGTCAAATTCGATTACTGGATTCGCAGACTTGCAAACAAACCGAATATCTGCGTTGTAGAAAAGCTGCTCGAACTCAAAAATCAAAGCGTTGCAGAATCTAGAAAGATCAATCCAAATTGGTTTCAAAGAAAGGTTTCCAGATTCGCAGCGACAAAGTAGAGAAGTGCGATCGAGAAATTCTGTCATTTGACGCACAGAATTTCGAGCGAGTGCCAAATGATCTAATTTTTGCAGCGATCGGGCTGAGAGTTCTTCTTGCTCGATTAGTTCAATCCAATCAAGCGTAATTAACATGGTGCTGAGCGGGATTCTCAGTTCATGATCGACTGTATGCAGAATCTCAACTTGTTTTTGATTGTGGGTTAACTGCTGCACTAATTTGGCTTGAGTTCGATGCTGACGTAATGTTTCTTGGATGGTGGCATCCAGTACAGTTTCTTGATAAGGATTCGTTAGACAAGGCAAATCAACCGGAATTTCAAACGGCTGATTTTCTGCATTAAAACAAAGTCCTGGAACTCCAGCAGCTTTGATCGCGCCAACAATTTCGCTCTCTACACTTTGTCGATCGATCAATACTAAATCAGGCTGTTCGTCATAAATTACATTCTGTGAATCGTCTAATGCAACACTGGTTTTATATCCCAAACGCTGCAATCGATATTTCAGATCAAGCGTGATCCAATGTTCTTTTGCGACGATTAAAATTTTTACGATCGACATACAATCTAAGTCCGTCTGCTTCGCGCTCATCAGCATACAAAAAAATGCGCCTGTTATTTGTTGAAGATGATGTCGATTTTTCTGAACAATTGAGCCGAATTCTCAAACAGCATTATGCGGTTGATACTGCATACGATGGTGAGACTGCTTGGGAGTGGCTGCAATTGATCAACTACGATGCGGTTGTGCTAGATGTGATGTTACCAAAACTCAACGGCATCGAACTGTGTCAACGATTGCGGGAAGCAGGAATGCAGATTCCGATTTTGTTGCTGACTGGGCAAAGCGCGATCGACGATCGCATCGTCGGCTTAGATGCTGGAGCAGATGATTATCTGGTCAAGCCTGTAGAATTTCAGGAAGTGTTGGCGCGGCTGCGGGCACTGTTGCGCCGTCCTGCGCTAATGACTCCGATGCGACTAGAATGGGGCAGCCTTCAGCTTGATCCAGAGCGACATCAAGCAACTTTTGATGGAACAATGATCGCGCTGACGCTGAAAGAATATCTGTTGTTAAAGCTCTTTTTACGCCGAAGCGATCGAGTTCACAGTCATAGTGCCATCTTAGAGCAGTTATGGAATCTCGATTGTGATTTGCCGAGCGAAGAAGCGGTACGGGCGCACGTGAAAGGATTACGCCGCAAGCTCAGGGCAGTTGGAGCGGGAAACTTGATTGAAACCGTTTACGGGGTTGGATATCGGCTCAATCCGGTGTACGCCAAACCGATGCACCGTCATACGGGAACGGTTTTAATCGTGGCAGATCAAATCGAGAAAGCTGAGGAAATTAAGGGCTTGCTAGAACCCTGTGGACTGTCGATCGCAGTCTCGATCGATCCTGCGGCACTGCTGAAAACGCTCGATGTCACACAGCCGAATTTATTAGTATTAGCGGCGGATGCGGTGGGATTAAGTCGATTGATGTTGTGTCAGGTGGTACGGCGCGATCGACGTTGGAGTTGGTTGCCGATCATGCTAGTGATGGCGACAGTAGATACGAATTTGATTAATCAGGGGTTTGCAGCAGGAGCGGACGATTTTGCTCATGATCCGGTGATTCCATCAGAACTAACGAATCGGGTGCTGAATCGATTAGAACGGGTGCGACAGTTGCAAAAACGATTCCAAAATTAACTTCAACGTTCAAGCCGACGAGACTTCTAGTGAGGTGAGTCGTCCATCTTCCATGTTGATAATTCGATCGGCAATATCTAAAATCCGATTGTCATGCGTCACGAGCAGAATCGCGGCTCCTTGCTTCTTTGCCAGGTTTTGCATAATCTCCACTACGTCCCGACCTGATTTTTTATCAAGTGCTGCGGTCGGTTCGTCTGCCAGCACGATTTTTGGATTGCAGACTAATGCGCGCGCGATCGCAACTCGCTGTTTTTGCCCGCCCGATAATTCGTTCGGATATTGATTGATCCATTCGCTCAGTCCGACTGCTGCTAACATCGACTCTGCCATTTCGCGCGACTTTGTTTGTGGAATCTCGGAATGAAGCTCGATCGACATTTGCACATTCTGTCGAGCCGTGAGCGAATTGAGTAAGTTATGCGCTTGGAAAATATAGCCGATGTTGCGCCGCAGTTCGACTAACTTGCGTTCGGGTGCATTCATCAATTGCTGTCCAAGCACTCTCATGCTGCCTTCTTGCGTCGATCGCAGTGCGCCAATTAATGTAAGCAGCGTTGTTTTCCCAGAACCCGAAGGACCTGTCATAATCACCACTTCACCGGGTTCGATCGCGGTTGTGACTTCAAATAAAATCTGCTTCCGCAAGCGTCCCGAACCGTAATAGTGATTGACGCTTTGAATGTCGATAATCGAATTGTTAGCCATAAGTTAGAAAATGTCAGCCGGATCAGCTTGTTGAACTTTGCGAACGGCGATCGCGCCAGAGATCGCACACATCAAAATAGTCAGACACAATACGATAATGCCGCGTGGTAAAGTCATCGCTAACGGAAGCGAAGTTGCATTGCGAGTGAGATGATAAAGCCCAACGCAAAGGAGATAACCGGGGATATATCCCATCACCGATAAGATTAGCGCTTCTTGAAACACCACCGATAACAGATAGCGGTTCTTATAGCCCATCGCTTTTAGCGTGGCATACTCCGCTAAGTGATCCGCAACATCGGTGTAGAGAATTTGGTAAACGATCACGGTTCCAACGACAAATCCGATCGCGGTTCCTAGCGTGAAAATAAACCCGATCGCAGTACTGTCTTTCCAGTAGTTCTGCTCAAATGCCACAAATGCCGCTTTCGACATCACGCGCACATCTCCCACGACAAAATCTTCTTTTGTTTCTTCGGGCTTTTTCTTCGGATCGATTCTGTGTTCACCGGGAAGATTTTTGAATCGCGCTAACGTCGTATCTAGCTCCGCACCCGGTTCGAGCTTGATCACGCCAATATCAATTAGCGCCGGATCGCGACTCGGAAAAATGCGGCGAAAATTCAAATCGCTCGTGATTAAGTTGCCGTCGGCTCCGAATGAAGCCCCCATCCGAAACAACCCGCCGATTTCAACCCGACGAGACTCAACTTCAGTGCGAATCGCAGGATCAGAAGGACTTAGCGCCTTAAATTTCTCTGGAATCGGTCCAAACTCAGGACGAGACGCGCTATCAAACAGCACCACATCAGAGAGGCGAATCTTCGATCGATTCTCCGACACGCCCGGAACCGCAAAAATATCATCACCGGGATTCGTGCCAATCACCAAAATACTCCGGGTTTGCGGTGCAGAAGAACCTTGCCAAAACGGATTCTTCCAAATGCCAAATCCAATATGAATCGGGCTAATCGATTTCACTCCGGCAAATCCCAACGACTGATATAATCGCCGTTCTGGAAAGCTTTTCATCGAAATCAATGAAGTCGATTGCGGACTAATCAGAAAAATATCGCCCTCAATACTACGGTGCATCGTAATCGCACTATCAAACAGCGCATCTTGAAATCCTAATTGCAGGAACATCAAAATCACTGCAAATCCAATTCCAGCTAAAGCGACCAATAGCCGAACTTTCTCGCGCTTCAGTTGCAGCCAAGCAAGGGGAATCGAGAACATGAACAACACTCCTTATGGCTGGATTGCGACTTTCACTTGCAAGTTCGTCAAGCCTGCGACGGGTTCACTATTGTCTAATCGAATCTTCACTTCAACGATTCGCGTATCGGTTTTGTCGACCGGATCAGTGTTGAGAACGGCATTTTTGCGGACTTGTAAACCGACTCGATCGACGGTTCCCATCATTTCCGCTGGAAGTGCAAATCCAGTGATCTTAGCGCGCTGTCCGGCTTTCACCCGATTGATCGAATTCTCATCAACTTCTGCGACCACATACATCTGATTCGTGCGACCCAAATCGATTACGCCATCATTGCCGACGACTTCGCCGGGTTCCGTGTGAATCTTCAGCACTTGACCCTCTGACGGTGCGCGCACGATCGATTTATCTAAATCTGCTTTCGATCGCTGAAAATTCGCCATTGCCACTTGCACACTCGCTAACGCCTGTTGAATGTCAGTCGGTCGCACTTCTGCCACGCTGCTCAAGGTTTGCTTTGTGCCTTCGAGTTCGAGTCTTGCTTGCTCAACGACTTGAGCGGCTTGCTGACGTTGCTTTTCAATCGTATCTAGCGTGAGCTTGCGATTACTCACTTCTAGTTCGTTGACTGCGCCTTGTCGGTAGAGCGCAAGAAAGCGATCGTAGTCTCGCTTCGCTTTTTGAAATTCGGCATCGACTTTAAAGAATTCGGCTTCAGCTTTCGGCAGTTCCGCTTGTGCCCGCAGTACCGTTGCTTTTTGAGCATTAATATCGCCCTGTTTCGCCCCCGCTTGCACTTGCGCCAGCCGCGATTCAGCTTCTTTCACCTGCGCTTCTGCCTGCATCGCTGATGCCAATAGCGTTTGATATGTATCTAAAACGGCTAACGGCTGATTTGCTTTCACTTTCGCGCCTTCTTTCACCAAAACTCGTTCCACGCGCGATCCGCCAAATCCGCCTGCTGAAGGAGTTGGAGCCGACACTTTGGTCACGCCGCCTTCTGGCTCCAATCGTCCTAATGCGCTTACCGCATCAACTGCATCAGGCTGAGCGATTGGAGTTTGAGCAGAAGACTGCGAACTAGGGCGGAAAATCGAATATGAGAAAATGCCGAACCCGGTTACAGCAAGAGCGATCGCAGATCCAATCAAGACAACCCGCGCACCAGCAGGTTTCATCAGCGGTTTGAATTTCACAGAGAACTCCTTATCAGGTCAGCGATCGTCGTGAAGTTAAAACGAAAGCAAAGTTAAATAATTATGAAACTATTATTACTGAATGTGAAGGCTTCGATCGGTGAAAGTTTCAGCAGATTTTCAAGGCAATACTCCGTGAAAAGGGGAAGCCGCGACTTTTTTCAAACACGATCGCACTTGAACCCAGAATAATCGTACTTGAAACTGAAATGTGCGTGTTCAAAGTTAGAACGATCGCATTTGAATTTGAAACAGTCATGTTTGAGAGTGAAAGGAATCAGGTGTAGGTTAAGAACCTCATCTAACATCGATTCAAACGAAATGCTGCCCAAATACAACAGGAACTCGCCTAGAGCCGCGATCGCACTACGTTCTCAAAAGTCAACATCATTTCTGTATGACTCTTCTTCTGAGTGGGAATACTGAGACAAACAAGATCGCAACCGAGCAGCAGGGAGCATGTGGCGCGAGCTAAACAACGTAGTGCTAAACATCAAAACATACGCGGATCTCAGCCCTGATATCGGTGTTCGTCGCCGCATTCATCAAGGTTGGCGATCGCGCCCCGCCCGAAATCTAGAAGACTGGTATCGCTCATTCTGGCAGCCGCTGGCAATTTCTCAAGACCTTTCTATCTTTGTTTATCAGCAGATGGAATCTTATTCGGGTTTGCCATTTGCGAAAGTAACACCCGGCGATCGCTTAACCGAAGATTTGCAGCTTCCTTTGGTTTGCTGGTTCGATTGGGAATGCCACTTGTGCGATGATTTTCACGATCGCTTTGGAATTGAAATTGGCGATCGTTTTGATATTGGTACGCTACATACCGTCCGAGATCTTGTTATATTTCTCAATCAGCAACTTCTATCGGTTAATTGCTGATGTCTGCTTCTAGAAATTCATATCCGCGAGACATGGTGGGTTATGGGCAACATCCACCTCATCCCCAATGGAAAGATCAAGCCCGGATCGCAGTTCAGTTTGTGATTAATTACGAAGAAGGCGGCGAAAACTGCATTCTGCACGGCGATCCAGCATCGGAAGCTTTCTTATCTGAAATTGTGGGAGCGGCTCCGTTTCCGGGAATGCGCCACATGAATATGGAATCGTGCTACGAGTACGGCAGTCGGGCAGGATTTTGGCGATTACATCGAATGTTTACATCGCGCCGGATTCCAGTCACAGTTTACGGAGTGGCGATGGCACTAGAGCGAAATCCTGAAGTCGTTGCCGCGATGAAAGCCGCAGATTGGGAAATTGCTAGTCACGGATATCGCTGGATCGAGTACAAAGATTTTTCGGAAGCAGCCGAGCGCGAACATTTGAAAACCGCGATCGACATTCACACCCGCGTCACCGGAAGTCGTCCGCTCGGTTGGTATACCGGACGCAACAGCCCCCACACTCAAAAGCTCGTGATCGAAGAAGGCGGCTTTCTCTACGATTCAGATAGTTATGCGGACGACTTGCCGTATTGGGTAAACGGCAACGGAAAGCCTCATCTGGTGATTCCTTATACGTTGGATAACAACGACATGCGATTCGCCACCAATCAAGGCTTTAATTCGGGCGATCAGTTTTTTGCCTACCTGCAAGATGCGTTTGATCTGCTGTACGAAGAAGGAGAAACTGCACCGAAAATGATGAGCGTGGGGCTGCATTGTCGTTTGGTAGGAAGACCGGGAAGAGCAGCGGCACTGGCGCGATTTCTGGATTATGTGCAGGGACACGATCGCGTGTGGCTCTGTCGCCGTATTGATATCGCTCGGCACTGGCACGAACATCACAAGCCGCCTGTGTAGATTAAACGGCATCATGCGATCGAGCCTTGAATAAAGATACCGCGCTAGGCTAGTTGCGTCAGTCCTGATTCCCTTTATTATCTGCTTGAACAAGAGAGGATTACGATGAAGATTACAGGCAACACGATTTTGATTACGGGTGGCGGATCGGGAATTGGGCGCGGTCTAGCGGAGTCCTTTCACCAGCAGGGCAATCAGGTGATCATCTCCGGGCGACGACAACAGGTTTTAGATGAAGTGACGACTGCCAATCCCGGTATGAAATCGATGCTGCTGGATATCAACGATCGAGACAGCATTCACTCGTTTAGTCAACAAGTCGCGCAAGATTATCCAGGA
>CAXTDB010000113.1:0-13424 GCA_964242045.1 uncultured Leptolyngbya sp. | reverse complement strand
GCCTCCACGCCTCGATCGACCCACTCCCCAAGACGGAGAAGATCCACCTCCACCCCCACCCTTAGAAGGCACAATGCCGAACGTCTGGATCTATGACGGCGATGCTTACGACCTTTCTGAGTTTATCAATCAGCATCCGGGCGGTGAGTTCTTCATTGGACGAATGAAGAATCGAGACATCACTACTTTGGTCAACATTTTTCATCCTAATTCTGAGAAGGTGAAAAAACGGCTGAAGAAATACGCGCTGGGTCGAAAAGCTAGACCCGAAGATGTGCATCCCAAGTACAACGCGCCGCCATTCCTGTTCCGAGATGGTTTTGACGGATGGCGAGACACACCGAAGTACAACTTTCAAAACCAAGATCAACTCTTAAACCGGATTAAAGCAAGGCTAAAAGATCCAGAGATGAAGCAGAGAATTGCTCGAATGGATTTCATGTTTGATGCAATCACGGTGATGTTTCTGATTGCTTATGTTGCAGTTCAATTTCTACGATTGAGCTTTCCTCAGTTCATGCCGATCTATCTTTTCGCTCCCTTGATGGCAATGATTCGGATCTCGATTTCAGGAGCAGGTCACTACCTGATTCATCGCCCGCAGGTGAGCTTTAACAAACTGTTTGCGAACATTTTTGATATTAACTATGTGCCAATGGCGTTCGTCGTCACCGATGGACACACACTGATGCACCATCCTTTTACTCAAAGCGATGTAGACATCAAGCGCAATGTGTTCACCGCAATGTTAGAGCTTCCCCGCTATTATCGAATTCCAATTCATACTTTGCATAAATTGGGTCACGTTTGCATCGGAATGTTTGTTCGATCGATAGAAATCTGCACGCTTGGCTTACGGTTTGGAGTCAAAGATATGTACGGCTCTTGGCAGCGGGGATTGCCTCACTATATTGGTCTAATTTTGATGCGAATTCTGCTCGTCGGTGAGCTAGTTCTGTTTGCACTGCAAGGTGATTTTGTCGCTTGGTTTGCTCAGTTCGTGGTCACACTCTGGATTAGCACCTTCATGATTGTTGCAAGTCATGATTTTGAAGAAGAAACCGATGTCGATCGCAGCGAGAACGAAGATTGGGCAGTGCTGCAAATCAAAAATGCTTACGATTTAACAATGGTCGGCAACAAATATGTGGATTGCTTCTTATCAGCGGGTCTGAGTCCGCATCGCGTTCATCATGTTCTGCCGTATCAAAGAAGTGGATTTGCCAACATTATCAGCGAAGACATTGTGCGCGAAGAAGCAGAAAAATTCGATGTCGATTGGCTGACTCCGAAAAACTTCTTTGTCGATCGACTTCCAATCATGGCAAAGCATTATCTATTTGGCCCCTCGCGCTGGGCAGAAGAAAACCAGATTGGTCTACTAAAAGAGCATTTCCATCCTCAAGCCTTTAAAGCAACTACCCTCTACATTTTCAAGGGATTCATGGGCATCGGTTCAATTTAGCCTTCTAAACAACATTGGAGAACGGATATGACAGTCAACCTGATTCAAAGAGTCTACGCAGCCACGAATGGTCGCCTCAAGTCAAAACACGACTTGTCAAAGCATCCTGTAGAAATCACGCCAACAAAGCGCCTGGTCGCAACGATCGAGAGTATCGCAACCGGAACGCCCGAACACACCATCCGTCAATCTGATGCCGCGAAAGTCGTTGCAAACTTGCCAAGCTTAGAACAACATCACGATCGCATCGAAAAGCTTTACAACAATACGCGCATTGATACGCGGCATTTAGCGATCGATTTACTCTCAGAAGATGCGATCGCATTTAGTCAGCGAGCTTCGATTCAAGAGCGAATGAGCTTGTATCAAGAACACGCAGTGCCATTAGCAGAACGAGTTGCCCAAAAAGCCATCAAAACTGCTGCTTATCAATCGTTTGAACCAGGCTCGATCGGAGATTCGATTCGGTTGATTGTGTTTGTGTCGAGTACCGGATTTGTTGCTCCAGGTATCGATACAGAAGTGATTCGACGGCTCGGACTTAGACGAGACATTGCACGCGCCACCATCAACTTTATGGGATGTGCGGCTGCCATGAATGGTCTCCGAGTTGCGAGTGATCATGTGCGGGCAAATCCAACCCACAAAGCGCTTGTAATCTGTTTAGAACTTAGCTCGATCAATGCGGTGTTTGAAGGCGATATCAATGATGTGATTATTCACAGTATTTTCAGTGATGGATGTGCGGCGGTGGTTGTGGGAGCAGGCACAGAAGAACAATCGATCGCTCAAGGCAAAGTGATCATTCGTGATCATCTCAGTTATTTAGTCGAAGAAACCAATGATGGTATCACTTTAGGTGTGAGCGAGAAAGGGATTACTTGTCGGCTGTCGCGTCAGTTGCCGGACTATATCGAATCCGGTGTTAATACAGTGATCGAACGCTTTCTTTCGCTTCATCAACTCACGAAAGCACAGATTGATTTGTGGGCGGTTCATCCAGGGGGCACTCGGATTATTGAGCGATCGCAAAAATCACTTGGTTTAAGCGATGCTCAAGTGGCAGAAAGTTGGGAAACGCTGCGGCAGTACGGCAATATGCTCAGTCCTTCGGTTCTGTTTGTTCTAGAGCGAATGTTGCTCAATCCCGGTACTGATAGTAAAGCATTTACCGGAGTTGCTTTTTCATTTTCGCCGGGAGTTGGCATCGAAGGCATTTTGTTTCAGAAAGGTTAGAAACTTGCCAATTGATCGAATCTGTTGTCGTTGCAGAACCCGTCCTGAACTGAAGTTCGGGCTAACACAAAGGGAAAACCCGTTGAAACGGGTTCAGAACTTATATCAGGGCGAGACAGCAACGAGATTGAAGTGATATCTAGACCATTTCAAGCATAGGCGCTCTCGCAGCGTGCAGCATTCACTAGCAGGACAAACGTATGAGATTCTTTCGATTTCTTTGGGAAATATCATGGCGACACATTGTGATCGCAACTTCCGCAGGCTTAGTCAGCGGTTGTGGAAATGCCCTTCTCATTTCGCTGATCAATCAATCCGTTAATCGCGCCGCTTTGCCAAATGCTTTAATCTATTTCGCTGTGCTGGGATTGTTCATTCTGTTCACGAGCATTTTGGCGCAGTTTATGCTGATTCACTTGTCGCAAAATGCGATCTATGAACTGCGCTTGAAGCTTAGCCAAACGATTCTGGCTTCTCCGCTACAGCATCTAGAACGCTTGGGAGAGAATCGTCTATTAGCAACGCTAACCGATGATGTCCGATCGCTATCTCACGCCGTTTCCGCGATTCCGAATCTCTGTATCGATTTAGCAACGGTGATCGGATGTTTAGTTTATCTCGCTTGGCTTTCTGGTTTGATTTTTGCTTTGACGATCGCATTTACATCCCTAACAATCTGGGGCGTACAAACACGGCTCGGCGGTGCGCGGCGATTGTTCTCGTCAGCGCGTGAAGAAGAAGATCACTTACTCAAGCACTTTCAAGCGATTACCAATGGAACCAAAGAACTGAAACTGCACCGATCGCGCCGTGAAGATTTTGTTAAGCAGCAACTACAGGGAAGTGCAGAGACGCTGAAGCGAAAAAATGGTGCGGCGATGCGAAGCTTTGCGATCGCCAATGGCTTTGGACAGCTGTCTCAATTTTTCAGCTTGGGCTTCATTTTATTCGTCTTGCCTTGGTTCTTGCACATTCCCCTGCAAATGCTATCGACTTATGTTTTAACCAGCACTTTTCTGGCTCTACCGATGCAAAACCTGTTAGGAAGAGTTCCAGATTTGATGCGAGGCAACATTGCACTGCGGAAAATCGAGCGGATGAAGCTGTCACTGATTAGTCAAGCTGAGTATGAAAGTGAAGTTGTTCCTGCTATCCGTCAGTCTTGCCAGCTTGAACTGAATCAAGCCACCTATCTTTATCATCCAGAACGCGAAGACGAGGAGCATCCTCCCCACGGACATCAAGAGCAGGATCTCCGCCGCCCGCGCAATCTAGGAAAAGGAGATCGACCACCACATCCTCCACATGATCAAGAAAAAGGCTTTCTGCTTGGACCGATTAGCTTATCTTTGAAACCTGGGGAGATCACCTATCTCGTGGGTGGAAACGGAAGCGGCAAGTCAACCCTTGCTAAACTGATCACCGGATTGTATAGTCCGCAGCAAGGCGAAATCTATCTCGATAACACTCTAATCACCGACAGCAATCGTGAGTGGTATCGCCAACACTTCTCAGCGATTTTTTCTGACTTCTATTTGTTCGATCGCTATCTGGGATTCAATCAAACCAACCTTGATCAAGAAGTCGATCGATACCTGCATCAGTTGCAGCTTGCTCACAAAGTTCAAGTCAAAAACGGAGTGTTATCAACCACTCGCTTATCTCAGGGACAGCAAAAACGCCTGGCATTGTTAACCGCTTATCTAGAAGATCGTCCGATTTATGTGTTCGATGAATGGGCATCGGATCAAGAACCGCTGTTTCGAGAGTTGTTCTACAAAGAAATCCTGGTCAAATTAAAAGAGCGCGGCAAGACGGTAATTGTGATTACACACGACGATCGCTACTTTCATCTTGCTGATCACATGATCAAACTCGACTACGGCAAAGTTGAATCTGATCAAAAGCATTCGATGCCTGTTTTGCAACGCCCTTTGTAGTATTTGTCGGTACTTCCTATGTCATCTAGATCTCTTGACTCACCCTCGTTTCATCCAACTCGACGATCGCACTTTCCCAAGTGGCTGCTCGCTATCCTTGCTTTTTTCTTGCTTTCAGGAGGAAGCTATCTAATCTATCGCCAGTTCTTCACTGCTCCCGAACAAGCCCAGCGCACCACTGCTGTTCCAGTCGAACGAACGAATTTGATGATCAAGGTGTCAGCTAACGGCACGGTTAAGCCTGAAACTGTGATTAATGTCAGCCCCAAGAATGCAGGAAACCTCACACAGCTATTGGTCAAAGAAGGAGATACAGTCAAAAAAGGGCAAGTGTTGGCTCGAATGGATGACACAAACTTACAGGGGCAGTTGCTTCAACAACAAGGCAACCTTGCGAAAGCAGAGTCAAATTTAGCAAAGCTACTTGCAGGCAATCGACCGCAAGATATTTCTCAAGCACAAGCGAGAGTAGACGAAGCTCAAGCAAGTCTGAATAAACTACTTGCAGGCAATCGATCGCAAGATATTGCCCAAGCTCAAGCTCGATTAGAGAGTGCTCAAGCGAATTTACGTCGTGCCGAAAGCGACTTTCGCAGGTATCAAGACCTTTACGGCAAGGGCGCGATCGCCCAACAAGCGTTAGAGCAAAAACGCAGCGATCGCGATACGGCTCAAGCTCAAGTCACCGAAGCTCAGCAAGCTCTTTCTCTACAAAAAACAGGGGCGCGACCCGAAGAGATTGATCAAGCTCGTGCCCAAGTCAAACAGCAGCAAGAAGCCCTCTCGTTACTGCAAGCAGGAACCCGTCAAGAAGACATCGATCAAGCTCGTGCAGAAGTGACAACGGCTCAGGGATCACTCAAATCTGTTCAAACCCAAATCGACGATACCTTCGTTCGTGCCTCGTTTGATGGCATTGTGATCAAAAAATATGCTGATCCGGGTGCATTCGTTACGCCGATGACTTCTGGAAGCTCGGTTGATTCTGCGACTTCTTCTTCAATTCTGTCGCTCGCTTCTGCAAATCACATTGTTGCGAGTGTTTCAGAAAGTAGTATCTCGAACATTCAGATCAATCAATCTGTGAAAATTACCGCTGATGCTTATCCAGGAAAGATTTTTCAAGGCAAAGTAACACAGATTGCAACTCAGGCAACAGTGAAGCAGAATGTTACCAGTTTTGAGGTTGAAGTTGCAATCCTTTCCGATGATAGTCGACAGTTGCACTCTGGAATGAATACGTCGGTTGAATTTCAAGTTGGACAGTTAGAGAATGTTTTAACGGTTCCAAGTGCGGCTGTGACTCGTCAGAAGACTGTGACTGGAGTGTTTGTTGCGATCGCAAATCAACCCCCCAGATTTACGCCGATCACGACCGGAGCAACCCTGAACAATCGCACCGAAGTCAAAGATGGACTCAATGGAACCGAGAAGGTAATGATCACGCTGCCGCCTCAACCGCCTGCGCCAGGTCTTTCACTTCCAGGATTACCCGGCGGCGATACTCCAGACAACAAACCTCCGGGCGGCCCTGGCGGCGGACCACCTCCTCGTTAATAAGGATTTTGACAATGGCATTATCTCAGCAACGCTCGTCGCCGCGATCGGTTCGCTCGATCGAAGTGCTGTTAATGGCGATCGGGGCTTTATGGAGAAATAAGCTTCGCACTGCCTTGACGATGTTAGGAGTGATCATCGGAATTGCTTCTGTGATTGCAATTACTTCGGTGGGGCAAGGCGTACAAACTGCAACCGAACAGCAAATCCAATCATTAGGAACCGATGTGCTTCAAGTGTTTCCGAATGCTGCAAAAACCGGAGGTATTAGTCAGGGAGTTGGTTCTAGCTCTACTCTCGTTTGGGAAGATGCGAAAGCAATTCAAGACAATGCTCCTGCGGTTCAACTCGTTTCGGCTTATCTTCAACGTCCCGGTCAGGTCGTTTATCAACAGCAAAATCATTCGACAAATTTAGTTGGCATTGATTTGAACTATGCAGATACGAGAAATACTCAGACCACGCAAGGTCGGTTCTTCACTTCAGAAGAGATAGAAAGCGCTAAGCCTGTCGCGATTCTCGGTTCTACGGTGCAAAAAGAGCTATTTAGCAAACAGCGATCGGTTGGCGAACAGATTCGGATTCAAGGGAATGGCTTTGAGATTGTGGGCGTGTTTGAATCCAAAGGATCGGAAGGAGCAATCGATCGAGATGATCAAGTCTTTATTCCTCTGTCTACAATGTCAACGCAAGTCGTTGGCAACAATGCCTTGAGTGGAGTTTCAGTGAATGGCTTGTATGTGAAAGCTGCAAATCAAGCCCAAATGAAAGCGGCTGAATTTCAAGTAACAAATCTGCTCCGCCTGCGTCACAATCTTTCTGCTTCTCAGTCCGATGATTTCAGCATTCGCAATCAATCCGATACGGTGAAAACCTATACAACGATTGTCGGATTGTTCACAGTGATGGTCGTTGCGATCGCAAGTATTTCTCTGATTGTCGGCGGCATTGGAATTGCTAACATTATGCTTGTATCCGTGGTAGAACGAACGCGCGAAATCGGCATTCGTAAAGCGGTCGGCGCAACCGATTCGGCAATTCTGAATCAGTTTTTGGCAGAATCGATCGCAATCTCAACCGTTGGCGGTGGCATTGGAATCGGGATTGGAATTTTGATTGCGCTGTTTGCTGCTTTGCTGTTGAAGTTTCCTTTTATTATTTCGGTCTGGTCTATCGTTTGTGGAGTTGGACTCTCATTTATCGTCGGACTCTTAGCCGGAGGAATTCCAGCCCGAAATGCCGCTCGCTTAGACCCGATCGCAGCATTACGGAGTGATTGAGATGTCAACAATGATTTGGATGGAATCGATTACTAAAACCTACAATCTAGGTGATGTGACTGTACCTGTACTGCGGCAGATTGATTTATCGATCGAACACGGCGAGTATGTTGCCATCATGGGAGCTTCTGGCTCTGGAAAATCCACGCTGATGAATCTGCTAGGGTGTCTCGATCGTCCTACCACGGGTCATTATGTTTTAGAAGGCAGAAACTTAACGACGTTGAGCAAAGACGAACTAGCCTACATTCGCAATCAGCGAATTGGCTTTGTATTTCAGCAGTTTAATCTTTTATCTCGTTCGACTGCGCTTGAGAATGTGATGTTACCGATGATTTATGCCAACATTTCAAAGCAAAAACGTCGCCAGCTTGCGATCGATGCTTTAACACGAGTGGGACTTGCCGATCGCTTGTCGAATTGTCCTAGTCAACTATCCGGTGGACAACAGCAGCGAGTTGCGATCGCGCGTGCCCTTGTCAATCATCCCGCCTTGGTTCTAGCAGATGAACCGACTGGAGCTTTGGATACTAAAACTTCTGAAGAAATCATGCGACTCTTGCGCGAACTGAACCAACAAGGAATTACGATCGTGGTTGTGACGCACGATCGAGAAGTTGCCGCCCAAACACAGCGGGTTATTCAAGTTCAAGATGGTGTAATTGTTTAGGCAAAACAGCCAGCGATCAACTCGATCGCTGGCTGTTTCAAACGATTGGACTAAGCGCTACAGGTCACTCCGATGTAGGTGCTGCATCGGATGAGGAGGAGCAGGATGCGGTGTTGGTAGCGGTGTCGATGCAAATACAAGCATCTGCCAAGTGTTTTTCTGTTTGCGCCAAGTGGTAGTGTAGCGAATGTTTGCCATTCGAGGCATGGCGTTAATTTGAATGTTCATGTGAGCAATTCCCGTTAAAAGGGCAATCTCACCCACAACTTGCACTTGTCTATCTCGTAGCTCGATCGAGAAATAAGACATTTCTCCGGTTCGCATCGCTTTGAGATAGCTCGATTTGCTATCCACGATCGCGGAAGAGTGAATATACATCAACTGATCATCGAATAGATTGTCGATCGTACTTTCATCTCCTTTTAGCAATGCTTCGCGGCGAAGATCATCGAGACTTAGTAAAGTTTGCTCGATCGTTTTGTCATGACTAACACTCTGCATACAATCTCCTGAACGATGGTGAAGTGGAAAATGATAGATAGTGATCAAAGCTGCGATCGCAGAAATCATCGATCATGTACTCAATTCTATTTCCACAGAAGCGAGACCTATGCAGCTTGCACTATGTTTCAACTCAAGTAAAAAAGCTAATAGCCTAAGCTGAAGCTTTCAGTTCACGCAGAAATTCCGCATAGTATTGCTCATGCGATCCAGCAAAGTTATCCATACCGTGTTTAGTTAGGTAGCCTTTTTTCTGAGTGCAGGGATTGTCTACATAACTCCAAATATATTTCGGATAATTTAGATTTTCATGCCAGGTAATGTTGAACGCTGCGTAGCTTGGAAAAAAGTCCATGTTTGCATAGGGAATATGATCGTGAATCCACCACGCTAATGCTGTCCAATCGCCAGTGCGCTCATAATAGGGAATAAACGAAGTTACAACAATACAGGCAGTTGCACCGATGTAGCCGTCTTTATCGCGGACATCCCAGATGTGACCTGCATAGTTCTTTTCGTTGGCAGCACAGCCTAGGTTTTTCTCACTACAGAACTGATTGAGTTCAGACGATCGATAAGCCGATCGAATACTAATACGACCCAGTTGATCTTGAATCGGCTCCAGAATGTTTTCACATAAATTCTTTCCAGCTTCGATCGCTAAATTCGGATCATCGGGAAGGTTTGGAATTTTATGAATTTGCGAAATTTCAGAATACAAAAACTCACGCATGAAAAAGCTCTTAGAAAGCTGCACACGCCCTAATTTGTCGAGCGTTCTCACACTTTCAGGCTTTCCTAGAAATTTAGATTCTGTCATGATTTAGCTACTCGCTTGAACTCCACGTTCTCTTAGCTGATGGACAAAGAATTCCTCAAGCGAAGGACGTGCAAGCTCGATCGAAATCAGTTGAGCATTCATCAGCCGCAAACTTCCGAGAAAATCCTCCGGTTCGCCGTTGAGATGTCCCGTCCACAAGCCGTCTTGAAGCTCCAGATTCGGTATCCATTGGTGTAGCATTTCGGGCTTTCCACCTTTGACCGAAACGCGATAATGTTCAGCCGTTCCGAGCAGTTCTTGCATCGACCCGATCGCAATCAGTTCGCCTTTTGCCAGTAAAGCAACGCGATCGCAAATCTTCTCGACATCAGACAGGACATGACTATTAAAGAAAATCGTTTTGCCCTTGGACTTGAGCGACGAAATAATCTCACGCATTTGGTAGCGTCCTAGTGGATCGAGTCCTGACATCGGTTCATCGAGAAACACTAGATCCGGATCGTTGATCAATGCTTGCGCCATTCCGATTCGTTGCAGCATTCCCTTTGAGTATTGCCGCAGTTGTTTTTTCTTTGCCGCAGACTGCGCTAAACCAACGAGATCGAGCAGTTCAGGAATGCGTTTGCGTTGTTGCGATCGCTCGATGCCAAACAAGTCTCCGGTAAAGTTCAAAACTTCCCATCCGGTTAAATAATCATAGAAATAAGGATTTTCGGGCAGGTAGCCGATCCGCTGTTTCACGCTGCGATCGCCCAACGATTCACCTAAAACCGTGGCTCGTCCCGATGTCGGGCGGACAATCCCTAGCAGGGTTTTGAGCAAGGTTGTTTTTCCGGCTCCATTTTGTCCAAGCAAACCAAAAGTTTCACCCTCGTATACGGTGAGACTTACCGCATTGAGAGAAGCGACCTTTTTGTTCATCCAGAACCCAGTCCGGTATGTTTTGCTGAGTTCATAGGTTTGAAGCGCGATCGACCGATCAAAGACCGGAAGTTGAAGGCGAGTGACAACAGCAGAATCCATAAGTACCCCGACGCTACTGAGTAGCTATTTAATCACTTATTACGATTCCCGCATCCGCAAATTTAGCGATCGCGCCCTCTGCGAACCAAAAAATTTTGTAAACTTTGTTTAGAAGCCTACCTTTTCTCTTTTTATGACTCGTTCAAAATTTGTTGCAATCTTAACCGGAGTTATTTCTCTAATTCTGGGTGTGGGTTACTTAGCACTGGTTCAACTGCTCGATTTTCGTGGGGAAATGCTTCCGGCTCCGATCGAAGTGATTCCGCCGTTCTTCTAAATTATTTCCAATCGTCGATCGTATCTTCCGACGATCGCGGTAATTCTTCATACTCCGGCATTCTCAATTCTTCGAGGGGTTCCGGCTCAATCTCTGCTTTCATTTCAAGCTGCAACGGTCGAATCACGCGCGTTACGGCTTCTTGCATAAACGCCTTGATAAATTCGTCGCGCCGATTGAGCTGGAATTGTTTCTGCACGACTTCGGTAACGCCACCATCGCCCCAACTCTGATTGTTGCGGAAATATTCGATAAAACTTCTGCCTGCAATTCGAGTTAAGTAAGCCGCACTCACCCCCTGAATCGCTCGACCTGCGATAAATCCCGCTACGCTGACTTGTAAGGCAATGGTGACAACCTCGATCGCGCCTCGCACAATGCCCAAACCGACCAGCGTTTTCGCTAACGAAAATGCCATTTCGCGCGCATGTTCAACCGTAATCTCACAGCCATAAATCCGCCCAATCTCAACCACCATCTGAGCATTGACCGCCGCTGTCGCGATCAAATCCACCACTGGAATCGGCGTTGCAGCAATCACACCTGCTCCGATCCACTGATAGCGATCGACAAGCTTCTCCGCCTGTCTGCGCCGCTGCTCATCGATCAATCGCCGCGCTTCTTCGCCTAATCGCTGCGACTGAATCAAAATATTGTCTGCGAGCAAATCTTCTCCTTCAGTCCGCAGAATTTTCGCAATCCGATCGATCAGTGCCGTAACTTCTGGATCGGGATAAAGCCATTCTCCGGTTTCGGTTCGCATCGCAGGCGGATTTGCCGCGATCGCTACCACATCTTCGATCTCCACCGTTCCCCGCACTCGTTCCCGCACTCGCGCCAAAATTGCTTCTAAATCCGCTTCAATATAGAGATCGGCTTTGTTTAAAACCACAATCGATCGCTTGCCAATTTGCGTTAGTGCCTGTAGCGGTTCATACTCTGACTGTCGCAAATCGTTATCTAATACGAACACGATTAAATCTGCTTCGGTTGCCAATCGCCGCGCTAACGTTTCTCGATCGGTTCCTGCGACTCCTGCTTCGAGAATTCCGGGCGTATCGGTGATAATGACTTCTCGATCGACTCCGTTCAATTTCAATCGGTAAATCGCGCCCGCTTCTGTCGTTCCCATCGGTGCGCCTACTTTTCCGACAATCTCACCCATCAGCGCATTCACAAGCGAAGTTTTTCCCGACGATCCAGTTCCAAAGATCACAAGCCTAAATTCACCGCGCGCTAGATCTTGTTCGATCGCTTTCGATCGCAGAATCAATTCTCGCCGCGCGATTTCGTCCTGAATCTGCGAAACCTGCTGCCGCACCGCTTGTAAATTCTCTTGTGCGGCTTCTGTTTTGACTTCTGAAACTTTCGGTAACGATCGCTTGCGTCGCTTGGCTCGATTTGGCAGCCAGAAAAAGTAATACGTAAAGGCTGCAATCAGAACGGTTAGCAGCACGACGACTAAAAAGATCACCAGATTCGCTAGAAACGGATTCGCGATCGCCCAACTCAATCTTGTGATCGAGTCGATCAGCCAGATCACCAGTCCTAAGATCACAGCAATACCGACAACCAGCGTAATCAGTCGAGATAGGCGCATTGCTTCAAAGATTGGGGCAACTTTTCTCTATTCTGTCTGATTCGATCCGATCGTGTGATGGATTTGCTAGGAGCGCGATCGCGAAATTCGGTTGATTTTCTCGATTAAATTTTCTATTGTTCAGAGGGTGAACGACTCTTCATCACAACAGGAATCGAACAATGGGTCTTTTTGATCAAATTATTAGTGCCGTTGCTAATCCACAGCAGCAAGCTTCGACCGATCAGCTCGGTAGTATTCTCGGCGTTGCTCAGCAAGTCGCAGGAAATCACGGAGTCGATCCGGGTGCAACGCAAACAGTAATGTCTTTACTCGGTCAGCATGTGCGATCGTCGTTGCAAAACACACAGGCGACTCAAGGCAACGATCAAGTCCAGTCGATCGTGAATCAATTCGCTGGACTCGATAGTAATCCTCAAGCCGTATCCACGCTCTTTCCGGGCGGCGCACAGCAACAAGTCGCGGATGACATTGCTCAACGCACCGGAATCAACTCCGGCATGATTCAGTCAATGCTGCCAGCTCTAATTCCAGTAGTGCTAAATATGCTTCAGTCTGGACAGACCCAAGGCGCTCAATCTGGTAGCAATCCGGTACTCAACACATTTCTCGACGCGAACCACGACGGGAATGTAGACTTGGGCGACGTGATGGGAATGGCAGGACAATTTCTTAACCAGCAGCACTAGATTCTTGCGTTGGCATTCAAGCAAGCAGGCGGACTCATCCTCGATCAGTCCGCCTGCGATCGCTAGAAATTGTTTCTGCTAAAACTCTTGCCGCCGCCTGCTGCACCTGCGCGCGGTTCACGCGGCTTCGCTTTATTCACTTTCAGTTCTCGACCGAGCCACTCTGCACCGTCTAATTCTGCGATCGCGGCATCTTCTTGAGCGTCTTCAGCCATCTCGACAAAGGCAAATCCCCGTTTTCTGCCCGTTTCTCGGTCTGTCGGAAGGCTCACCCGGCTGACTTCGCCGTATTCAGCAAACACTTCTTTGAGATCGTCTTCAGTTGCCTGAAAGGACAGGTTTCCAATGTAAATAGTCACGTTACTCTCCAAACCATTCGTGTGAGGGGCGAACTCGGAGAAAGCC
>CAXTDB010000112.1:0-13468 GCA_964242045.1 uncultured Leptolyngbya sp. | reverse complement strand
AGTCGCGTATCAAGCTGTCCTTGACCAATGCGCTGAACGGCTTTGGCAACTGAAACAATTCGCCGAGTCAATCGATTGGCAAACAAAGTTGCAATCCACGCAACTAACAATGCCGCAACAATAGTACTCGCGCCTAATACCAGCAGCAGAGTTTTTCTTGATTTGAACGCATTTTCAGCCGTGTTGCCTAACATTAATTGCCAGTTGAGGTCGGGTAAATTGTCCAACTTTGTCCAGGGACTATAAGTAAAAAGCATCTGATCGCGTTCCCGCCCTTCATTCAGCGATCGAGTATTAACTTGCGCTGCCGTCTGCATCTGTAAAAATTCCGGAAACAAGACTGACGCTTCTTGATTGAATCGCTCCGAGCGAGACGCAAGAACGACGCGATTGGTAGCAGGATCAATAATGCTGTACTCGCGCCCGGTTAGCGTATCAGTAACAAGCTGTTCCGATAGCTTTTCGAGCGGCAGTGTAGCCCGCACGATCGCGATTGTTCTCCCGGTTTGGTTATCGCGTACCGGAGCCGTGAGAAACACCTGAGAAGCTTTGCCATCAGCGGTTAGTATCGGCTGACTAATGATCGCCCGATTTGCGCGAATCGCTTCTTTGAAATAGGCTTGATCCGCTTGATTGGAATTCGAGCGACTGCCGGTTTGCAAAATTGCACTGCCGCTCAAATCGAATACAGCAAGGTCACTGTAAGTCGAATACGCTTGAGCAATGCGATCGAGTGCCGCATTTTTTTCTGCAAGGCTGCCTGAATCGCGCATCGAGGCTTCGGTGAAGATTGAGAAATTTGCTAAAGCTTGAATGTCTGCATAGCGCTGTGCCATATAGCGACTGATTGAATCACTCAATCGAACTGCCGCTAACTGTTGTGCGCCTGTCACTTGCTGAGTGATCGCTCGATCAGCTAAAAAATAGCTGGCAATTCCGATCGCAATAATCGGAACAGCGCTTAAAGCAACGGCTGTAGCTGCTGTCTTTTGTCGTAAATTCATGCGACCAAGCCATTTTTGAAACGAGTTTTGCATAGATAACCGAGCAGGATCAGTCGGACTGTAAACAGACGGAGACGCAAATTGCTTTGAATTTACAGAAGATAATTGATCAATCATGGGTCGGAAAGTATCTTGGAGGAACGTGAACAATAGGGAATCACAATGAGTCCGCGCATCGGAAGCGCGGAGACTGCACGATCGCTTCTGCATCTAGCACAAACATCACTTCTTGTTTTTTCAGCACACAGCCGCTGAGATAGTGTGAAACTTGTGCGGTCGGATGACTGAGTGAGGGCTGGATTTCCTGAGCGGACAGCCAAGTTGAACCGTGAATTTGATGCACTGCAATCGCAAACGAAGTGGCACCGACGCGCAAAATAATCAAATCTTGCTCGGCTAAATGAGCCTGAATGCCCCCGACATCAAGCAAATGCGCTAGGTCGATCGCCCACATCACTTGGGCATGGCGGTGCATTAATCCCAGCACATATGGTGGCATATCTGGCATCGGAGTCAGGTGTTGCAGCGATCGAGAAATTGCTTCTCGCACGTAAGTCATCGGCACGACCACGGGAATTTTTGCACCGAGGTCAAACTTGAGATACACCTGTCCTAAGCTTTCTGGAATTGATCGCAGCGCGATCGCAGAACTTTTCATGCGCTAGCCTCCAACAGATTGAACCGCGTGCAATAGCTGATCGCGGGTAAAAGGTTTTGTCATGTACAAATCTGCACCCTGTTTCATTCCCCACACTCGATCGATGTCCTGATTTTTAGAGGTGCAAATAATAATCGGCACGTCCTCAGTGATCGGATGTCTTCTCAAAGCGCGACAGAGGGCGTACCCGTTCATTCCCGGCATCACCACATCGGTCACAACCACATCCGGCTTGTGTTCAGCCGCTTTATCAAGTGCTTCTTTTGCGCTCACCGCTTCGATCACAACATAGCCACCTTGTTGCAGATAATGGCTCAACAACTCTCTTTCCGAAGGCGTATCTTCTACAATCAAAACTGTATTTATCAGCATTTGCTAAAACCTGGTTCAGAGCGATCGAAAATCTGTTTAGATAACGTTCACAAGAACACCGCGATCGTGTTGAGCAGTTCAGATCGCGTAAAGGGTTTGGTTAAATATCCCGATGCACCGACTAATTTAGCTCTGGCTCGATCGATGAATCCGGTGTGTCCGGTCACGATGACCACTGGCGTTTCGCGAAAGTTGGGATGTCGGCGCAACATGGCACAGAGTTCGTAGCCATCGAGCTGCGGCATTCCGACATCAAGCAAAATCACATCGGGTTTGTGCCGCATCACCTGCATTAACGCTTTGAGCGGATCAGCAATCATCAAGACGTTGAATTGCTCATTCAGGTGAGTTTGAATCGTTTGCAGAATCGAGGGGCTATCATCAATGCAAACAATTTTGTACGATCGCGCTTTGTACGACCGCGCTTCAACCTGAACTGCTTCTAAGGTTTGAATGGGTCGCTCCATCACAGGAACAGCGCTTCGAGTCTGTTCACTAAACTGAGCTTTTCGCGCGTTATGACGAGAACTCGGTTGATAGTGCTGGGCTAACAATGGCAAGAGTTCAATCTGGCAAAGTTCAGGATATGGATCAAACTGAGCGCGTTCAATCACTTCCAAATTGCCTTCGTACAGCATCAAGAATCCGGTTAAGACTTCTCGCGCGACTTCTTCGATCAGGTGCTGTGCTTGAGCGACGGTGAGATACTGCTGTTCTACTAACCGTAGAATCGCTTGATAATCCGGACTAATACGACTGTGAGACGGTTGCGGTTTACGATCGAACAATGATCGAATCTGCGATCGCACTGCAC
This sequence comes from uncultured Leptolyngbya sp., assembly GCA_964242045.1. GTDB lineage: Bacteria > Cyanobacteriota > Cyanobacteriia > Leptolyngbyales > Leptolyngbyaceae > Leptolyngbya. Next base: position 10,620 of record CAXTDB010000112.1, on the reverse strand, counting down.
TCCTCAACAGCGGAGCGTGCTGACTTAATCGCCCTAAATGACGATCGATCCGCTCAAACGGCATCAGCGAACTAGTGGCAAACGTTAATGCTCCATTGCTGAAGTAGATTGACCAGGTTGCAACGTTCGTCTCGACTTGGAGGCATCCCGTTAGACGTTGATGCACTAGTCGGAGCAGTAAACGATGGGGATGCAAACTCGGATAAGATTTCACCATAGCGCTCGATCGTGGCTTAAGGATGGAGCAGTGCGCCCAGGTACGACGAAAAATGCGCTCGTGCTTTTCACGTGCTTTTCATTTGATGCTGGGCAGTTCGGTAGTGCAGTCCGCTTGGAACTTAAAGCCCCCGACAGGCGGACAGTCGCTAGTGATCGCGCTTATTTGAACCGCTTGTTTGAACAGTAGGACAATCGATAGATGCTGATTCACACGATCTGAGTTATCGAGTAGCTTACTAGTATTCACGGAGAAAAACAAGCTTCTTAAGAGAATCTTGAAGATACCGATCTACGCTGAAGAGTTTTCTTTTCCTAGCTTAGTAGCTTCTGCGACCCCTACATCATTGAAACACTAAGGCTTTTCGAGCGAAATCGAGTGAAACGCGGTTATATTTGATACTAAAACTTTTCAGTTTCAGTTCGGTATCTACTTGAATTAGAGCGTCCGTATATTCACGGGATTAGATCACTAGAACTTCATGAAGCGCCGGATTGTGGATCGATCTATGATTCTGAGGCAGAATTTTGAGACAGAGTGAAAAGCGAGAGAAGCCGTTCTTCTAGAGCGAGGTTTCACTCCGAACTTTCGTTCATATACTGCTTCAGGTACTGTGCCAAGATCTGAACATAAGGCTCCTTCAGCATTCCTAAATGGTCGCCTGGAACATCATGAATTTGTAGTCCTGCTGCGGTTAGTTCTTCCCAACCCAGACGCGGATCGCGCGCAGCAGAAGCGGTTATTGTTTGATCTTTTGCCCGAAATAACGTAATTTTTCCCCCATACTGCTGGGGTTTATATTGGCTGGCAGCACGCTGACTTTGCTGAATATAGAGCGTTTCTTGCAGTGCATCCGGGAAGGGACGATCGAGGACGCGATAAAACCATCGATAAATCGCTTCGATTTTCTCAGACTGGAGACTGCGCCCGATCAAGCGGTCTTTTAGCTTTGCGATTGCCGCTGCGGGCTGCATTTTACGCAGTCGCTGCCAATACGCCGTAGCCTGCTTAGACTTTGGCAGCGATTCAACCGTCTTGATCGGCGGAATCGTATCTAGCATCCCCAGTAACGCGATCTCGTGACCCTGCGATCGCAACTGCTGCGCCATCTCAAACGCAACGGTTCCCCCAAATGAGATGCCGACGAGCGAGTACGGTCCTTCGGGTTGCACGGTCTGCATACTTTGAATATAGCGAGCCGCTAAAGCTTCAACGCTGGGCAACGGGGCAGGGCGTTCGGTTGCGTCGTGCAGTTGCGCCAATCCGTAAAGCGGTTGATCAGTACCTAGATAGGTCGCGATCGGACGGTAGAAACTCAAGCCTTTGCCCAGAATGTGGACTCCAAACAACGGAGGTCTAGAGCCATGCGGCTGAATGGGAACGAGGTACTCTGAGTTCGACGATCGCGAATTCGGCGGGTTAAAGCGTGTTTTCTGCAAATGCACCGCGAGTTGCTCGATCGTGGGAGCTTGCAAAAAGTCGAGCAGCGATATTGGAGTTTGGAACGTTTGCTCGATTCGTCGCAACAAGCGGAGTGCGAGCAGCGAATGTCCGCCGATGTCAAAAAAGTTATCGGTCACAGCAAGATATTCAACCTGTAAGATCGATCGCCAGAGCGTCATAAGCTGCTGTTCTAGCGCATTACTGGGAGTTCGGTCAGCGGAGTTTGACGGCTCGACTTGCGGCAGCGATCGATAATCGATCTTGCCGTTTGGCGTGAGCGGTAGCGTCTCTAATTGAACGATCGCCGCTGGAATCATATAGGTGGGGAGTTTCTGCTGGATAAACTCAGCGAGGTCGGCAGAAATTAAAGTCTGCTGCGGCGCAGGAACGACATAAGCAATTAAGCGCTGTTTGTTTTGGCTCGCATCGGCGCGAACGACTGCTTGCTGCACGATCGGAAATTCGCGCAGTACAGCTTCGATCTCACCGAGTTCGATGCGAAATCCGTTCAGCTTAATTTGGTCATCGCTGCGATCGCAGTACACGATTTGACCGTCGGGCTGAAAGCGAGCTAAATCCCCAGTTTTGTACAGTTTTGCGCTACTGCGAAACGGATGCGTCACAAATCGCTCAGTGGTCAGCAGCGGTTGATTGTGATAGCCCCGCGCTAATCCATCTCCGCCGATATAAATTTCTCCAATCACACCCACCGGAACGGGCTGAAGATATCGATCGAGAATGTAAAGTTCCAGGTTTGGTAACGGATTCCCGATCGGAACGGCTTGCTCAGGATTCAAGTCCTGATTGAGATATTGATACACCGTACAAGTAATAGTCGCTTCGGTCGGACCGTAGCCTTGAAAGAAAGTGACTCGATCGCGCGTGATTTGCTGCCACTGCGCGAGTTGATCCGCCAGCACTTTTTCAGTCCCCACCGCCACAACTCGTAGACAATCCGGAATAGATTGATTCGATTCGATTAGATCGATCGTCCATTCTCGCCAAAATGCCGTCGGTAAAATCAAAACGGTGATCGATCGCCGTTGAACAAACTGAATAAATCGCTCAAATGATTCGAGTAAATTGTCCGGGCGCACGACGACGGTGCCACCCCGAAACAAAGCAGGATAAATCTGCTCTCCTGCAACATCAAAGCTGATCGAAGCCGACTGTAAAACGCAATCGCGCGGACTGAGTTGATACAACTCGGCAATCGCCCAACTGTGATTCACGATCGCGCGATGCGGCACTTGCACACCTTTCGGCTTTCCGGTCGAACCCGACGTATAAATCACATACGCTAAATGGTCTGATGTCACTGCAACCGAGAGCGCATCGGATTCAAACTCAGCGATCGCGGCATCATCGAGACACACCGTTTGAAGCGGTGAAAACAGCGATCGCAGCGATTTCACAGTAACGATCACCTGAACACCGCTATCTTCGAGCAAGAATGCAATGCGATCGCGCGGATAAGTCGGATCGATTGGCACATAAGCTCCACCTGACTTGAGAATTCCGAGCAGTCCGACGATTAAGTCCACACTGCGCGGCACACAGAGCGCAACTAAGGTTTCTGGCTGCACGCCCACAAAACGAAGCCACCGAGCGACTTGATTACTGCGCCGCTCTAGTGCTTGATAGCTCAATTCGGTTTGACCAAACCGAACGGCGATCGCATCAGGCGTGGCGATCGCTTGTTGATCAATCAGCTCGTGAACGCTGCGATCGCTCGGATAAGGCTTTTTGGTTTGGTTCCACTCGATCAATTGTTGCTGTTCTTCTCGTGATAAGAGCGGCAGCGCTGTGACTCGTTGAGTCGGGTCGTCCACACTCGCTGCAATCAAACTTTGAAGCTGTCGAACAATCGCTTGCGGTTGCTTGGGTTCCAGTGCGCCTTGATGCACGAGTTCTGGAACGCTACCATCTTGGTAAGCAACGAATGCAACTTGAGCCGTGAGGTGCTTCACGTCCAATGCGCTTGGACTCGCTGCTAGCACGATCGCGATCGCAAGTGTGATCCGCTGCCCACGCAACTCTGGATAGCGCATTCCACTATCGAGTGCATAGCTCTGCCACTGTTCAGTTTCGCTCAAAGCTAGCTCGAACCGCTCGCAAAAATTACGCACGCTGTCCTCAGCTTGAACTGCAATTCGCATCGGGACGATTTGAGCAAAAATTTCCGGGGCAACACTGCGCTGAGCCTCAGTTTGCACACCCAAATCAAACTCGTCTTCGCTGGCAAGTCGGGCACAGTACGCAGCAAACAACGCTAGCAAAGATCGCGGCTCGATCGTCCTATCCAACTTGATCGCCGTGCGATATAGGGTGCTGTCTTTGTGCGGCTGAACGTAAGGATGAACGAACGGAGAAAGTTGAGCAAGTCGCCGTATCCAGCGACGCTCGAATCGACAAAGACTGAGATTGCGATCGTGAATGGCTTGACGATCGATTTCGCTCAATAGCGGTAGTTGTACACCGATTTGCACACCGTACTGCTCGATCAACGCGGTTTGACTTACAGGCAGTCCGTCAAGCGTCGTGAGTTGGCTGAGTTCAATCGCACCGTGCGAGGTCGCGATCGATAACTTAGCGCGATCTGAATTTGGTTCTGAATTGATCGTGAGTACTTGCCCAGGTGAAGGTTGACCAGCGTGTAACGCCGAATCTAGCGTTTGAGCCTGTCCAACTGCAACCACTCCATGCGGTAGCCAGAGTTTCGCGCATCCCAGCGGGTTTGGCATCGCTCCAAAATTCAGCGCTCGTACTAAATTCGCGATCGTCTGAGCTTTTTCCGTGAAATTAACCACTCCAGCAGCAGTTGGACGATCGTTCAACCCAAAGTAGCTGCGCTGCGTGAGGTCTTGTGCTGTCGGCTGCACCCGATCCTCGATCAGTTCGCGCACCAGTTCGGTAAACGCAGCGATCGCAACTTCATAACAGCGCGTGTTCAAACTCAAAGCCGTATCGCTCAACTCAATCGGCACGATCGATTGTTTGAAAATGCGCCCTGCATCGATTTCGGGAACAACTTCATGCCAAGTCACAGCATGCTGAGTTTCGCCGTGCAGCAATGCCCAAGAAGTCGCATACAGTCCGGCGTATTTAGGCAATGGCGCATCGTGAAAATTAATCGTCGATCGACGAGCGCGAACAAGCACCGCTGGCGGGATAATCCAGCCATTGTTAATGCTGAAAAGATAGTCATAATTGCTGCTGTGAAGCTGGTTGCAAAATGTCTGTCGAGTTTCAGCGTGAGCAATATTTTGCTCGATCGCCCACTCCTGCAAGGAGCCGTTCGCAGAATAAATTCCAAGAATCGAACATTCAGCTTGTCTGAGAACTTCTAAACACTTCAGTGCGATGGCACCTTGACCAATGACAAAGCAGGAAATAGGCATCTGAATTTACCACTCATCGTTCATTGCACAATCTTTGCTACGACTTTAAGCACGTCGTAGTCAAACGGATTCGATCGCACTATCCCTGATGTGTTTTGCGTTTCACGATGTCCCAACATTTCTGCACCTAGCACTTTCGCGTCAACAATTATACGTAGATAAATGTCTATTTAGCTTATCATTTTCATAAAATAGTGAACCTCTATCTGCGTAGGTTTGTGGATCTGCCGATCTCTCAATCCACCTGCCAGATGTGCGATTTCGCGTAGATGCGGCAAGATCGATACTGCGGCAAGATCGATATAAGAGTGAGAAAAAACCATGACGCAATCTTCGATCGTTCAAAACTACATCAACGGTGAGTGGTCTACTCCAAATGCCGAAACTTATCTAGAAATCATCAATCCCGCGACGATCGAAGTTCTCGGCAAAGTCCCGCTTTCGCCAGCCCATGAAGTCGATCGCGCTGCCGTTGCCGCTCAAACTGCCTTTTTTGGTTGGCGACGTACCCCGGCAACCGAGCGCGTTCAGTATCTCTTCAAGCTCAAAGCCTTGTTAGAAGAGCAGTTTGAAGACATTGCCCAAACGATCACGCTTGAATGTGGCAAAACGATCGCAGAATCAAAAGGCGAAATGCGGCGCGCGATCGAAAATGTCGAAGTCGCCTGCGGCATTCCGATCTTGATGCAAGGTTACAACTCCGAAGACATTGCAAAAGGAATCGATGAATTCATGATTCGACAACCGTTAGGAGTGACGGCAATCATTACGCCGTTTAACTTTCCGGGGATGATTCCGTTTTGGTTTATGCCGTATGCGATCGCCTGTGGTAACACTTGCATCATCAAGCCTTCAGAGCGGGTTCCGCTGACGATGCAGAAAATCTTTCAAATCCTTGAGCAAACAGGCTTACCAAAAGGAGTGATCAATCTCGTCAACGGGGCGAAAGAAGTAGTCGATGCGCTGTTAGATCATGCGGCAATTCGAGCGATTAGCTTTGTAGGATCAAGTCCAGTGGCGAAATACGTCTACAGGCGCGCTGCCGCAAATGGCAAACGATCGCAGTGTCAAGGCGGAGCAAAAAATCCGGTGATTGTGCTGCCCGATGCGGACATTGCGATGACAACGAAAATTATGGCGGATAGTGCATTCGGGTGTGCGGGGCAGCGGTGTTTAGCGGCATCGGTGGCAATTACAGTGGGCAGTGCAAAAACCACGTTTACTGATGCGATCGCAGAAGTTGCGACCACTCGACCTGTCGGATTCGGACTCGATTCTAAAGTGCAAATGGGTCCTGTGATCACCGAGCAAAGTAAATCTCGTATCGAAAGCATCATCCAACAAGCCGAAACCGAAGGCGCAACCGTGTTAGTCGATGGTCGATCGCCCAAAATTTCTGGCTACGAAAACGGCTATTTTGTTCGTCCTACGATTTTGCAAAACATTGATCCTGCTGGAGAAATCGCCACAACTGAGATTTTTGGACCCGTGTTGAGTTTGATTCACTTAGACTCGATCGACGACGCGATCGAGCTTGTCAACCGCAGTCAATACGGCAACATGGCATCGCTGTTTACTTCGAGTGGAGCCGCTGCGCGAAAATTTCGCTACGAAGCCGAAGCGGGAAACATCGGCATCAATATTGGCGTTGCGGCTCCAATGGCGTTCTTTCCGTTTAGCGGGTGGAAAGACAGCTTTTTCGGAGACTTACACGGACAAGGCTGGCAAGCGATCGAGTTTTTCACGCAAACAAAAGTAGTGGTCGAACGCTGGCACGATTGGACGCGGCAATTCTAATCGGCTTTGTTGAGATTAAACGAAATTTCTTCGTTTAATTCGGAAAAGCCGATGAATTCGCCGTTCCGCGTTTCCACATTGTTCAACCGGGCTAATACTTCAGGGTGTAGTGCTTCGGTCACTCGTTCTTGACCACTGACAAAAAAGAAAAAGCGAGTGCTTCCGACACAAACACAATCGCCATCCTGAAGCCGCTGACATTGTTGGACTCTCACGCCATTGATATAAGACCCGTTCATGCTGTTGAGATCGATAAAATGAAAGCCATCTTGCCGATGCAAAATGACTGCGTGGCGACGAGACAGTTTACGATCTTGTAGCGGAAGCGCTGCCGATCGATTCCGCCCGATCGTCCAAACCATTTGCGGTTGTCTCAAAGTCATCGACTCTTGTTTGAGCAAATTCGTTACTAGGCAAGCTTGTTTGTCAACCACAACGCCTTGAATATAGCGGGGTTTGGCATCGGGCATTCCGGGAGGAGGCTCGATCGTCACGGGTTCATCGCGCTCGATCGTCAATGTTGAACTTTTGGCGATCTGCTGTTCTTCGAGGTTTTCTTCATTGAGTTCGACTTCGAGTTCTTGCCAAAATCCAGCAAGGGCATCCGGGGGTTGATTGGCGGCAACCGAAAGCATCGAGGCGCGATCGTCGGGGCTGTAGAATTCTTGCTTCATGAGGATTTCCTCAAATCAGGACGCAATCCGAGGGTAGGTGTATTGCCCTAGATTTCCCCGGAATCGCGAGAGTGCGACGCTGCTTGATCTCGATCAAACAGGAATACCGAGAAGTTTGGCAATCGCAGGAATCAGTTTGCTACGCAGATTTTGACCAGAAAAATCTTTCATATCGGGGGCAGCAAGGCAAAACGTCGATCGAGTTGCTCTACAGAAATAACATAGCGGTTTCTGGGATGTTTAAGGGTTACAGAAAAACTTTGTATTTGTTTTAGTACTTAATGCTGAGATCAAACTTTTGGAATCCATTCAACGATCGTCTAAATGAAAGCGATCGCCCTGCTTGCTGAAGATAAAATAGAAGAAAGTTAGGCAAAATATGACAATTCAAGAATTAGAGAAACAACTCCTCACCCTCGCCCCCGATGAGAAGCGCCGCTTAATTCAGCTTCTTACGCAGAGCTTAGCAACAGAAACAACTTCTGCCTCGGCAGCCCAAGAAACGGAATCCTTGGTAGAATTCTTCCGCAACTCGCCGCTTTGCGAAGTCGCTGATCAACTCGATCTCACCCGCGACCGAAGCCTAATTCCCGATCGCGTTCAGTTGTGAAGTATTTGCTCGACACTTGTATCGTTTCCGAGTTGATTGCAAAACAGCCCAATCAATCTGTTCTCACCTGGCTTGATGCTCAGCCACCAGAAACGCTACATCTCACGGTTGTAACTCTGGGTGAAATTGCCAAAGGCATTCGCAAACTACCAGATTCTCGTCGTAAATCAACCCTAACCGATTGGCTCAACCAGGATCTTCCAAAGCGCTTCGCTAGCAGAATTTGGAGTCTTGATGCAGAGACAATGCTGCGATGGGGAGAACTGGTTGGAAGTTTAGAACAGCAAGGACGATCGCTACCGATTCTCGATTCCCTCATCGCAGCGATCGCTTTACAAGGCTCCTTTCATCTTGTTACTCGCAATATTAAGGATTTCGACGGACTTAGAATCGAAATGCTGAATCCTTTCGCGCTAGAACGCTAATTGGTACTTGATATCGGACTTAACGCACGATCGCTAATGCACTCTCCACCGTGGAAGGCAATCGTCGCAGAATTTTCCCTTTCACCATATCCACTGCAACCAGCACCACTCGACCGCTCACATACAGCATCGTATTATCCAGTGATCGAATCTCATATTCGACCGGAAGTTTGACTCCCTCGATCGCCATTAATCGCGTTTTAACGATCGCTTTCATGCCCATGCGTAAAGGCTGATGATACCGAATCGATAAATCAATCACAGGCAAATTGCAGCCCATTTCCACGAGCTGTGAGAAATCAATGCCGCGCGATTGGAGAAACTCGATCCGGGCTTCTTCGAGCCATGCAACATAGGCTCCATGCCATACCACACCTGCATAATCCGTATGGTGAGCATAAACCGTAATCGGATAATCGAACCAGTCAGGCGCGATCGCAGACGGCACAAGGTTTGAAGTCGGTAACTGAGGAGGCTGAGACACGATCGTTCTTCACAAACCATAATGAACACAGGGTAACGCCAAAGCCTAGACTTGAAACAGACCGGGAAGATAAATTCTCGATCTTGATACCCCTGTTTTAAAGTCTACGCAGAAACGAGGCGAAGCGATGATAGAAAAAATTTTATTAGCCGATTCGGGTACGGGGCGCTCAGAAGATATGCTGAATGCGCTCTTAGCGATTCCGTCAATTCAGCGATCGATGGTGACCGTATTGCACGTCGTTCCCCCGCAAACCAGTGCGGATGCAATGACTGAAAAGTGGGAAGAAGGCGGAAAAGTTCTTGCAAAAGCGGCACAGTCGCTGAAAGCAGAACCGAGTCACGTTTCGGCAATGCTGCGTCAAGGTGATCCAAAAAGCGAAGTGCTAAAAGCCGCCGATGAAGTGAATGCAGATTTGATCATTATGGGATCGCGCGGTTTGAAGCGATTGGTGTCGATTCTAGAAAATTCAGTGAGTCAGTATGTGTTTCAGCTTTCATCGCGTCCGATGCTGCTGGTGAAAGATGATATCTACGTGCGCGCGATCAATCGAATCACAGTTGCGATCGATAAATCCGAGGCATCGAAACAGTGTCTCAAGTTAGCGCTCTTTTTGATGCGAGATATTAAAGGTGGACAGTTAACATTGGTAAACGTCGATTCTGCTCCGAAAGCGAGTGAGAAAATGGGCGCAGAAGCCGAGAAAGCTCCGATTTTTGCAGAAGCGATCGCTTCTGCAAAACAATCTGGAATTAAATATCGAGCAGTGGTGGCGACAGGAAAACCGGGTGAAGCGATTTGTCGCGTTGCCGATGAAACCAAAACTGATTTATTAATGTTGGGATCACCCGATCGCCGACCTTCGATCGCGAAAGGATTGCCGGATCTCGATCGCTTGTTGGGCACATCGTTATCGGATTATGTGCGAGTGTATGCAGACTGTCCTGTCTTGTTGACGCGGACAGTCGGGTAATTGCTCAATTAATCCAAATTCTCAACCGGAATACGATCGGCAAATGAAAACCGATTTTTTCCGGTTTTTTTCGCGTGATACATTGCTTGATCTGCTCGTTCGATCAAGGATTCTAAGCGATCTGCATGACTCGGAAACATAGCAATTCCAATACTCGTGGTGATCGATAGCGTTTCTCCCGAAATCGCAAACGCTTGTGACAAAGTACTGAGAATCTTACGTGCCACTTGCGTTGCATTATTCGCGTCCGGAATCATTGGCAATAGTACTACAAATTCATCTCCACCTAATCGCGCAACCGTATCGCTGGTTCTCAAACATCCGGTTAAACGTTTCGCCACTGCTTGTAGCAACAAATCTCCGATCGCGTGTCCTAACGTATCGTTAATCCGTTTAAATCCGTCTAGATCTAGAAATAACAGCGCCAGAATTCGATTGCTTGATCTTGCGGTTTCGATCGATTGACTTAACCGTTCATAAAGCAAGATTCGATTCGGTAATCCAGTTAAAGAATCGTGATTTGCAATATAGTTTAATCGATCTTGAGTTAGGCGTAATTCTGCATTCGATTGCGATAACTCTTCTGCGGTTTGTCT